>JAAYRV010000065.1 GCA_012518595.1 Bacillota bacterium
GATCACCTCGTCGGGTAGCATAATTGTATGCTTATTATATGCCTATTATACTACAATTTAGATGCTTTTGAAGCTCAGTCGTTCACGCTTCACCTAACCGGGCAAAACGATTCACGTGATTCTGATCCGGGACATTGAGAGTTGAAAGCTTATTCATCACGAAAGTAACGCCAACGCCTGACCGGCAATCTGCCGTCGGAATGATACATTAGGCCACAAGGGAAGGGATCCCCTAAGATTTAGACGAATAACTCAATACTAGATCTACAAGGAGGATCATCATGGCAGATACCCTGACGGGACTCTTTCAACATACGGTCAAGGTCTTCTCGGAGAATGCCGACGAGAGCCAGAGCAAGCCCATGTCAGCATATATGAGAGACCAATTCCCCTTTCTTGGCATCAAGGCACAGAAGAGGCGCGAGTTGCAAAAAGACATTGCTAAGGAGACCGGCTACAAAAATAGACCATTTTGTGAAGAATTCGTCTATACTCTCTGGAGGCTTCCGGAGAGAGAATATCAATATTTCGCAGTGGACTATCTCATCAGTAAGAGCAGGGCCCTTCAGCGGGACCATATCAACCTTCTAGAGGACCTCATTACAACGAAATCCTGGTGGGATACTGTAGATGCGCTCGCAAGCAATGTAGTAGGCACACTATGCATTAGGTATCCTAACATACGGCATAAAGAGATAGTACAGTTCTCAGAGAGCGGCAACATTTGGCTGATACGTACCGCCATTCTCTTTCAGCTCAAGTACAAGAATAAGACCGACACGGACTTACTTGCAGACGTGATAGAAAGACACTCTGAGACCGGAGAATTCTTCATCGATAAGGCCATCGGATGGGCGCTAAGACAATATGCAAGAACAGATGAAGAATGGGTCCTGGAGTTTCTGAACACTCATACTCTCGCTCCGCTTAGCATAAGAGAGGCAGAAAAGCATCTGAAGCGTATCTGAATGCTATATGAGATGAATTGGAAAAACAACGCGTTGTGAGGAGGCTGAAATTGAAATGATGAAGGTAGGAATAATACGTTGTCAACAAACTGAGGATATGTGTCCGGGAAACACAGACTTCAAGGTTGCAAAAGAGGGAAAGATGGCTTTTGAGAATACCGGTCCGGTCGAAGTAATAGGATTTGTCTCTTGCGGCGGATGCCCTGGGAAAAGAGCAGTTACAAGAGGGAAACTCATGGTTGACAGAGGCGCAGACGCAATCGTCCTTGCTTCATGTATCAGCAAGGGAAATCCGATAGGTTATCCTTGCCCTCATTACGAGCATATCAAGAATGCGCTGAAAAAGAAGCTTGGAACAGAGATAACGCTGATAGAATGGACTCATTGATTAGAGAGTCTCAGGCTTTGCGTCAAATCCCACCTCATCCTCAGCCATCACAAAAGCGACGCCAAAGCCTGACTGGCCACCACCACTAACACCAAGGCAAATGGATAAGTAGCTGCATACGGAGCAGCCACCTCTTCACTTCCTGCAGCAGTAATCAACGCGCCCAGCGCAGGCGTGCTCGTCATTCCGCCACATATTGATCCAAGGGTGTCAGGAAGGCTGAGCTTGAACACCCAGTTAGCCAAGATGAATCCTACACACATAGGGATAAGAGTTACGAGGGCACCGCCTAAGAACAGGAGCCAACCGTACCTTGCTACTGTCTCCACAAATCCATGACCTGCAGCTACTCCAGCACCTGCAAGAAAAAGCATAAGCCCCGCTTCCCGCATTACGTTGAGCAGCCTACCGGAAGGCTTGAGAGACCAGGGACCGATGCCGCCGAAGTGCCCCACAATAAGCCCTGCCATAAGAGGTCCCCCTGCAAGACCCAGGCTCACTCCGCCGGTGCCGGGAATCATGAATCGAACACGTGCAAGCGCTGTTCCAATAGCCAGAACTGCCATGAGAGGAAGCATGCCGAGATCGTCAAATGCCCGTCTCTGTCTCCCTACCAAAGCCTCCAGTTTATCCAATCCAAATGACGGGCCGACCGCACGAATTACATCCTTATGTTCAAAAATGGTCTGAGCTGTGGGGACAAACTCAACCCCGGCCCTTCTTATCCTTGTCAGCATGACTCCGTACTGCTTGTTAAGGGATAGACTTCCAGGCGTCTTCCCAACTAAAGTGGGGCCTTCCAAAACGAGATCCCGCACTTCCAAACCAGGCTGACTCATCAGCGCTGAAGTATAAGGCCCCACCATCTCCTCAAGTCTTCTAAGGGCTTCCTCGGTTCCAACTCCCCGTATCACATCGCCTTCCAGCAAAACAGTCTCCCTAAACGCGGGGAGCACCTGGTTGCCCTTTCGAACCCGAGAAATCACAGCCCCGGTAGAAGCTGCGATATTAAGTTCTGAAAGGGTCTTGCGGTATACTGCAGGCTCCGCTACAACGAAATCCCTTACCATAAGGTCGGTCCGTGCAGGTGTGTACGCTGACTCAGACAATGCCTGCATTTCCACGCGGAGATCTTTGCCAAGCAGCCGCGGCACAGCCTGAACAAACAACACGACTCCTACTACCCCGAAAGGGTACGCTATTCCATATCCTATGGATACAGCGCTATCTTGCGTAACCTCGAGCGCAGCAGCAAGTCCGGGTGTTGTGGTTAAGGCGCCTGTATATATGCCTGCGGATAGCGCTCCCGGCATTGAAAAGAACCTCGAAAACACGGATACGGCAAACGCGCTTGAACTCACAATAGCTACAGCTATTGCCCCATACGACAAAGCATTCTGCTTAAGATTCCTAAAAAACCTGGATCCTGCAGTAAGACCCACCGCCCCCACAAAGAGCGCAAGTCCCAGATCCCGAATAAGAGACGGAATCTCATAACCAAGATGGCCGAAGTAGAGCGCGGCAAGAAGCACCCCGGATGTCCCAAGGTGGATGCCTTTTATCCTTATGCCGCCTAAGAAGTAGCCGATCGCAGCGAGAAGGAATATGATCTCAAGTGTCCCCTGCATATACTCAAGCCCACCCTTCAGTGAATCCTTACAGATTCCAGCTTATTCTCTTCCTTGTGCTGACATACATAAGGTTATCCACACTTCAATACTTTGCCGCATGAGAATTCGCTTAGGACATTCGATATTGTCAACTACCGAAGAACGTGAAAGACTTCTCTAAGAGACGCAAAATACCGCCTGTTTCGACAAGTATAATATTTTTTCATTATTCTCCATTAAAGCCTGATCTCCTGCCCTAGGAAATGGATCGGCATTTACTTATGGCTAAGGTTGGCCCAATTCTGTGCCGGTATCTAAGTATGAGTTCATTAGTTTTCGCTGGTTTTCCGAGGTCTTGGGTTACCGGTGACCTATATGCAGTCCCCAAGTGCAACACCGGCCTCAGAAAACGTACATACCTTGCGGGGCCACCCCACACGGTACGTACATTTTCCAGAGCTAGCGCTTACTTATAGCGATCTACTTAGATTGACACGGGTCTCTCTATTCATGTCCCAATATTAAGCAGGAATATTAGCGAATAGACCCGAACTCTTGATCCATGGGAATGCATATTTGCGCTTTCAAATACCCATACCCTCGCCCCGCTCAGTATCAAAGAAGCAAAAAGCATATAAAGGAGATTCCTGACTAATGGGAAAAAGCTTTGAATCTATAGGCATCGTTGAACAACTCACTCGAACCGCAACCGGCGTTTCTATTAGGACCCAAACCGAAGAATTGGAAGTTACCGTCCTCAGAGAAGATCTGGTACGGGTAACAATGCGGAAACTTCACCCCGATGCTACGACCCTATCGAATGCCAAGATCCAATCGTGCGCTGTGGTGAAACAGGATCTGCCCGGTGTTAGTGTGAAGATTACGGAAAGCCCTGATGATATTAATATCATCACCGCAAAGATCCGTGTGCACATAAGCAAATCCCCCATTAGAATCGGCTTTTACGAACTGAATGGGATCCCTATTTGTCTGGACACCGCCACATCAGGGATGGGCTGGACAAAGGACAGCGCAGCATGCTTCAAAACTCTTCCGACAGGCACCCGATTCTACGGATTTGGGGAACGCACAGGTTACCTGGACAAGCGCGGGACAACTATGACGCTATGGAACACTGATACTGTTCTTCATACTCCCTCCACTGATTCTCTTTACGTCTCTATTCCGTTTTTCATTGGCTTTTGTGAAAATCACGCCTACGGCATTTTCCTTGACAGTCCGGGGCGGTGCGCTTTTGACATGGGTAAAACCTTGCCTGGCGAGTATATGTTCCAAGCGGCAGGCGATAAGCTGGATTACTATTTTTTCGCAGGACCTAAGATTAAAGATGTAGTAGAGCAATATGCCAAACTTACCGGAACAATGGAACTGCCTCCCCTCTGGGCACTGGGATATCACCAGTCGAGGTATAGTTACTGTCCACAGGAAGATGTGGAAGAGGTGGCAAAGAACTTTAGGAAACACGATATCCCTTGCGATTCCATATATCTTGATATCCACTATATGGACGGTTGTCGGGTTTTCACATTCGATCAAGCGACTTTTCCGGACCCTTCCGGCCTTATTACCCGCCTTCAGAACATGGGTTTCAAAGTGGTCACTATCATAGATCCGGGAGTGAAAATAGATCCCAAGTATAAAGTCTACAGAGACGGCCTGGCAAAAGACTGCTTCGTCAAACTCCCTGACGGCGAACTATTTGAAGCGGAAGTCTGGCCGGGACGTGTAGTGTTCCCGGATTTCTTCAAAGAAAAGGCGAGAACCTGGTGGGCAGAAAATCATAAGCTCCTCTTTGATGTCGGGATCCGAGGAATCTGGAATGATATGAATGAGCCTTCGTGTTTTGACACTGAATCAGGCACTATGGATCTTGAGGCACTCCACGGCGAATCCGGAAGAGAGGTTCCCCATGCCAAGGTCCATAATGCTTATGCCAATTTTATGAATGAGGCTACTCGCGAGGCCTTCAGAACCTTACTGCCTGA
>JAAYRV010000066.1 GCA_012518595.1 Bacillota bacterium
ACGCTGTAAGCCTGAGCGAGGCAGGTGAAATACATAACATTCTTGCATTTTGCGGCATATCCTCTGAAATCCAGTCCTCCGGGGAAAGCGGAGGCTATCTTGTCGCCAGGGACTTGCTAGACGCCAAGTTCAACTTGAACGGCCTTGACTTCGTCAGGTCGTCGAACATTGTGACAGATGCTGTCCCAGGGGTTACCCTGACACTCAAGAAGTCCCAAGAGCTTGGGGCTGAGGGGGTAAGCTTGGAAATCAAGCCTGACACAAATGCCATTAAGGCAAAGATAAAGGCATTCATTGCAAGTTTCAATGCGACAGTGAAGTTCTTAGAGAACAAAACCATGGTTGATGCCCATGCGGGTATACGGGGAGATCTGGCAGGTGAAGCCGCATATCTTAACCTTAAGACACAGATGGCAAGGGCTGTCCAGCGAAGGGTGGAAGGTGCGGAATCCCCGGGGATTTCACGGCTGTTTGACCTTGGCATCACCCGTGACAGAAGTGGACAGCTGAGTATTGACAATGAGTCAAAGCTTAATAAGGCTCTTGCAGAAAACCCTGATAGTGTACTTAACCTATTTGCGTCCGAAGACGGTGTTGCAGTGAGGACACGTAACCTTATGGAGCCTTTTGTGAAAGCCACCGGCATAATAGATCGGCAGCGGAAATCCATAGGCAACCAGATTAACACCATTGACTCACGGGTCAAAAGTCTGGAGGGACGGTTGGAAATGCGAGAAAAAGCCTTGAGAACTCAATTTTCATCTCTGCTGCGCGCATATACTCTTGTCAACACCCAAAGTGCTATGTTAAACAGTTTCATGTCCCAGTCATACACGTCACTGCTTTATTAGAATTGAACGGCGATGCAGCGAAACAACTTTGATTTAGACTAAGTGTCTGTTGATTGTGAGGATAGCGCTTAGGAAATGAGGGTGAGCACAAAAGTGAAGATGAATCCGGCTCGGGGGATTGTGCGTGATTTCATCGAAAGTTACGAGGCTGAAGCGAGACTCCTTGAGGAAGTAATCGAGTACACAGAGCGTAGTGAGCAATTGGCGGTTCGGGGGGATTATTCAGCCCTATGCGATTGCCTGTTAGGACGTGGAGAACGCATAGAAGCCATAGCCCGGCTGGAAGAAGAGAGAAGAAAGCTGGAGAAGGAGTTTACCGGCCGGATTCATGAGGATGTCAAGGGAGCCAGAGAACGAGCTCTTATAGCACACGGCAAGGCGATACTCGCAAACAACCGGCTTCGTGCCGTGCTGTCAGAGCTCAAGGCAGGTCTGGAAGAGAAACTTGCTGCTGTAGAGAACGGTAAGACTGTGGCTCGCGCCTATGATGGAGTTAGCGCTCCGAGTTCTGTTTCGATGTTCCTAGATAGGGACAGGTAAGATAAGAAGGAAATACTATCCAAGTGTCGAAACAAGAGATCACGTGGATTGTTTTGTCATGTACATAGAGTTCTTGTCTTATCATTACCATGGATACTAAAGGGATGTCGAACTTGGAGGAGCAGAAAGTACTCTTAGTTGATGATGAGCCTAATATGTTGGATATTTTATCAGATGTCCTATCAGATGAAGGCTATGCAGTAGATGTAGCAAGTAATGGCACAGACGCTATTTCAAAAGTGTCTTCGGGTGATTTTCATGTAGCAATTCTCGATCTTAAGCTACCTGATATGAGCGGGCTTGATATCTTACGTGAGATAAAGGCCCAAACTCCCCAGACTGTTACTATTATGATTACAGCGTATTCATCGGTTGATACCGCTATCCAAGCTATGAAGATCGGTGCCTACGATTACATTACGAAGCCATTTAAAATTGAACAGTTGAAGAATACGGTAGCGAGCGCGCTTGAACTGGGCGCGTCGTTTTTCCGTACGCCTCGTGGCAAAGGCCGAGGAAAACGAGATTTTGGGATGATCGGATCAACCGGTGAAATGCAAGAGATTTTTGAGATGATAGATTATGTCGCGCCTACTAACGCCAGTGTCCTTATATACGGCGAGACCGGTACAGGCAAGGAACTCCTGGCGAAAGCAATTCATGGTTCCAGTCACAGGGCAGAAAAGCCGTTTGTTAAGGTTAATTGTGCTGCTATTCCCGAAGGACTGCTGGAATCTGAGCTTTTCGGCCATGAACGTGGCGCGTTTACTTCTGCAGTAACAACCAGGATAGGGCGATTTGAGGCGGCTGATTCAGGAACCATATTTCTTGATGAAATTGCCGAAATGAGCCCTGCGATGCAAGCCAAGTTGCTAAGGGTTACCCAGGAGAAAGAATTCGAGAGGGTGGGGAGCTCTGAGACTCGCTTGGTTGACTTGCGAATTATATCAGCTACCAATAAGAACCTCATTGAGCTGGTGGCATCAGGCGATTTCAGGGAGGACTTGTACTATCGTCTTAGCGTGGTTCCTGTTTTTATTCCGCCTCTTCGCGAGAGGAAGAAAGACATACCTTTGCTTTCTGAGGAGTTCCTAAGACACTACTCTGAGGCACTGGGTAAAAAGGTAGAGTCAATTTCAAAGGAAGCCATGGAGACGTTGATAGCGTATGATTGGCCCGGCAATGTCAGGGAGCTTGAGAACTGCATTGAACGTGCAGTAATTTTTGCGAAGGGGCCTGTCATCGAGGCGGATAACTTATTCATGGGCTTACCGGCAATAAATGCGCCAAATCGGTATGAGTCGGACATAGCCTCTTCGTATGAGCCAAAATCAATGAAGGAAATGGAAAGAGCTCATATTATCAGAGTTCTCAGGGCAACTAACAGTAACCGTACACAAGCTGCGGAAATTTTGGAGATTAGCAGAAGAACTCTGCAGAACAAGATTAAGGAGTATGGTATAGCAGAGTGACGGCATCATACTGTGGGTTCGCTCGGGGGTGTCACAGGTAATGTTCATGGTCAACGGATGGGCGCTCATTGCAGTTACTGTGGGAATGCTTATTCCCACGTACGTAATCAGCACGAATAGCAGAAAAAAAGTGTCAGAAGCCGAAAAACACCTTCTTTCAATGCAGGATTTCGTCGGCGAACTTACTCGAAACGATATTCTTCTTCAAGAAGAGCTTGTCGCAAATAACACCGAGTTAAACCGGCGTATGTTCCAACTTGCCACTCTGCTTGAAATTGCCAAAGAATTAATGGTTGCTCGCAGCCCCGGAAGAATACTGGATCGCATTCCCGTTATTGTGAGAAGCCTTGTGCCGTCACGAGGGGTCGCTATTAGAATCCTCAGTCCTGATGAGACATACCTTAATCTCGTATCTCACATAGGACTTCCTGCGCAATATATAGAAAGCACGAGATCCGTCCCAGTGGAGTCCAGTCCCTTTGCCCAGGTCATAAAGGAAAATAAGCCTTTGTCGGGTGTGGTTGATTATGGGCCGGTCGGCTCTCACCTGGAGGTTGTCGGATCTGAAGGAGTGACCTTTGTCCTCTCTGTGCCCATTGTAATGCAGGGTAAGGTCGCAGGTGTTCTTAGCGCTTATACTCCTAATCTCTATGATAGAACCGCTGATGACATCCAGCTGCTTACCATCCTGGCAGCCTACGCTTCAACCGCTTTGGAGAGCGCCAAACTCTATGAGGAGTTGGGCTTGGCTTATCAGGAGTTATCCAGATTGAAGGACTACAATGAAAGTATCTTGGAGAGCGTTACTATTGGGCTTGCTGTGGTCGATAGAGACTTAACCGTTACTACCTGGAATACGGGTATGGAGAATATCACCGGGATGTTACGGGAGGCCGCAGTTGGGCACAAGTTCTTCGAAATACTGCATTTTGATGAAGAATCAGGTGTCATCGACGTACTTAGAGAAGTGCTTGAAGACGGGATCATACATGAAGTCAACAGGTTTGAATATGTTGATCCCGATGGATGCAAATGTGTGGTTTCGTGCAGGGTATGTCCTTTGATGTCATTGGACGAAGCGGATGGGGGTGAAAAGGATTCCTCTGACGCATCTGATTTGATGCAACCTTTAGGCGCAATAATTGTCGTCGAAGATATTACCGCCACTGTTAACCTGGAAGAGCAGTTGCGTTGGGCTGAGAGAATGAAAGTCGTAGGCGAGTTCTCAGCAGGTATTGCCCACGAAATCAACAATCCTATAGGTATAATATCTGCTTGCGCCGAACACCTTGCAAAGAAGCTTGAAAAGGAAGAGGTTCTTCATGATTATTTGAGAACTCTCAAGGTCATTGAAGACGAGGCAGGCAGGTGTTCTGCGATAATAAGAAACCTTACCGTATTCTCTCGCAGGCAGGAGTTTAACCTGAAAGCCACTGACATGAAACATGTGGTTCAAGGGGTTCTGGAAGTGATACGGCCGCAGGCTGAACAATCAGGGGTAGCCATTAAACTCAATGAGATTCAAGGCGCAAGGGATGGGTTCTTGGTCCTTGCGGATGAAGCTCAGATTAGACAGGTATTCCTAAACCTTGTTCTCAATGCAATACAGGCGATGCCTGACGGAGGTCTGCTTACAGTCGATATCTCCCGTGATTCCCAAAATGGCGCTGATGAAAACGTGAAGATTTGCTTCACTGATACAGGATGCGGAATTCGAGAGGAAGATCTGAAGAAGGTATTCACGCCTTTCTTTACTACTCACAGCAGCGGAATTGGCCTGGGGCTTGCCGTAAGTCATGGGATTATTCAAAGTCATGGCGGCTCGCTGACCGTACACAGCAAAGAGGGGCAGGGAAGCTCTTTTGCAGTGAGTCTGCCTTGCTACTCCACTACTATACATGCAACTCCTTAAGCTCGCCGGTTTCTACATAAAATACACGCTCTCCTATGTTGGTGACGTGATCAGCTATACGTTCCAAATAACGTGTAATAAGAATTAACGGTACTGCCTGATCTACTAGGGCAGGGTCTCGCTTCATGAAATCCTTTAACTCGACGTACAGGTTTTCATAGAGTGTATCGACTTCTTCATCATCAGCAATCATTTTGTAAACAAGGTCCAAGTCTCTTGTGACAAAAGCGTCCAACGTCTCATGGAGCATTCTCTTGACTACCTCTTGCATTTTCGGGATGTCTTCAAGGGGTTTGAAGAGGGGTTTATCCGCAAGCTCTTTCACTACTAAGCAGATGTCCACTGCATAGTCTGCCACTCTTTCCACGTCTCCGGCGATTTTAAGGGCGGCTATTATTCTCCGAAGATCGCGAGCTTGAGGTTGTTGCGTTGCGATGAGTCTTATGCATGTAGTCTCGATTTCAAGGTTGAGCGCATCCACCTTGTCATCCATCCGAACCGTCTCTTCCGCAAGCTCCACGTTTCTCTCTTTGAGCGCTTGTATCATCCTGTTCAGCATATCCTCAGAAATGGAACCCATACGGAGGATAAGCTGATCAAGCTCGGCCAGCTCCTGTTCAAATCTCTTTCTGGGCCTTACCACCTCTAACCCCTCCCTTAAAACAATCTTCCTGTTATGTAGTTCTCAGTTCGACTGTCCTTCGGGGACGTGAACATTTCCCCGGTGGGACATGCCTCTATGATCTCGCCTGAAAGCATAAACACAGTGTAATCAGAAGCTCTGGCAGCTTGTTGCATACTGTGAGTGACTATTACTACAGTATAGTTCTTCGCCAGTTGTCTCATACGCTCTTCAATTTTCATGGTAGATATCGGATCTAAGGCGGAACACGGTTCATCCAGGAGGATTACTTCAGGCTCACTTGCTATGACCCTGGCGATACATAGCTGTTGCTGTTGTCCGAGGGACAAGGTAAGCGCAGACTTGTGTAACTTGTCAGCCACTTCATCCCACAGACCGACTTTTGCCAGGCTGGATGCGACTATGTTGTCGAGGGTTCCTTTGTGCGACACCCCGTGGACTCTCGGTGCGGAAGCCACGTTCTCGTATATGGAGATCGGGAAAGCCACAGGTCGCTGAAATACCATGCCTACCTTCTTACGGAGGTTGGTGACATCTACATCATCTGCATAGATGTCTTCGTCTCCCAGTAGAACCCGTCCTTTGATTCTCACATCCGGAAGAATATCATTCATCCTGTTCAGGCACTTTAGCAGTGTCGATTTTCCACATCCTGAAGGCCCAATCAACGCGGTAATCAAATTCTCCGGGATATTGAGATTAATGCCTTTTAGCACGTGATTAGCGGCAAAATGCAGGTTCAGGTTATCAACTCGTATCTTGTAGTTGTAGCTATCTTTCTGTTCCATAAGCCTCCGAAAGCCTCACATATTGTCTACGGTCTTCATGCCTGATTCATCCACCGGTGTCATCCGTATTTTCCCGAAACGTAATCTTCAGTCCTCTTATCCTTCGGCCTGGTGAAAATGTCATAGGCGGATCCGGTTTCTATGAGTTCCCCCATTAAGAAGAACGCTGTTTTGCTGTCAATACGCGCGGCCTGGAGAGGGTTATGTGTCACCAGGACAATTGTGTAGCGCTCGACCAATTCCCAGAGGAGCTCTTCAATTCTCAGTGTGGAAATGGGATCCAGTCCGGATGTGGGCTCATCAAGAAGAATGATTTCCGGTTCCAAGGCCAAAACACGTGCGATGGAAAGCCTTTGCAACTGTCCGCCGGAAAGACGTGATGCATTGTCACTCAGTCTATCCTTTACCTCATCCCAAAGAATTGCGTCACGCAAAGCCTTCTCCACAATCTCTTCAAGCTCCTTTGGATGCCGTACCCCTTGCATTCGCGGCCCGTGCGCGACATTACTGAAGATGCTCATAGGAAGCGCGACAGGCAGCGCGAAAACCATGCCTACTCGTCTGCGTAGTTCTGCTACATCTACTCCCTTCCCGTATACATCTACCCCATCGATTTTGAGGGAGCCTTCGTGTCGGGTGTTGGGGATTAGGTTTCCAAGCCTGTTTAGGGCACGAAGGAATGTGGTCTTACCGCTCCCTGAAGGGCCCATGATTGTGAAGAGTTGATTTCGCCTGATTTCAAGACTGACGTCTCTTAGTGCGCAGTGTTCTCCGTAGAAGAAGCTGAAATTTCGGGCAGAGATTTTGGTGGTGCTTCCGCTTGCAGGAATGCCCCTGTTGTTATCTTCTCTTGTGCCCCTACCACTAACTGCTTCGGTTTCAGTCATAGATTCCGGTATCACCTCGATTCTTCCACTCGCGGGCGCTATCTTTCTTTTCCAGTGAGACGATTCATTATGGTGTGCGCTGCTATGTTAATCGCTAATATCAAGAGGATCAATACAAAAGCCGTGCTGTACGCATTTTCCAATGATATACCCTCTCTGGCAAGGATATAGAAATGGACAGGGAGGGTCCTTGTGGAATCCAGGAGTGTCCTGGGCAGCCTAAGCGATGATCCGGCAGTGAAAATAACAGCAGCTGTCTCGCCAATCGCCCTCCCGATAGCCAGCATTACTCCGGTCATAATCCCCGGCTTCGCTGATGGCAGGACTACGCTTGTTACCGTCTGCCACCTGGTTGAGCCTAAGGCCAAGCTTACCTCTCGATAAGCGTCCGGTACCGCCCTGATAGCCTCTTCAGAGGTTCTTACAATGGTTGGCAGTATCATCGCAGAAAGCGTCAGGGCGCCGGATAAAACAGACCATCCCAGATCCAGATATATTACGAAAAAGAGGAAACCGAAAAGGCCGAAAATAATCGAGGGGATCCCGGCTAAACTTTCAGTGCCGAATCGAACTACCTTAGGCAACCATGTATCCCGGGTGTACTCAGTCAGATACACTGCAGTTAATATCCCGACCGGAGCTGCGATAAAGAGTGCTATACCGGTAAGGAGCACGGTCCCGACTATTGCAGGGAAGATTCCGCCTGTCCTTCCCATCTCCCGCGGGGATTCCAGAAGAAATGACAAGGTAAGCCCGGGCAATCCGTTTACCATGATGTAACCTATGATAAATACCAAGACTACTATGGTCAAACCTGTTATGCCTGCAAAAAGAAGGGTAACTCGTCTATCAGTCATCTTTACACCTTCTCCGGACGGGCGACTATGCGCGCCAGGGTATTTAGAAGGGCTATGATTATAAAGAGGACTATACCGGTGGCGAAAAGCGCTTCTCTGTGTTCGCCTATGGCATAGCCCATTTCCAGAGCGACATTGCTTGTGAGAGTCCTTACCGGCTCCAAGGGAGAGACAGGGATTTTTGTGGCGTTGCCTGCCACCATTATCACTGCCATAGTCTCTCCTATGGCTCGTCCCATACCAAGGATAACCGAGGCTATGATTCCAGGCCTTGCTGCAGGGAGGACCACCATCTTTATAGCTTGCCATCGTGTGGCGCCCAAGGCCAGCATGCCTTCTCTATACGCCGGTGGCACGGCTTTTAGCACGTCATAGCACACACTGACTATTGTGGGTAATATCATGATCCCTAAGACAATGGCAGCCGCGAGGACCGAGAAACCGGGCCCGCCCAGCCATTGCCTGATAAAGGGGACAAGAATGACAAGTCCTATGAATCCAAACACAACAGACGGGATCCCTGCCAGGAGTTGTATGGCAGATTTCAGGATCCGGCTTGTTCTGGGCGGCGCCATCTCAGCAAGGAAAATGGCTGTGGCGAGACCTATTGGAACTCCTATTAAGAGAGCACCTAACGTCACCTGAATCGAACCAAGTATCATTGGGAATATCCCAAACATACCTTTTGTAGGAGACCACTTAGTCCCGGTGATGAATTTAGTAAGGCCCAGTCTGGCTATGATAGGCGACCCTTCTTTGAAGATGAAGATGATGATAAGGGCGAGGACTGCTATTGCAGAAAGCGCAACTATCGCCAGAATCCATTGGACCAGTGTTTCTTTATTGCGCATAGCCTAAGACATCCTCCTTACTGAATTAGAGCGCTATTTGTCATGACTTGGCTTAAGTGCTTTTCCCGATGCAGCCGGTGTAACCGGCACCAAGCCTTCACGGGCCAGTATT
Source organism: Bacillota bacterium (assembly GCA_012518595.1). GTDB lineage: Bacteria > Bacillota > SHA-98 > UBA4971 > UBA4971 > UBA4971. Next base: position 8,914 of record JAAYRV010000066.1, read on the forward strand.
TCCTGGGCTTTTTCACTCAGGCAGAAGCTGATGAAATCCCTTACCTCTTCCCTCGGGCTTTCGCAGGTGGCGAGGATCATAGGCCTTACCAGCCTATAGGTGTTCTTTGCTACTGTGTCGATACTCGGCAGCACGCCTCTGATGGCTACCGCTTTCACACGCTTGTCCACAAGACCAAGGGATAGATAGCCTATGGCGGAAGGATCGCCTGCTATGATTTCTCTCACTGCGCCGTTGGAATCCTGGACTATGGCACCGGGGGTAACTTCCGTCGCGCCCATAATTATCTCGTCAAATGCGCCACGGGTTCCGGATCCCTCCTCGCGGGCGACTACATGGATCTTGCGATCTTTGCCCCCTACTTCCGACCAGCTTGTAATCTCCCCGGCAAATATGGACCTAATCCAGGCGATGTCAAGGTTAAGAGAGGGGTTTGAAGGGTGGACAATAAGCGCTATTGCGTCATACGCAATAATTGTGGGATCAAGCGTTTTTTCATCCCCTTGTAAGTTGCGGGATAACATGCCTATTTCAGCGACGCCTGAAAGAGCTGCCCTTGCACCTGCGCTGGAGCCGCCTCCCTGGATATTAATAATGATGTCTCTGCCTTCATTCATATACTCGTCTGCCAAAAGCTCTGCGAATGGCTGAACAGAAGTGGATCCTGCCAGGGTTATTGAGGCAGGGGCGTGGGTTTCACTTCTTCCGGGGGGCGTTCGTAGACTATGTATGACTGCAAGGATAACAACTAAGATTACGACACCTAAAAGTACGAATCGCTTCAGCTTGATCCCTCCCATCCATGTTAATTCTATGCAATGAGCGGAATTCCTACACGAAATTCGGCGTGATAGTCTAAAAGGACCGCCTATGGTAATCCAAGAGATTCCGAAAGAGAGCTTAGGATGCATCACAAAATCCGGTGGGATAGTTTGAGGCGGCAGCAAGTAACGGGTGAGCCTGGTATCCTACGAACGTCCTACTTATCAGTAGAGGAATTTTGATCCTAGGAAAGAATATTGCAAGAGGAATGGTCAATCAGCGCTATTTCATAATAGGCGATGAGGCTATCAGTAGGGAGGACTCATATAGTGACAGAGCGTCTCGAAGAAAATAAGGAGCTTGGAGAGGTACTGGATAATGTGACAACGAACCACGGCTGTGAGGCAGTTCAGGACTTGGAGAAGCTTGCAAGTAGCGACGATTATCGGGAGGCACAAGCAGCATGCCGTGCTTTGGGTGCAATACGCGACGTCGCTGCTGCCAATGCTTTGCTTAGAATCAGAGAGTCCGTAACAAATAAGAATGTCCGAAAAGAGGCAGGCCATGCCTTGCATAGGTTGAGGTCTCAAGGTATTGATCCCGAGGAGAGGCCGGAGCCTGTCAGCGAGATGCCGGGGTTTACCCCTGCCGGGAAGATCGAGAATGCCTATGCCACCTACTATGACCCTATGGGAATACGCCTTCTGATTATGGGTATTAGGCCTCCGGGCAGGCCTCTGTTTAGGGTGATTTGGGCAGTGTCTCAAGAACAAGGCATACAAGACTCGTATGTCTCACGCATAAGTAAGCGTGGGTTTGAAGAATGGATTAATGAGTTTAGGCTGGAGAGGAAAGGCATATTCGAAATTGATCCGGTCTATTGCAGATATATTGCGAACGAAGCTTATGAAACGACGACTCATGCAGGCGTGTCCCTTCCTGACGGAATCGGGGTTTACCTTGAGACTGTGAAAAACATGCCGGATTTACCTCAAAGGCCCATCATATATGAGGTTTTGGATGAGGCGAAAGTCAAGTCGGATTCAGCTGTCCTTATGATGTCAGCGGATCTGCTTGATCTCGCTGAATGCCAGTGGCGTCTTGATGATGAGAAGACCAGGGAGTACTCTGAGCGGGCGATGGAGGTAATGAACAGCGTAATAGTCACATCTGATATTGTTCGTGAAGAGCGCCTCCGGAAGATCATAGATGATTTCATTTCTCATGAATTTTCTAAGGACATGATGGACGCTTATCGAAGAAGGTTGGAAGAGACTGCGTATCTATTCGTACTGGATAACAAAATGGATTATGCGCGTTCAGCTTTTAGAGTAGCTCTTTTAATGGAGTCGGATAGTGATTTAGGGACCATACCGTTCATTAGGGATCTTGTTGGAAGAAGTATAGGGGTTGTCCGCGCTGATTCTCAAGAAGGCAGAGAGCTCGCCAAGCGTATGGCTGAAAAAGAGAGAACTCAGCTTGTAAGGCCAATCCCCGAAAGCGGATCACAGGAGCTGTTTAGGGAGATACGGCGGGGCTGACGTGCATTGCGGTTCAATGCTTCTTCGCTTAATGCATCCTTGTTCAGTGTATTCCGGCTCAGGCTTTTTGGAGCATAAAATCCCGCCTTAGTGGCACTCTCTTAATAGGGGGTGATAAGGTGGGCAAGGTTTCGAACGTGAAATGTTCTGTAGATGAGTGTGTCTACTGGGGCACCGGGGATGTTTGTGAAGCTGATGCTATTGAAGTCAACAGGAATACCAGGATCCACGAGGGTGGTACGGCCGGAGTTGGCTTGAGCAGGAGAGATATGGAAACCGGTCGTATAGGAGATTTAGGCGCTCGCACAAGAAGAGGAAGCATGGCATGGGCTTCTGAGCACACTATGTGCAGGACGTTTAGGCCGAGGCCAATGGGACGGGATCGCTGAACCGGCGGTGTTGACAGTGTCAAGGGCAGTCCTGGCAGTACTATTGATAAATTGACTCAACTGACTGAATCCAGGCGTTAAATAGCCCCCACCTTCAGTAGGCGGGGGCAATATGCGTTAGTTCCGATTCGCGTAGCACGGTGATATCCTCCGAGGCGGCTTATGGAATGACCTTCCCTCAGATTTGGGTGTTGTTGACAGTCCTGGAAGCCGAAGACTATAATAACAGCGCGGACAGGGAATATGACAATGGCAGGGGGAATGGAATTGCACCTTTGGTTTATAGAAGATCAGGCTCCGGGAATGGCACTTGCACTAAAGGCCATAGGCACGATTCACCGTGAAAAGACAGAGTATCAGGATTTAGCTGTGATTGAGACCCTTGATGCAGGCAGGACTCTGGTACTGGACGGTTGTATCATGACATCTGATATGGATGAGTTCATCTACCATGAGATGATAGCACATGTGCCGCTATGCACCCATCCATCCCCTGAGAAGGTGCTGGTAGTCGGTGGAGGTGATGGTGGCAGTATTCGTGAAATCCTCAAGCATGATTCAATTAAACAGGCAGTCCTTTCAGAAATCGATGAGAAAGTTGTTGAGGCTGCCAAGAAGTATCTGCCAAACACCTCGTGCAAACTGGATGACCCCAGGTGTCGTA
>JAAYRV010000067.1 GCA_012518595.1 Bacillota bacterium
GAGCTCTTTCGGCTGTTGAAAATGTTTTGTGCCAGGGCACGAATGAAAAGAGCCAGGATTGGCGTATTCGGCAGCAGAGAGATAGAGGCTATGCCGCCTTGGAGATTAACCAAGAAAGTAAGACAGGTTTGGGGTCCGCGCCTTGTCAGGTTTGACATGGATGAGCTTATAGACGCTATCGGAGAGGTAGATCCCGAGGAAGCGAAAGGCGCAGCGTTTGAGTTCGCTAAGGGGGCGACGTGTATCTTTGAACCGGAAGAGGAGGCATTGGAGGGTTCAGCCAAGGTCTATCTGGCCTTAAAGAAGCTGGTCGAGGAGTATCGCCTTGACGCGATAACAGTGAAGTGCTTTGATCTGTTGCAGCGATGTCAAAACACCGGCTGCTATGCCTTGGCTCGCCTCAGTGAAGAAGGGGTTCCAGCTGCTTGTGAGGCGGATATTCTCTCTTGCCTTGGTATGTTTTCATGCATGAACTGACTTCACAACCCAGTTTCATGGCGAATCCGGCTCAGATCGATTTAGAATCAGGTAGGATAATATTTGCTCATTGCACGATTCCGAGGACTATGACAAGCGCATACAGAATACGCTCGCATTTCGAAGGAGGGATTGGGACGGCAATGGAGGGAGATGTAAAGCCGGGCCTGGTAACAATAGCGCGAATCGGCGGCAGGAGTCTTGACGAAATCTCTGTTGCTGAACCCCCTGGGTAATCACCACTTGATAGTGGAAGGAGACCATCGACAGGCGATACAGGAATTCATGGAGCTGTTCATGCAAGTCCGGTTATAGATTTCATGTAGGAAGAGTACTTATTTCAGCCGTCCGGACGGGGCTGTTACTGCTTTATTGGTAAGACTGTAATAAAGGATAGCGCGACTTGCTTGTCGAACTATTAAGCTCGTGATAACGAAAGGCCACAACGCTTTGGCGGTTTGTGGGTTTGTGTATGACCATGAAATGTCCGGAGAAGGAAGGGGTCAGGGTTGGAGTGTGATCTTGAAAAATATGCAGTGCTTGCCAGGGAGTTAGGGGCCAAAGACGCTAGTATCATCGATGTTCAGGATATCGTATTTGACCCCAGAACGTATCTCAAGTGCATGTATGGCTGCTCCACGTGGGGGAAAAGCTGGATATGTCCGTCTGCTCCAGGCGCGCTGAAGCCGTGGGAAGCGAAAGACGTTCTCTCCCGCTATAAGAAGGCCTTGATTATCCATACTCACGATAAGGATTCCTCACAGATGATATCTTTTTCAATAGAAAGCAAGGCCTTTGTTGACGGTCATTACTTTGCGTTCAGTATGAGTGATTGCGGTCTCTGCAGCGAATGCTCTTTCCCTGACAGCGAGCCATGCCGCTTTCCTAAGAAAGCGAGACCTGCTATGCAGGCAATGGGGATAGATGTATTTGCCACCGCCAGACGCCAAGGGCTTCCAATTGAGACTTTGGCTGATGAAAGCCAGGAAGAGAACTGGTATTCTCTGGTCATGCTAGAGTAGTATCCGCCGGCATACGCGTTAGAATCAGTGGCAACGCATGGAAAAGATGCGCAAAGTGTGGAAGTCTCGACAGAAGGAGGGCGAGTTCTAGCCGGTACAATGGATATATCACGATTTATCGAAAGACTCAAGCTGGAACCTGATTATCGGGGCCAAATAGTCCATATAGAGGACATCCCTCCGGAAACAGCCCGGTACGGAGAGCTTATGTCGCCTCTTCATCCGAGGGTCCAAGAGGTCCTTGGGAAGACGGGCATAGAGCGATTCTATACTCATCAGGTTCAAGCTATCGATGCTATCAGAAGCGGACAAGATGTTGCCATCGTGACATCTACCGCCAGTGGTAAGACCCTCTGCTACAATGTGCCTGTCCTGGAACGGCTGGTTACAAACCCAGCTGCTAAAGGGTTATATGTCTTTCCTACTAAAGCCTTGGCCCAGGATCAACTAAGAGGGCTTGTACGTTATATGGAGCTCGATCCCCTGCTTCCTATTACCCCAGGCACATATGACGGTGATACGCCTCCTAACGCAAGGCGCAAACTGAGGGACGAGGGTAATATCATATTGACTAACCCGGACATGCTCCATCAGGGGATTCTCCCGAGACATCCTTCATGGGGGCGGTTTTTCGCAAATTTAGCCTATGTAGTTATCGATGAGATGCACGCCTACCGGGGTGTTTTCGGTTCAAATGTGGCTTGTGTAATCAGGAGGCTTAACCGAATTTGCGAGCACTACGGCGGAAGACCGCAGTTTGTGTGTTGTTCTGCTACTATAGCGAATCCGAAAGAGCTTGCTGAGAAGCTAATAGACAGGCCTGTAACCCTTGTTGACGACGACGGAGCGCCTCGCGGGCCTAAGAAGTTCATGTTTTGGAACCCTCCTTTCATTGACGCTACCCGCACAGAGAGAAGGGGCTCGAGCTTTGAGGCGGAGCAACTCCTTACCAAGCTGATTCAAGACAGGGTTCAGACTATCACTTTTGTAAGAGCGCGGGTAGTGGCTGAACTCATTTACAGGTTTACTCAGGAGCGGCTACAGAAAATCAGCCCGTCATTGGCAAATGCCATAAAGCCTTACAGGGGCGGCTATCTTCCTGAAGAGAGGCGTGATATCGAAAAGCGCCTTTTCTCCGGTGAGCTCTTGGGAGTGACCTCCACAAATGCTTTGGAACTCGGTATAGATATCGGAAGTCTTGATGCAGCAATACTTACAGGCTATCCGGGAAGTGTTGCCAGCACATGGCAGCAAGCAGGACGGGCAGGGCGCGGCCAAGACGAAGCCTTAGTGATTTTAGTCGGCCAAAGCACACCAATAGACCAGTATCTCATGAATCATCCTGAATACTTCTTTGAGCGAACCACTGAAAGCGCAGTGATTGATCCCCATAATCCCTATGTCCTTGCAAGACACTTGAGGTGCGCTGCATTTGAGCTCCCCATTACCGCAAACGATCTGGCAAGATTCGGAGACTATATGCCCGCTATCCTCGAAATCTTTGAGGAGCGGAGAGAGGTTGCGCGTCGAGGAAACAAGTGGTTCTGGACGAGTTCAGGCTACCCGTCAGTCGATGTAAAGCTACGCAGCATGTCTGATAATACTTACACCATTGTTGACACAACTACATCAGTTGCAAGGTATGAGGAGGCTCAGGAAGGCTCGGCGAAAAACCGCGTTATCGGCACTATGGATGAGCTTTCAGCTTTTGAACAGATCCACCCGGAAGCGATTTACCTCCACAACGGCGAGACATATTTCGTCTCTGACCTCGAGACAGACAAGAAAGTCGCATACATTGAGAAGGCGGACGTAGACTATTTCACACAATCGATAACGGAAACCCGGGTAAAAGTCGAGAGTGAAGACGAGACGAAGAAATTATGTGATGCTAACGTAGCCTTTGGAGATGTTACGGTAACATCTCTTGTTTACATGTTCAAGAAGATCAAGTTTCACAGCAGGGACAGCATAGGGTTTGGCAAGATTGACCTCCCTCCCCAGGTTATGGACACGGCAGCCCTTTGGTTGATTCCTCCTCTTTCCGCCCTTAACCTGGTTAGAAAGTGGGGACGTGATCCTTCAGAAGGGTTATACGGGATCGGAAACGTAATCACTGAAGTCGTGCCTCTTTATGCAATGTGTGACCCCAGGGATGTGGGAGCGGTGGTGGATTCCTTGAACACAGGGTCGCCCACATTGTTCGTATACGATCGCTATCCGGGGGGCGTAGGATTTGCAGAAAGATCGTACCGGGTGCTTGAGGATGTGCTGGAAGCATGTCTCCAGTTGGTTATGGCTTGTGAGTGCGAAGACGGGTGCCCGTCTTGTGTAGGAGCGCCGGTGCCGCCTTTCGTCCAGAATGACCCGGACACCTCTCCCAAGGGCCGTATCCCTGACAAGGAAGCTGCGCTTATTCTTCTTCACAGCCTTCTTAACAAAGAACCATACACTCCGAAACCTGTGAAAATACCCGGGCATTTACAGGCGCTCGGGGAAGGGAGCAGTGAATCCCGAGGATGCGGCACCTGCGGCGATGGACATAATGAAACTTGCGAACTCCCTATGAAACGCTTGCCTGAAAGCGTTGAGGCAAGGATCAGGCGTCAGCTGGCACGCCTTGCCAAGTCCTAATAACTAAGTATGAGTTCATTAGTTTCCACCTGTTTTCCGAGGTCTTGGGTGGTCCCGCACGGTATAGAACCGGCGATCACTTATGGTGATCTACTTAGTGCATTAAGTTCGAACGAGGCGATTTTTAAATGACATCAAGCAGTGTTAAACGTGCTATTCTACTGGTTTTAGACAGTGTAGGCATCGGCCAAATGCCTGATGCGCATCTTTATGGGGATGCCGGATCTGACACTTTGCGCAACATTGCAAAGGCTGTAGGCGGACTCAATCTTCCATACCTTGCTTTGATGGGCCTGGGGAACTTGGCGGAGGCATTCGGCGAGCTCATCTTAGGAGTGCCGACGGTTTCCGCACCTCTGGCAGCTTATGGCAGGATGGCTGAGAAATCGCCTGGAAAAGACACAACCACAGGCCATTGGGAAATCGCAGGTATTGTCTTGGATAAGCCTTTTCCCACCTACCCTCATGGTTTTCCTCCTGAAATAATCAAGCCTTTCGAAAAGGCCATCGGAACGAAAATCCTTGGCAATAAACCTGCATCAGGCACAGAAATCATTAAGGAGCTTGGCGAAGAACACTTGAGGACAGGTTACCCCATAGTCTATACTTCGGCTGACAGTGTCTTTCAAATTGCGGCCCATGAAGACGTAATCCCTGTTCCCAGGCTCTACGAAATCTCAAGTATTGCAAGATCCATCCTAACAGGTGAACATGGTGTGGGGCGAGTGATTGCCCGTCCGTTTATCGGGGGTAAAGGGAGCTTCACCAGAACGGAGCGGCGGAAAGATTTCTCTATAGAGCCTCCCCGTAAAACGCTTTTGGATTATGTGAAAGACCGAGGGATGGATGTAATCGGTGTCGGCAAAATCGAAGACATCTTCGCTTTCCGGGGATTGACTCAATCGGACCATACAGGCAATAACAAAGACACAATGAAATCTGTTATCAAGTTCGTGAAAGAAGAGAATGAAGGTCTGATAATTGCCAATCTCATTGACTTCGATATGCTCTTCGGGCATCGGAATGATCCTCGGGGGTACGCATGTGCTTTAGAGGAAACCGACGGAATGATAAGGGAGCTTGCGGGAAACTTAAAGGAAGGGGATGTCCTCGCTATCACCGCTGACCACGGCTGTGATCCCACTGCCCCGGGCACTGATCATTCCAGAGAGTACGTCCCGCTTCTTGTGTACGGCAAACTAATACAGCAAGGAGTCTTTCTCGGGACACGTAGCTCTTTTGCGGATCTTGGCCTTACAATTGCAGATCTTCTGGAAATCGAGACAGATCTTGCAGGCACGAGTTTCAAGAACCGAATTTTAAGAAGGTAAAGGCCTTAACGCCCATTTAGAAGACACAGTCTAAAATGCCTTGAAGACCACAGGGGCACGCACAAAAGGAAAGAGGCTCAACATAGGATAATCACCGAGAGCCTCTTTTTTAGTTTCCCAAAATCAACCAGGTCAGGTAAGCACTATGTCAGGGAATCAACTATGACGACAAAAAGGTGGGCTTCAAGTGCTGAGAAAATGTCCTAAATGCGGCCGAGAGACCGGTAGGGAGTATACGATAGGAATTACCGCAAGCCGAAACGGCTGGCTCTATACCTATTGGATGGAATGCGAAGCATGCGGGAATAGGTGGCAAGCAGTTCAGATTAGGAAGGTATAATGGCAAATGAGAGCGCCAGGTCCGCACGGTACGTACACTTTCTGGAACCGGCGATTACTTATGGCGATCCACTTATGCGGATTCTGGCGCTCTCCAGTAAAGCTCCTATCCTGAAAACCGCTCATAGCAGACGATATCGTCCAGCGGCTTACGTGTTTTCGGGCCGGGCGCATCCTCCGGATAACCTATGGGCATTAAGGCTACGACCTTATATTGATCCGGCACTCCCAGAATCTTTTTTACCTCTTCCTGTGAAAATGCCCCGATCCAACACGTTCCCAGGCCTTCATCTTGAGCTGCAAGCGCAATGTGCTCAAGGGCTATTGCAAGGTCTACGGCGTAAGCAGGCACTCCGCAGCTCATAACACGTTCCGGCTCCAGAGCCACCCCTGCTATGACTATGGGCGCTTCACCGACGAATGATTGGCCCCGAGAAGCCTTGGCCAACTCCCCCCTCTTTGCAGGATCCCTTACCACGACGAATTTCCACGGTTGCCTGTTGGATGCTGAAGGAGCAAGCCTCGCAGCCTCAAGGACCTTACTGAGCTTCTCATCTGAGATTTCTTGGGTTTTGTATGCTCTTACACTTCTACGTTTCTCGATTATCTCCATGAGCTCCACAATACGTCACCTCTCTCTAAGTTTGCCGTCAAAATGTTATGTGCATGAGAAAGTTGCTTAAAAGCGTTGTCGTTTCCAGGGGATTGATCCCTTCCGCAACAGCAACGATTTATCTTTTCGTGAACAGCCCTCTACAATAATACATTACTACATATATGTCGGAGATCCCTTGTCAGGACAGGAAGTCTTCGTAGTTCCGGGTATTGAAGGACATGACCATGTGTCGTCGAAGTATTCGTTTGAAAGGAGGCGGCTCCATGCGTGTCTTGATGATATCGTATGAGTATCCTCCGGAAGTCGTTGGGGGGCTGGGCGCAGCAGTTTCAGGTCTTGCCCGTGCTTTGGCCCGCAGAGGCGACTATGTGCAAGTAATCAGCGCGAGTTCTATTGGAGATGCAGCTCCTTGCAGAGAAGACGGTGTAATAGTCTCCAGGGTGGCACGGTCTGCATTCCCCGAAGGATTGGATCTCTACGGGGGCGGTGGTGATGCCGGTTTCCTCCGTGTTGCCATGGAAGCGAATTTCGGCCTTGCGACAAGAGGCGTTGTAGAGGCTACGCGGGACGGGCCCTATGACATAATTCATGCCCACGACTGGCACAGCGCTTTTGCAGCCAAATCCCTTAAACATGCCTTGAAGATTCCGCTGGTATTTACTGTCCATTCCACCGAATACGGTAGGAATCGAGGTATCCATTCAGATCTGCAAAGGTACATCCATGAAATTGAATGGATGGGTACGTATGAAGCATGGAGGGTCATTTGCTGCAGTAAATACATGTCTTCGGAACTCAGGCGAATCTTCTCGCTTCCCGAAGACAAAATTGACGTTATTCCAAATGGAGTGGATCCGCCACATCTACCTGAGCAAGAACTTATCAATGAGATAAGATCCCGCTACGCAGGTTCGGGAGAACGATTGGTGTTCTATGTGGGCAGGCTTGTCTATGAAAAAGGCGTCCATGTGCTCCTTTCTTCTATTCCAAAGGTTCTGGAAGAGGCTAAAAACACGAGATTTGTCATAGCAGGCGATGGCTATTACGCAGGTGTCCTCCGGGAAAAAGCTGATAATCTGGGTATAGGAGACCATGTTTCCTTTGTCGGCCGTATCAGTGACCGGGAACGGGATGCATTCTACGCTATAGCCGATGCAGCTGTATTCCCCAGTCTCTATGAGCCTTTCGGAATAGTGGCGTTGGAGGGGATGGCAAGGGGGGTTCCTGTAGTGGTATCTGATACAGGAGGCCTCGGGGAAGTTGTCAGGCATGAGGAAACCGGACTTAAAGTTTACTCAGGTGATGCGGATTCTTTGGCATGGGGAATAAAGAGAGCGCTCCTTGACGAGTCTTTGCAGGAGAAACTCAGAAGAAACGGTCCGGTTGAAGTCAGAGAAAGGTTCAGCTGGGACCAGGTTGCTGACTTGACTTTTGACGTTTACCGGCGTGTTTTAAGTGAAGCGGCGAGTGTTCCTTGGTGAATTCCGGTCCGAACGTGAATTATTCAAGGCGAGGAAAATAGGATGCAAGATGCATACTGAAGGGGGGGAGCGACGTTACACATGTGACGTCGCGTGAAAGAATTGACCCGAGGTTCTTTGGTTTTTGTGTTTCACAGTCACATCCCGTATTGTCGTAAGTCAGGCATGTGGCCGTTTGGTGAAGAATGGCTCTATGAAGCTATGCTCGGATCATACATACCCTTTCTGGACGTTCTCCGCTCTATGCCTTGTTCAGAAGATAAGTCATGCCAAGACGGATCTTCCGGTAAGTTGCCTATCAGTGTCACCATAGGGGTTACGCCGATTCTCTTGGATCAATTGGACGATGACTATATGCGTAATGGGTTTATCAAGTGGACGCAAGCCCGAATAAAGCGTGCTGAGGAAGATAGAAAACGGTTCAGTCTTACGGGTGATAAGGCCAAGGAACGCCTGGCAGGTGCATACTGTGATGAATACAGGCAGCATCTTAAGGCATTCTGTAACGACTACTCAGGCGATATAGTCGGCGCCTTGGCTGAACTGGAGAGACAGGGTGTGGTGGAGATTATTACGTCTGCTGCCACCCACGGCTACTTACCTCTTCTAAATGAGGATACTTCCATTCGTGCGCAATTGGCAGTGGGCTGTGAATGCCATGAGGTGAAGTTTGGACGGCCGGCGCGAGGGATTTGGCTTCCTGAGTGCGCTTATCGACCGGGTCTTGAGGAATACCTGGAATATTTAGGGCTTAAGTACTTCTTTGTGGACAGACATGCTGTTGAAGGCGGTGTTCCCATCGGTGTTTCAAGCGGAGGCAAGGTCCGGGAGGTTAATGCAAACCATGCAGTATTCGGCGAGGAGGGGACAAGGGGTACGACTTACAAGCCGTACCTGGTTAATCGCTCAAATGTCGTGTGCATGGGCAGAAATGAACGAGTCACGACCCAGGTGTGGTCCCAGAGGCTGGGATATCCCGGTGATGGTTTGTACCGGGAGTTTCATAGAAAAGATGACGTATCAGGCTTGCAATACTGGCGTGTCACTGCGAGAGAGACGGATCTTGGCAGGAAGGAAGTTTATGACCGGGAAGAAGCTGTCCTCAGGGCAAGGGAGCATGCAGCTCATTTCGTAGGGCTCGTCCATGAACTTATCAACGACTGGAACGAAACCACAGGCGAGCACAGTCTGATTGTAGCGCCTTATGACATGGAGTTATTCGGTCATTGGTGGTATGAAGGCGTGCTCTGGCTTTCTGAAACCCTTAAAGGGCTGCCGGACAGTTCCACTGTGGCTGTATGCTCTGCAGGGGAATTTCTCAATCTTCATCCTCCCTGTGACTCTATTCAACTTCCTGAATCGTCATGGGGGAGAGGCGGTAGACATGAGGTCTGGCTCAATGATGAGACAGCATGGATGTGGAACATGATTCATGCTGCCGAGGCTCGAATCAAACGCCTTGCTGCTCTCAGCCGGACAACTGAAGATACGGATCTTCTTGAGCTCCTCAAAGTCCAGGCGCTGAGAGAGTTTCTTCTCCTTACGTCCAGCGATTGGCCATTCCTTATCACAGAGAAGCAAGCAGAGGATTACGGGGCAAAGCGATTCAGGGAACATGCGGAAAGGTTCGATAGACTCATGGATTATGCCGAAGCCATGCTGGATGAAGAGGAACCTAAGGTGTCAGAGGATGAAATCATCGGCTACCTCTCGTATGTCAGCGCGCTTGATAATCCATTCCCCAACCTCAGATTCTCTGTCCTCGGCAGGCAGAATCATGAGGGCTTGGAAAAAGAGGAAGTTTGGCAAGACTGACTGTGGAGAGCGAAAGGGGGCGTCTTTATGAAGGCTGTGGTAATGGCAGGTGGTGAAGGAACAAGACTCAGGCCACTTACCTGCAACAGGCCCAAACCCATGGTCCCTGTGGCATGCAAGCCTATTATCCAACACATCTTTGAGCTCTTGAGACGCCATTCTATTACCGACATAGCGGTTACCTTATACTATCTTGCTGATGAAATAGAAAGCTTCTTCGGTGACGGATCAGAACTCGGCCTTAGACTCTCATATTCTGTTGAGGATGTGCCTTTGGGAACGGCAGGCAGTGTAAGAAAGGCGTGTGAGGTGCTTGAACGGGAGCGTGTCATAGTAATATCAGGCGACGCTCTTACTGACATTGATCTGGATGAGGTAATCAGGTTTCACGAGTCCAAATCAGCTATGGTTACCATTGTAACCACCAGAGTCCCTAATCCTCTTGAATATGGGATTGTCGTACTTGACGGCGAGGGGCGAATCAGGAGATTCCTTGAGAAGCCCAGCTGGGGTCAGGTTTTCAGTGATACTGTAAATACCGGTATCTATGTCCTTGAACCTGAAGTGCTCGATTATATTGACCCGGGTAAACCTCAGGATTTCAGTCAAGATGTGTTTCCCAAGCTTCTCCACGAAGGAGAAAGGTTATTCGGGTTTGTGACAACTGACTACTGGTGTGATGTAGGAAATCTGCAGCAATATAGAGAAGCGCAGATAGACGCTGTCACAGGTAAGGTAAACGTAACAATCCCCGGCACAAAGATAAGACATGATATATGGGTGGGAGACGGAACTGAGATCGATCCTGAGGCAAATCTGGCCGGACCCTTGGTAATCGGCAGAAATTGCCGCATTGGCAAAGGGGCAGGCTGTTTTGAGTACAGTTTCATAGGTGATAATTGCATTATTGAAAAGGATGTAAGAATCCATCAAAGTGTCATATGGTCCGACTCATTTGTAGGGGCCGGCGCTGAGATTGGAGGAACTCTTGTAGGCCAGCATGCAATTGTTAAAGATTTCGTCACGTGTCATGAAGGGGTCGTTATAGGTGACAGGTGCAGAATCGGTCAAGGCGCCACTTTACAGCCGCAAGTGAAGATCTGGCCTAATAAAGTCATTGAGTCCGGATCACGTGTCGCGATGAGCTTGATATGGGGCACAAAATGGCCGGGCTCCATATTTAAGGAGCGCGGTGTTACAGGACTGACTAACATCGAGCTGACACCGGAGTTCGCAATGAAGTTGGGCGCTTCGTTCGGTAGCTCTATCGGGAAAGGTGCCACCCTTACCACCAGCCGCGATGATCATCCATCCTCCAGGATGATTCTAAGATCCATCATTTGCGGACTCATGACTGTAGGCGTGAATATCTTGGATCTCCGGTCCACCCCGCTTCCTGTGAGCCGTTACAATATCAAGACTCTTGGCGTGGACGGTGGTATCCATATCCGGATTTCACCGGATAACCCCAGATATACCTTGGTTGAGCTGTTTAATAGACAGGGAATCAATCTTCCCAGATCCCATGAGAGAAAGGTGGAGAACCTTTTCTTCAGAGAAGATTTCAGACGCACTGACGCGGACGAAGTCGGGAAGTTGGAGTTTCCAGGCCGAGTCCTTGACTCCTACGTGGAGGCGTTCTTCAATTATGTAGACGCTGACACGATTCTCAGGGCAAGGAAAAGCGTTGTCATAGACTACGCATATAGTAGGCTGTCCATGGTTTTCCCCAGTATCTTTGCACGACTTGGATGCGAAATGGTGGCGCTGAATGCCTATCCTGATCATTTGCGAATCCCCAAAACCGAAGAAGACAGGAGAGTACACCTTGACAGGTTATCCAAGACCGTGAGCACGTTAAAAGCGGATATAGGCGTGCTCATAGAGAGTGACGGAGAGAGATTATCCCTGGTAGACGAAGGAGGAAGGGTTATTGAAGGGAATACTCTTCTCGCCGTTATTGCGTGGCTTGCATTAAAGGATGCGGTAGCTCGAAATAGCGCAGACAATAATAAGGACGGCCCGGAATACCCCTTACGTGTTGCTGTTACCGTGGGCGCTACCGGCGCGGTAGAAGAAATCGCCAAGGGTTTCGGGGCTGAGGTGTCCAGGACCAGGCAGGACCCGCGATCCCTCATGGAATTTCTTCTCAGGCCCGGGCAGGAAGCCTTGTTTGCGGGAGACGGCGAAGGAGGCTTCATTTTCCCCAGGTTTCAGCCTGCTTATGATGCCATGTTCACTCTTGCAAAAGTGTTCGAGTTCTTGGCCGGTGAAGGCTTAGCGCTTTCAAGTGTAGTTGACAGCTTGGATATTCCACCTATGGTTCGACGAGCAGTGACATGTCCGTGGGAGCATAAGGGCCGGGTAATGCGGATTCTGGCTCAGGAATCGGAAGGAACAAGGCGGGAGTTCATTGACGGGCTTCGCTTGTTCCGAGATGACGGATGGGTCCTTGTGCTACCTGATCCTGCAGAGGCTACTGTACATGTTTATTCCGAAGCCTCCACTCATGAGGCTGCATGCGACCATGCTGAAAGATTGGCGGAAAGGATAAAGGAGATAGCAGGGTTCAACGATAAGTGAAGGGGTTAGTTGGTGCGCAAAGGAGTTTGCGATAGGTGAGTTATGAGAAAGGGGCGCATGGGAGCGCCCCTCACTCTTGCACTTTACGAGGATTGGGTCTTTCTTCGGCTAAGTGGGATCAGTAGTTTTCGCAAAGGGGTTGAAAGAATGACCTTGGATGTTTACAGGCAGGGCACGCTTCCGGCGCAGTAGCCCCTTCATGGACATATCCGCAGTTGCGGCAGTGCCACTTAATTGGCTCATCTCTGCGGAAAGTCGTTCCGTCCTGAATCCTTGCCAATAACGCCTCATAACGCTTCTCGTGTGCTTCTTCGACTTCTCCTACCTCTTCAAAGGCTATTGCCAGATCTTCGAAGCCTTCCTCGCGGGCGACCTCAGCAAATTCTTTATACATTGAGGTCCACTCGTAGTTTTCCCCTTGGATAGCGTCTTCCAGGTTAGCGGCGGTGTCTGAGATCATGCCCAGGGCTTTAGCCCACAGCTTCGCATGCTCTTTTTCATTTGCAGCCGTTTCTTCAAATATCGCAGCAATTTGCTCATAACCTTCTCTGCGCGCTACGGAAGCAAAATATGTATACTTGTTTCTGGCCTCGGATTCGCCTGCAAATGCAGCCTTTAGGTTAGCTTCAGTCTTTGATCCTTTAAGTTGCATTGTGATACCTCCATCCTTCACTTATTATCTATTTGTTATCATTGTCATAGTAAATCAATCTTACCATATTGCTTGTCATGCTTTGCAACTGAATCGAGTTACTCCAATGAACCATGGGAATAAC
>JAAYRV010000068.1 GCA_012518595.1 Bacillota bacterium
AAGGATTCTACTTCCTGAGGGGTTAGCACGGCTGTAGGCTCATCCAAAATAATGATGTCGACGTTTCGTGAAAGGACTTTCATAATCTCGACCCTTTGTCGCTCCCCGACGGATAAATCCCGGACACGCGCTTCAGGGTGGATATTAAGGCCATACCTTTCTGAAAGCTCCGCAACCTCATTCATGGCGGTCTCTTCATCAAAGAAGACCTGTGTCTTTCTGGGCTCACGTCCTAAAACTATGTTTTCCGCGACAGTGAAAGACGGAACCAACATGAAGTGTTGATGCACCATACCGATGCCTGCGTCAATAGCGTCAATGGGAGATGCGAAGTTCACTTTTTCGCCGAATACCCGGATCTCACCCTTATCAGGCTTAATCATTCCATACAGCATGTTCATTAACGTAGTCTTTCCGGCCCCGTTCTCACCGAGGACGGCGTGAACATGGCCTTTGGCTACACGCAAGCTGATGTTGTCATTAGCTACAACCCCGCCGGGGAATATCTTGCAAACGTCAGCAACTTCAATGGCGTATTCCTGAGTTTTGGTCTTACACGGGGCCACACTCATTTCTGCCCCTCCATCCTTAGTCTTTGGCTCTAATAAGGCCGGAGGAGACATGATCCTGTCAGCAATTAATCCAACCCTCCTCCGGCCTTTTCGAACCTATATCTTTATCTGGTCGAATCCACTTCTAACTGACCGCTTACGATCTTCTCCTGGTACTTCTGCATTTCCTCAATTATGTCCGCAGGAACAATAGACTTCATCTGGTCTGAATATGTCGGACCTACCCAGCCCTCTTTCAGGCCATAGTCAAATACGTTAGAGCCTGTAGACTTTCCCTCAACTGCAGACTTCACAACGTCGTAGAAGGAGACATCAACGTTTTTAAGCATACTCCCTGCTACGTGTCCTGGATAGAAGCCGTCCTGGTTAATATCAACGCCTATTGCATAGTGTCCGGTTTCCTTAGCAGCCATTAAGACGCCTAGGCCGGTTGTGGCAGCCACGTTGTATACAATATCCGCTCCCTGGCTATATAGCATAGTAGCCAGCTCTTTGCCTTTTGCAGGGTCTGAAAATGTACCGGCATAGAGAACCTTGACCTCAATGGATGGGTCTATTGTCTTAACACCCTGCTTAAAGCCGGCAACGAAGTTATTGATAACAGGAATGTCCATAGCCCCGACAAGACCGACAACTTTTTCAGGATTGATGCCGTCTATCTCTGTCCGGGTTGTCATCATCGCAGCCATTGTTCCAAACAAGAATGAACCTTCGTTTTCCTTGTACGCTACTGAAGATATGTTAGGAAGTTCAATACCGCTGATTCCATCGCAATAGACGAATTGGACTTTGGGGAACGCTTGCGCAAACTCCTCAAGCTCACTTTCAAACTGATAGCCTGGGTTGACAAACACTAAGTCAGCCCATTTAGCCGCAGAAAGAAGTCTCTCATAATATAAGGCCGGGTCTTCTTTTCCTTCAAAGATCCTAGCCTCTACGCCTAAGTCTTCTTGCGCACGGACAAGCCCTGCCCAGCCCGAGTCAAATATCCCTTGGTCGCCTCGGGCGCCTGCAGCTGCCATAGCCACTTTGAGTGTAGGTGCAGACGCAGCGCTTCCGACACTGAAGACCAACTGAGCTAAACATAAGATGCCGGCTATAACCAATAATGCAGTTTTTCTAGACACAACAATAGCCTCCCTTTTTCATAGCTCTCAGAGAACATAGACTACCACACGTATTCATTCATTCTCACAAATCAACTGTGTATTATGTCACCCGACTCTTATCAGTTAATATTGACAGTCTAAATCCGATGGCCACCTCCTTCCTAACTTGAGACTGTTCGATTTTGTTGTTCCTACACAATCGAACATATATACTCAAAAAAGAAAAACCTCATCCGACCGCAGTAACGGAAATCCTATTTCTCTCCGCGTAATCAATGAGGTTCTGCGACATTCTCTTATCTGTTATTATCCGATGAACAAGGGCAAGGGGACCGATTTTAACAAAGCCTCCGGAATTGAACTTGCTATGATCTGCAACAAGAATTACCTCTTCTGATCTCTTGATCAAAGCTTTTTTCACTTCAGCTTCTTCCGGACTGTGTTCAGTTAAGAAATAGTCATCGGTTATACCTCCGGTCCCTATAAACGCCTTACTAATATTAAAATTGTTTAATCCTTGCACAGCAAAAGCCCCGGTAAGCGTAAACGTCTTAGGCCTCATAACTCCCCCGGTTAAGAACACTTGTGAAATACCTTGATTTACTACGTTAAATGCGACATGAGGTGAAGCGGTTATTATTATGACATCAGTGCACGTTATGTTCCTGGCCACTTCCAGGGCAGTAGTCCCGACATCAATGGCAATTACTTCGCCGTTGCCTATTAATTTCGCTGCCTCTCTCCCTATAGCTCGTTTTTCTCCGCGAGAGCGGCCGGCCCTGACCCAAAAGGAAGGATCATGGCTTTCATCTTCCACACTGACTGCGGCGCCGTGAACCTTGCGTAATGCCCCCAGTCGTTCAAGATATGTTAGATCTCTGCGTATAGTCATTTCGGATACGCCAAACGTATCCGCAAGTTCAGAGCAGAATACCCGGCCCTCCTGCTCGAGCATGGCAAGTATTGCGTTTCTTCTCTCTTCAGGCAGCAAACGAGCTTTCTTCATCTCGTCACCCTATGTACATATATTATTGTTTCACACAATCGAACATGCCTCAATATTACTGTTTGACATATCTATAGAAATTCCTTCTTTTCCATAAAGATTCTTCAGGAGCTTTTCCGGAATTCATTCATAATCATGTCGTCATCCACCGAGAGAAGAGATTGTGCTTGATACAGAACCTATCCAGTATCTTCCCGACAAGATGATTCACTACATCATCAATGCTTTGCGGACGACAGTAGAAGGCCGGCATCGGAGGCATTATAGCAACACCTAAACGCGCCAACTTCAGCATATTCTCCAGGTGGACAGCGCTGAGCGGAGTCTCTCTAACCACAAGCACCAAAGGCCTTTGCTCCTTGATTGTGACATCGGCAGCCCTTGAAATGAGATTCTCAGAATATCCTGTGGCAATCGCTGCAAGTGACTTCATGCTACATGGTGCAATTACCATACCATCAATGAGCAAAGAGCCACTTGCAATCGAGGCAGTCAAGTCCATCGGATCGTAACAATAAGTAGCCAGACTCTTTACTTCTTCAATGGTATATGATGTCTCGACCTCAATCGTCTTCCCACCCCACTCGCTCACCACCAGATGAGATTCTACACCTGCATCCATGAAAGCTTGGAGGAGTCTTATGCCGTATATTACTCCGGTAGCGCCGGTAATGCCTACAACAACCCGCACACGTTCCAGCCCCCCATATATTGAGTTCTGTAAATTCACTAATTGCGCAGAAGCTGATTCAGCCAATAACCAGGGGAGTGAACCGAAATTCCGTGACGTCAACCAGGCCTCGATTTGTTATGCGAAGCTCAGGGATAACAGGCAAAGAAAGAAGAGCCATGGTCATAAACGGCGACGCTAAATCGCACCCTAAGGCCTTCCACGCCTGTGCCAGCCCTTCGACGCTTGATTGAACCTCTTCCACCGGTTTGTCTGACATAAGTCCTGCAATAGGTAAAGGCAGGATAGCTAATACCTTGCCGTCCTTCACCACAGTCATCCCGCCACCTGCCTCAGCTAAGGTATTGGCTGCAACAACCATGTCTCTGTCATCCATGCCGACAACAAGCAAGTTATGGCTGTCGTGAGCGACTGTTGAAGCTACTGCCCCGCACTTGAGCCCGAACCCTTTGACAAAACCCAAAGCCATCTTTCCTGTGCCCTTGTGCCTTTCTATTACAGCGACCTTGGCCAAATCCTCATCACGTGATGCGTGGATTTCCCCATCGCCATCAGAAGGCAGTTCCGCCTCGATGTGTTTCGTTACCGCCTGACCGTCTGTAACCTGCATCACCCTGATACGCACACGCTTACCGGGCAGACCGGCTTTGATACGAAAATCATCGCCTGTGAGGGGTCGTGCCAGATGTACTGATCCCGTGGCATACTCAGGATAGTCATGTAGCGGGAACTCCACAACCATGCGTCCGTCCTCCGCCACGATCCTACCGTCTGCCATGACCTTCTCCGGACGCGGACAAGCCAGATCCCTGATGAACAAGATATCAGCACATTTCCCCGGGGTAATGCTTCCAAGGTCATGGCTCATCCCAAAACACTCTGCAGCATTGATTGTCGCCATTTGAATGGCCACCAGAGGCGGAGTCCCTTCTTGAATTGCCCGTCTCACTACATGGTTCACATGTCCTAAACTCAGTAAAGTATCAGGATGAACATCATCTGTCACAAGGACTATGCGCCTTGGATCAATGCCTGTCTCTGTATAGCTTTTGACAGTAGCCTTAATGTCACGCCACCCGGACCCCTCCCTCAGTTTCGCATACATCCCCAGGCGCAGTTTAGCCAGACTTTCCTGCCAAGTGACAGACTCATGATCAGAAACAATACCTGAAGACGCATAAGCGGAAAGGTTGGGGCCGAGATCAGGCGAGGCATAATGGCCGGTAACGACCTTGCCTGCCTTCAAAGTCTCCGCTATTTTTCTTTGAACATCCGGATCCCCTGCGAGAACACCGGGGAAGTTCATCATCTCTCCGAGGCCCACTATCTCATCCCAAGTCATTGCCTCTCTAATATCATCCGGGGTGAGTTCCGCTCCCGTATCCTCGAACCCCGGAGCTGCAGGGACACATGACGGCATTGTGGCGTAGACCTTGAGTGGAAGATTCCTACCCTCTTCTATCATTAACCGTATACCGTCCATGCCCAGGACGTTCGCGATCTCGTGAGGATCCATGAAAACAGCGGTAGTCCCGCATGGGAGCACAGCCTTGGCAAACCGGCTGACTGTGACCATACTGCTTTCTATGTGAAGATGTCCGTCAAGAAATCCCGGGACCAAATAAAACCCTTCCGCATCTATTACTTCCGTATCTTTGCCGATACACTTGGAAGCATCGCCGCAAAGAGCAATTCGCCCGGAACGGACAGCCACATCCAAGCCATCAAGAATCTCAGCAGTAATGACATTCACTAATCGTCCGGAACGGATGACGACATCAGCAGGCTCCCTGCCTGTGGCAGTAGCTACAAGTTCCGGGCCTACTTCGTAAAGAGGTTGTCTTGTTACTTGTCCTGACATACGGTTTCCTCCTCCTTAGTTGCGCACCGTGCTCCCGTCTCCTCGGTTGCACTCTTCCGTATTCATTCGGCAAACCGTCTTGAAGTCCTCCCCTCATCGGTATGGTCAAGAACCAACCACAATTCTCTTTTCGTTGTAAGATTCTCTACCACTTTTTGCGGAGCAATCGCCTGAGCGGTTGAAATCAACCACCTCGAGGCTTGTCAGTGGCACAATTTCTACTATGATCCTGCCTCGAAGTGATAGAATATAGACCACCTCACCGCGGAAACGGCGCTTACAAGAGGGCTGCTGATAGAAAACCGCCCACTTTTTCCAAGAAAGTGGTAGGAAAGACTGCCACATTTTCCAGAAAAGCGGTAGAGAAGCATCCCTATTAGTAGTTCTGTGTAAATGACCGGACGTAAGAATTATCTGATCCTAAGCAGCGTGATCCTATGTTTAGGCTACCGGAACGCTCCTAGTGTGGGAGCAGTCTGATGCTTACAAGGGAAACGGTATGATGAGTATGACGGGGCACATATTGATGCGCTGCAAGACACCTTGGAGTTTTCAGAAAGCGCAGGCAAGAAGGGTGCTTAGAAGACCTATCGCCGACTGCTACGGGGCGACTACGTTTTGAGGACGGCCTTCAATGAATCTATGGATATTCTCGCACGTTGTGTCAAGGATGCGCAAAGTGGCCTCGCGGCTGTTAAAGGCGTTATGGGGGGTTATTACCACGTCTTCCCTACGTAACAGCATTTGGTTTTGGACAAATGTCTTAAGGACGTCTTTTGAATAATCCTTTTTCAGAACATATCCCTCTTCCAGCATGAGTTCTTCTCCTTCCAGGACGTCAAGGCCTGCGCCTCCAAGGATACCCTTGTCTAAGGCCCATACCAAAGCTTCAGTGTCAACCAGCCCGCCTCTGGCTGTATTTATCAAGATCGCGCCCCTTTTGACTTTCTTCAAACTGTCCCTGCTTATCAAATGATGAGTATTCTTATTGTATGGCACATGCAGGGAGATCACGTCTGACGCGCCAAGGAGCTCTTCAAAAGGGACATAACGGTAGCCTAATACTTCCGCGAGGAAAACTTCCTTCTTGGTATCATAGGTGAGAACCTCCATGCCAAAACCTTTCGCTATTCTGATTACATGCAGCCCAATCTTCCCGCACCCGATAACACCGAGAGTCTTACGCTTAAGGTCGAACCCCTGCAATTCCTCAAGGGAAAAGTCCTGGCGGATAGTCCTGCAATAAGCCTTATGGACATTACGTGAAAGCGCCAGTATCAGCGCAAATGTGTGTTCAGCCACAGTATTCTCTCCATAGAATGGTACATTTGCCACGTAGATCTTGCGCTTTTTGCAAAAGTCAATGTCTATATGGTCAAAGCCTGTAGACCTTGTAGATATTAACTTCAGCTCAGGAAACTTCTTAAGAATATCTGAAGTAAGCTGTGAATATATGAATACGCACATACCCCATGAATCCGCAAGTTCGGCAAGATCCGTCTCTTGAACTGTCTCATGGGAAAACACAGGCTCAACATCGCGAAGACGTGTGCGGTACCTGTCCTTTTCCCATTTTTCCACTTCAAAGAAAGCGACTTTCATGATTGTAGTTTGCCACAGGGCCCTTGCGCTCATGCGAAAGGAATGTCATAATAATAGGGACATGAAAACTACATAGGAAATGTCCGCTAGGGGTGCTGCACATGTCCGTGCG
>JAAYRV010000001.1 GCA_012518595.1 Bacillota bacterium
AATACTTTACCTTTGACCGGCACCTGAAAGGACGATGTGGGGATATCATTTTCGGAGTAAAACACGGTACCATCTGTACCTCTTATCTCTAAACCTATATTCCCGGATTTTGTATTAATTTCTATAAGAATGGTATTGTCTTCTTATTCATTGAATTCACCACGTAATAATGAGTAGCCTTTAATTTCTCTTGGGATACTGCGTACGCGCTCCAAATGCGACATATCCCTGCATAACATTCATTCAGTGTTTTGCCCATACTATAGCAGGAAAGTTCGGCATGGGCAAGAATTTTAGTTGTGTATGTCAGTTGTTATATTGGTGTGTAGGAGGCTTTTTCATTGACTATAGAAATGTCTGGAGAATGTAGGGCATCTTATCCGCAGTCTGTGTTGGCAAAGGCGTCAAAGGTTATCCGAAAATGGTGTGGCACCAATCCGGAAGCACACGCATATCCAGGCGCCGTGGTTCTTGTGACTAAACAAGGGAAAACACTCATGCATGAAGCCTTCGGTTTCATGAGACTTAGCCCGGATCCGGTCCCAATGTCGGTAGACTCAGTATTTGATCTGGCATCACTGACAAAGGCAGTTGCGACCACCACTGCAGCGCTGGTCCTCATTGATCAGGGGGAAATCGGGCTTGACGATCCAATTGAGTATTTTGCGCCTTGCCTTGCAGATCATCCCCTTGGAAAGGCGCAGATTCGGCACCTGCTCACCCAAACCCTGGGGCTTACAGGTTGGACACCGCTTTTTAAGATAGGCGCGACGCGCGATGATATCCCGTCTTTCATGCGCGCTGTAGAACTTAGTTGGCCTCCCGGAACCCGTGTGCAGTATTCATGTCCCGGGTTTATCCTTCTAGGGTGGGTAATAGAGAAAGTCAGCGGTATGACTTTGGACGATTTTACTCGAGAGATGATATTCGAACCCCTGGAAATGAAGGACACGATGTTCTTACCGCTTAACAAGCCTGTGCCTGACAGGATTCGTGAAAGGCTTGTTCCCACTGAACCCAGGTCTGCCACTTTGCGAGGCAGGGAGATAATGGAGGCATTTGCCGGGCCCGAGATGGAATCTTCCGTGCCCGATGGAAGGCGTTGCCCGGAGAGCTGGATGCCGCGCAAACTACAACGCCAATGGAGCGCACGGCATATCGCAGGGGATATCCCTTGTGGAGTAGTCCATGATGAAAATGCCGCATGGCTCGGCGGGGTGGCTGGAAATGCCGGTCTGTTTTCGACAGCCCAAGACCTTGCGAATTTTGGACAGATGTACCTAAATGAAGGAGTTCATAGCGGACGACATATCCTGAGCAGTTCAGCGATTCGCATTGCGACACAGGACTGGACAGCAGGTCTTCCCGGGGACGATAATCGTGGCCTCGGATGGCAGTTTGCGACCCCCGGCGGCCCTCTGGGGGATCTTATGCCTCCGGGCTGCTTCGGACATACCGGCTTTACGGGTACAGTCATTTGGATAGACCCTAAGCATGAAGTAGTAGCTGTGCTACTTACCAACAGACTGCAGTTCACCAGGTCAAACCAACACATCCTAAGAGTCAGGAGGCTTTTCATCAACACGGTTTTTGCTGGGATTTAATATCTTTTTATAAATCAGGCAAAAAGAAGGTAATCCAGTGGGGTCATGACGAAAACTACATTGTGTAGGGACTTGTCTTTTAGAGTTTGTCAAGGTAATCAATTACGTGAATTCATCAAGGAGGGACGCGCAAGTGGAGTCAAAGTATATACCGGAACCCTACAAGATTAAGATGGTTGAGCCGATTACTCTCTTGCCTAAGGAGGAAAGGGCTAAGAGAATCAAGGAAGCCGGTTATAACACATTCCTGCTGAAATCCAGAGATGTATTCATTGACCTTCTGACTGACAGTGGAACTAACGCAATGAGCCATTATCAATGGGCCGGGTTGATGATGGGTGATGAGGCTTATGCAGGGAGCGAAAACTGGATTCATCTTGAAGAGACAGTAAGGGAATTGTTCGGGTTCAAGTACGTGGTCCCCACCCACCAGGGTAGAGGGGCCGAAAACTTGATATCGCAAATACTGGTTAAGCCTGGGATGTATATTCCGGGGAATATGTATTTCACCACAACCAGAGCTCACATGGAGCTACACGGCGGGACTTTCGTGGACGTAATCAGAGACGAGGCCCACGAACCCGAACGCGATGACATCCCTTTTAAAGGCGACGTAGATCTGGAGAAATACGAAGCGCTCATCAAGAAAGTCGGCCCGGAGAATATTCCTTATATATGTGTTGCTGTGACGGTAAATATGGCAGGCGGACAGCCTACAAGTATGGGGAACCTAAAGGCTGTGTATGAGATGTCCCGGAAATACGGGATTCGCGTGATATTTGATGCGACGCGTTGTGTTGAGAACGCCTACTTCATTAAGACGCGCGAACCCGGGTACGAAGATAAGACTATTGCGGAAATCGTACGAGAGATGTTTTCTTATTCAGACGGCTGCACCATGAGCGGTAAAAAAGACGGAATCGTCAACATGGGTGGTTTCCTTGCCGTAAATGATGAGGATCTTTACCGAAAAGCCACAGGTCTCGTTGTGGTATATGAAGGGATGCCAAGCTACGGCGGAATGACCGGTCGAGACATGGAAGCTTTCGCCAGGGGTCTGAAAGAAGCCATGAACTATGATTATATTAGGCACCGGGTAGAACAAGTCGTATACCTGGGAACCAAAATGAACCAAAGAGGTATCCCAATTGTGATGCCTGTAGGAGGCCATGCGGTGTTTGTTGACGCCAGAAGGTTTCTTCCCCACCTGTCCCAGGATGAACTGCCTGCTCAGGCCTTGGCAGCTGCAATATATGAACATTCAGGCGTAAGGACCATGGAACGAGGTATCGTGTCCGCAGGCAGGGATAAGGATGGAAAGGATCATCGTCCGAAACTCGAATTAGTGCGCCTTACTATTCCGCGGAGGGTCTATACAAATGCGCATCTGGACTACGTAGCGGATTCAGTGGAGGACTTGTTTGCCGTACGTAGTGAGATCCAAGGCCTCAAATGGGTCTATGAGCCTCCGGTATTGCGATTCTTTACCGGACGGTTTGAGCCTATCCGATCCTAAAAAACATTGTTACAACGTTCTTAGGGTATTGTTCGGTTTTCCACTGTCAAACGTGAACTGACGGTGGAAAGCCGAATATTCTTTGCCTGAAACGGCCGAGATGCTGATTTAATCAAGTCTTGACGATATTTTGATTGACTATATCTCTTCCAGATAGTATTATTCATGTAATTCCAAGTGTTTTGGTGCGAATTATGATGATACTATGTCGGGGAGGGAGATACCAGGTGTTAAGGCGACTAAGAGAAGATATAGAAACAGTCTTCCAGAGAGATCCTGCTGCAAAGAGTGTCATAGAGGTTATCCTCTGTTATCCTGGTCTCCACGCGCTATGGAACTATAGGCTGTCTCACTGGTTTTATCAGTACAGGCTTTACTTCATAGCACGTCTCCTGTCGCACATAGGAAGGTTCCTCACAGGTATTGAGATACACCCTGGGGCTACATTAGGTAGGAGGGTATTTATCGACCACGGTATGGGGACAGTCATCGGTGAGACTGCGGAAGTCGGGGACGACGTCCTCATTTACCAGGGGGTTACATTAGGCGGGACCGGCAAGGAAAAAGGGAAGAGGCATCCTACCATCGGTAACGGTGTTGTTATAGCTGCCGGCGCTAAAGTGCTTGGCGCCATTAATGTAGGGGATAATTCCAGGATTGGCGCAGGCGCCGTAGTGGTAAAACCTGTCCCGGATAACTGCACGGTAGTAGGAGTCCCCGGTCGAGTCGTTGTGCGGCAAGGAGTGCGCGTTAATCCCCTTGACCACGGCAACCTCCCGGATCCCGTGGTGGACGTCCTTTCAAAAATGATGGATCGTATTGAAGAATTGGAAAAACAGGTGGCCCGTGACGAACTGGCAGTGTAGCCATGGGATGAGCGGTATAGTCATAGGAGGAGTCAGAGTGGGAGGAGTCAGAGTGCAGTCAGATGGAAGTTTGCACATGGGTAATGTTGCGGATAATGTGACAGGGCTTGTGGGGAATACGCCTTTGGTTCGGTTGAACAAGGTGACCCTTGGCGCAGCCGGTTGTGTCCTGGCTAAGCTCGAGTCCTTTAATCCATGCGGAAGTGCAAAGGATCGGGTAGGTTTGGCCATGATTGATGAGGCTGAAAAGTCGGGCGCGCTGAAACCCGGTAGTGTTATTATTGAGCCCACCAGTGGCAATACAGGCATTGGGCTTGCTTTTGTAGCTGCTGTAAAAGGGTACAGGTTGATCCTTACGATGCCTGAGACCATGTCGCCGGAAAGAAGACGCATTCTTATGGCTTTCGGGGCTGAAGTGGCATTGACTCCGGGTAATGAAGGGATGGCAGGCGCAGTCCGAAAAGCTGAAGAACTGGCCGAATCCATTCCGGGTTCATTCATACCCCACCAATTCAAGAACCCGGCAAACCCCGCAGTCCACGAGAGCACGACTGCAAAGGAGATCTGGCGGGATACAGAAGGCCGGGTTGACATGGTCGTCGCAGGAGTGGGTAGCGGCGGCACGATTACCGGCATATCAAAGGCGATTAAGCCTCTGAAGCCGACTTTCAAAGCTATTGCCGTAGAACCCGACGAGTCCCCTGTTCTGTCAGGGGGACAGCCGGGGCCTCATAGAATCCAAGGGATCGGCGCGGGATTTGTCCCTGAGGTTGTGAGACCGGATCTCATTGATGAAATAGTCCGCGTCCCAAGCGATGAAGCAATAGAGATGACCAGGCGCCTTGTCCGTGAAGAAGGGATACTTGCCGGTATCTCTTCAGGTGCGGCCGCCTGGGCTGCAGTAAGAATAGCATCCAGAGAGGAAAACCGCGGCAAGATAATTGTCGCTATTCTTCCTGACACAGGTGAAAGATACATCTCCACAGGCTTATTTGATTGAGGGCTCGACAGTGCCCTACAGTGCGAATTGGCCTGACGTTGAGAGGCGGGTCCGCCGGGCGATGAAAGCCTGTATACCTCGGGAAAGCGCAGAAACATCATTGTGAGATTGGAAAAATTTCATTGAAATAAAGCAGGACTTTACACCACAGGCATAGAATATAAGGCATTACAAGAATAGTGACAATAAAATAAAAGCCAACAAAACGTGAAAGTTGACAGATGGGAAAAGTAACTGGAAAAAAGAGCAGCTGTTATACGGAATGGATATGAAGATGATACGGAACAGATAAGAGCGGAACATAGCCAATTACCGATCACAGAGGCCGAAGAGCAAGATCTATTACCTCAAGGGAAAGACCCTGGAATAGGTGGAGGAGTTGCTCCAATGAAGAAATCCAACAGACTGGTTCAATCTCTGTCACAAGTTGCACTTTTAGCAGGCGCTCTACTTTTAGCTCTCCTGGTAGGCGCGATCCTCATTGCCCTGGCAGGCGCAAACCCACTGGTTGCCTACAAATCAATGTTTCTCGGACCCTTCAGCGGAAAGTTCGGAATGACTGAAAGCCTTGTAAAAGCCACACCACTGTTACTGGTGGGTCTTGGAGTGGTGACTTCATTCCGAAGTGGAATCCTTAATATAGGTGGAGAAGGACAAATGGTCATGGGAGCGATAGCAGGTGCTGCTGTCGCTCTTGCACTTCCGAAATGGCCCGCTGTCATCTTGCTGCCTCTGGCGCTGATAGCCAGTGTGCTGGCAGGGGCTGTTTGGGGTGGATTTGCCGGGTGGCTGAAGGCAAGACTCGGTGTAAACGAAATACTCAGCACAGTGATGCTGAACGCAATTGCGCTTCAGCTCTGCCTCTACCTTATCAGAGGTCCTATGATAGACCCTGAGGAAGTAGCCTATGGAACAGGCACACCCCAGACTGCGCAGCTTCCGAGGCAAATCTGGATGGCGCGCCTGATCAAGGGAACAAGGTTTCACTGGGGCTTCTTTCTTGCGATAGCCCTCGCATTTGTAGTGTTCATCTTCCTGTGGCGCACTACCATAGGTTATCGTATGAGGGCAGCAGGTGAAGGTCCTGCCGCAGCGCGAGCTGCAGGCATCAATGTTGAAAGATACCAGGTTCTTGCCATGGCTTTGGCAGGTGGATTTGCAGGGCTTGCCGGTATGGTAGAGGTTCTGGGAGTTCACCGTAGGGTTCTTGAAGGTCTGTCAGCGGGATACGGGTTTAGCGGTATCGTGGTGGCGCTCTTTGGCAGGCTACATCCAATAGGCGCTATTCCTGCTGCCATTCTCTTCGGCATGCTTACGCTGGGCGCAGATATGATGCAGCGAGCAGTGGCAATACCTGCTGCTATCGTCATGGCAATTCAAGGGCTGGTAGTTCTATTTGTTGTAGGCAGTGATATTTTCTTGAGACATCCGGAAATTTGGCGTCGGTGGTTCGGGAAAAAGGACCCGGATACGCTAGGGAGGTTGGAGGCAGACCGTGCAGGGGATGGCAATTAGTGATGTACTTGTCGGAATTCTGGCGACCGGTGTGAGGTTACTGGCGCCATTCTTGTTTGCTTCACTGGGTGAGATGTTCTGTCAACGTTCAGGTGTCTTCAACCTAGGTGTTGAGGGGATCATGATGATGGGTGCATTCGCCGGGTTTTTTGTCACACTACGGTTGGGGAACCCCTATCTTGGTGTGGTTATGGCTATCATCACAGGAATTGCCCTGGGTGTATTGATGGCTCTGATAAGCGTTACCATGCAGGCACCTCAGGGAATCAGCGGAATTGGCTTGCACATGTTCTGCTGGGGATTATCAGGCCTTCTCTTTCGTGTATACGTAGGGTACATAACAACTGTAGAGGGATTTAAACCTCTTCATATTCCGGGTCTGGCGGATATTCCTATCTTAGGACCTATCCTGTTTCAACATAACTGGCTGGTGTACCTATCCATTCTTTTGGTACCGATATCTTGGTTTATTCTGTTCAAGACCAACTGGGGACTGAAAGTTCGTGCAGTAGGAGTTACTCCTGAAGCTGCAGATACCCTTGGAGTTGATGTAAACCGAGTGCGGTACCAGTGTTTAATGTTAGGGGGAGCAATGGCCGGTTTAGCAGGGGCGTTTCTTACAATAGGGCAGGCGAATATGTATGCTGATAATATCACAGCAGGCCGTGGTTTTATCGCTGTAGCTCTCGTCTATTTTGGTAGATGGAATCCAGTCGGTATCCTTTTTGGTTCTCTTCTATTTAGCATGATGAATTCATTGCAACTTTGGATCCAGGTTCTAGGTATCAACTTCCCTTACGAATTTGCAGTCATTCTAC
>JAAYRV010000069.1 GCA_012518595.1 Bacillota bacterium
CCGCTAAAAGATGAATGGCTTAGGAGGCTGCGGTACGCTGTAACCGCCTCTGACCTAGTTGTTTCCGTTGATACGAATACCTTGAATTGGTTACGGGCTACATGGCCTGGGTATGAACACAAGCAAGTATACATCCCAAATTTTGTGGATGGAAATGAGTTCTTCCCCGGGGAAAACAGAGGGCACAGAGAATCGTTGGTAATTTTCTATCCCAGGCGATTGACTTGGATTCGAGGGCTGGATGATGTGAAGGTTGTTGCTGAAAAATTAACACGAAGATACGATTTTCTCGAGTTCCATATTGTGGGCCGTGGAGGAACCGATGACTCTGAAGCGGAGATGCACAGGTGGGCAGAAGAGAACCCGAGATGCCTATATTACTGGGTTTCCATGGAGAACATGGCTGAGCTCTACCGCAAGGCCGATATTGTGCTGATTCCCACCCGGGGAGCGGAGGGCACTTCTCTTGCATGCCTTGAGGCTATGGCTTGTGGAAAGCCGGTAATATGCGGGCATGTAGGGGGTCTAACTGACCTCGTGATAGACGGATATAACGGCGTTCTTATCAACGTGTCTCCCGAGACTCTGGAAGCAGCAATCGAATACCTCGTGCTGAACCCGGAAATACGGCAGACGCTTGGCAGGCGAGCGCTGGAAACATCACTGGCTTTTTCTCTGGAGCGGTGGAAGGAGAGATGGCGGGCAGCCTTAAGAGGAGTCTGGGGAGATGATGGAAGGTGAAGCAAGGTTCTTGTCGCATCGCTATCCTAACTGACTACATGTTGCATCCCACTGATGACAACCTTTTAGTCGTTGAAGAGAACCTCGGTCTCCTGCAACTCATCCGGTTTATCCAGGGTGAACTCTCGTGGGACGTAGATGTCTTCCAGGCGTCCCCAGTTGCCAAGCGTATGTTTGACGGCGTAAATGTCTTTGGCATCGATGCAAAGGCTGACCATGTGTCCATGTTTCCCGGGCTGAATTCGGTGTTTGCCCAAAGAAGCCTCGAGTATGACCTCAGGATCTACTTTCATTGGCACATTGCTGCTCCGAAGGTATGCCATAAGTCCATAGTTGTATCTCACGGCATCTTCTGGGATGCTCCTTCAACACGGTTCAACCGGCTTCATTCCATTGACAAGCGTGAGTGGGAAAAGAGGTTGCTATACGGGGTAACTGCGCCGGACGCTTTTGTTGCAGAAGATCGCAACACAGTAAACGTGATCAAGGCAATGTGGCCCGGGTATGAACATAGACTGGTTTACATTCCGCCTGGCGTTGATCTCTTGGCGTTCTCGGGATCAGAAACCAAGGGTGAATCCGGGGTAACACGGATTATCTGTCCACAAGACTTTGCAATGGAGCAGGGAATCAATGAGGTTCTTGCTGTCGCAGCTATGGCTTGGGAACAAGGCGCGAAAATGAAGTTCCATATTGTGGGCCACATGAGAGACGCGAAAGAGGCCTCTATCATGGCTGCCCATGTCTCTTCGCTGCCCAACTGTAAGTTTTACTCGGTCCATTGGGACAGCATGGCGGAGCTATATCCTCAGTTCGATTTTGCGCTGATGCCGTTTCGAGCCACTGAAGGAGCGTCTCTATACTGCCTTCAAGCCATGGCATGTGGACTTCCTGTCATAGCCGGATTTGCAGGAGGGCTTGCGGAATTCGTTATCCATGGATGGAACGGTTACCTGGTAAACCCGGAAGCGGCAAATCTGATCCAGGCTGTGCTTGAACTTACAAGCGACAGAAGCTTACGTCTAAGAATGGGTGAAAACGCGCGGAGATTGGCTGGGGGCTATCCGGAATCCTTATGGAAGCAAAGGTGGAATAGTCTTCTTAACCGGATATTAGCGAAGAATCAGGAAGGAGGTGACTCAGGTGACAAAATGCGTTCCATGTCCGCCGCTGGATCCTTGTGAAAGGATCGTTCAGGCAATTGCAATAGAACAGGAGCAGCTCGCGCGTATTCTTACATCGCTGGCAAATAAGGCGGAGAAAGCCGCGAACTGGCTTCCTGATACTGCACCGGATGAGCCCTTTAACGTGATAGTCGATAAGGTGAGGGCTTTGGAAAGCGTCATGGCCCAGGAGATAAGCGCGTTAGCCTGGAAGGAAAAAGCGATGCAAGGTCTTCTGAGGCAATGTGTCGGGGACCAGAGTGCGGTTCCAAGTCCATGTCCGTGTCCCTGTGTGCTGTTTCAGGTTTGCAAGATCACGAAACGGTGTCCATGGGGATGTCAAGTGGACGTAGATTGTTAAGATCCATGGATAGGATATTCACGATAATACCGGAAACGCGCCTGGTGACTTGAAAACCGTATACGAATCGTCCGCGTCCCCCGTGTGTGGCCTAAGTATGAGTTCATTGGTTTCCGCTCATTTTCCGGGGTCCTGGGTGGTCCCGGACGGTACGTACACTTTCTGGAACCGGCGATCGCTTATGGTGGAGACCGTTGTTCTCTCCCACATTATGTTAAAGCAGCTCGTTTGAATCACAAAAACCGGTCGCCGCCTTCGGCGAAACTGGCAGCTACTGGAGAAGTTCAACGGTCTCATGGTGATCTACTTAGTGAAGGTCTTGCTCATAGGTTGCATGAGGCATGTCAGTGACTGTGTACGGTATGATCAGTTTGGTGCCGGGTTCCAGGCCTCCTTCTTCAGGCAATCGGTTCACACGAGCGATATCTGCTATCTGTACCCCGTACTGTCTTGCAATGCCAAGGAGATTGTCATGAGGCTCCACTATGTGAACTACCTGATTCGGGGATTTCTCGTCGATAGATATGAGGTTTTCTATGTCCAGTTGAACCCTGGGGGATATGGTTTGAAAGTCGGCTATGATGAACGCGTGCATGTAAGGAGGCTCAGGCGCTGATTTAGCAGGGTTTACCTCAAGAAGGTAATCCCGCGTTACAGGGGGGACTTCGTCTCTTGCCGCAAACAAGATTGGAGCGTGCTTCCCGCTGTGGGCGAGCATTGAACCGAAGATGGAGTCCTGCCACCTGCCGGGATTCACAAACGTATAGGCGTGTCCGTGTCTTCCGACCTTTCCAAAGCCGAACCTGCCGTCGGCAGACTTGTACTTGGCAAATCTAACTGCAAGCTCAAAAGGGTCTTGACCTGAGATTCTGCTTACAGTGCCGTCAGCAAGTTCCCGTACAGCCTTCTCTGTTTCATCGGAAATCACATCACGTCCACCTATAATAAAAACGTTCACGGGTTTATGGGTGGCCTTAATTACAGCTACTGTCTCTTGGGGGAGTCTGTCCTTCAGAGTGAAGACGATGGGAACTCCGCTATGTGCAGCCATAGTGCCCGCTACTAGCCCTGAGTGCGGAGCTTCTCCTGACACCAACATTATGTTATTGGGATATCCCAGGAATCTTCCGATTTCGGCCGCGGTATGGTACGCATTCATTCCCGCTATTCTTGTGACTCTAAGCCCTAATGACACCAATTGCTCCTCTATGTGCTGACCGAGAGGGCCTACCAGAATCGCCTGAGTGATATCGTTTGCGCCTCTGGAAGCCAATCTCCGGATTTCGTCAAGAAGGATAGGATCTATGCCGGTTGGAGTAACCAGGATAACCGGCCCGTGAAATGGATGGTGGGTTAGGGCAAGGGAGGCCAGGGCATCCAAGGGATTATCAAGATCCGCCAAAGTGATGGCGGACGAACCTCTCCCGAAGATAAACTGGGAGACTGCGACATTGACTTCTAAAGGGGTTCTTCCGAATATCCTGGTGGTGTTGGGAGAGTCCAGTGTGAGAATCATCAAATGTACAACTCCTTACAGCATAGGCTTCACAAAATACAAGAACCATGCAATATGTGGCGCTATCTCTCGTATTCCCACCAATAACATGATTTATGCAAAAGAGGTTCGCCTATTCGCGAACCCCTTCCGTTCGGGATATATATTACATGGTTCAGTATATAGACCTATTGCTCTTGTTCCTGCTTCAGTTTCTCCATTACCTGTTGGCTGATGGCGGCAGGAACTTCTTCATAATGGGAAAATTCCATGGTGAATGAACCACGCCCGGCTGTGATGGATCGAAGGTCTATGGCGTACCTGAACATCTCTGCCATAGGCGCCTGGGCTTTGATAACCTGGTTGCCGTCGTGGGGTTCCATTCCCATGATTCTTCCTCTTCTCTTGTTGAGGTCGCCCATTACGTCACCCATTTGGTACTCGGGCACTGTGACTTCTACACTCATGATAGGCTCGAGCAAAACAGGGGATGCTTCCATGACGCCTTTCTTAAGAGCCATGGACGCAGCTATCTTAAACGCCATTTCAGAGGAGTCCACAGGGTGGTATGAACCGTCGAAGAGAGTGACTTTCAGATCCACTAAAGGATAACCGGTCAGCACACCCTCGGTAAGCGTTTCGCGTACGCCTTTCTCAACTGCAGGTATATATTGCCTTGGGACAGAGCCTCCAAATATCTTGTCTTCAAATTCAAATTCGCCGCCTGAGGGCAGGGGTGAGATCTCAAGGAACACATGACCGTATTGCCCGCGCCCGCCTGTCTGCTTCTTGTGCTTGCCTTCAACTTTGGCAGTCCCCCTGACGGTTTCACGATAAGGTATTCTAGGTGTTTCCAGCACTACCTCAGCTCCGAATTTGCGCTTTAGTCTGTCTGCAGTGACTTCCAGGTGGACTTCGCCCATGCCTTCCACAATAGTCTCAGAGGTTTCAGCGTCACGACGGACTATAATTGTCGGGTCTTCTTCTGTGAGACGGGCAAGTCCTGTGCCGATTTTGTCTTCGTCACCTTTTGTCTTTGGTTTCATTGCCATGGCAAGTGTAGGCTTGGGGAAATCTATACCCGGCAATACAACAGGATTGGCCTTGTCACAGAGTGTGTCACCTGAGGCAGTTACTCCCAGTTTTGCCACGGCGCCGATATCTCCTGCGCATACCCTGTCTACAGGCTCCTGTTGCTTTCCTTTCATAAAGAAGAGTTGTCCGATTCTTTCTGTCGTATCTTCATTGGAATTGTAAACTTGCGTGTCTGAACTGATAGTGCCTGAGAACACTCTAAAAAGGCTTATCTTACCAACGAATGGGTCAGCTGTAGTCTTAAAGACAAGGGCGGAAAGAGGCGCGTCATCCTTGGACAGCCTCTCTACAGTCTCCTCAGACCCTGGGCGCTTGCCTTCAGCTTTATCACGATCAACAGGTGAAGGAAGATATGATACTAATGCGTCGAGCATGGGTTGGACAGCGATGTTATTCAGAGCGGAAACACAT
The DNA here is from genome assembly GCA_012518595.1 of Bacillota bacterium. Lineage (GTDB taxonomy): Bacteria > Bacillota > SHA-98 > UBA4971 > UBA4971 > UBA4971. The sequence goes on from JAAYRV010000069.1 coordinate 5,267, forward strand.
ACTATAGGATACGTTTTTCCTGCCACTACCCCTTGCCGTAAGCCTTGTCTAATCTCTTCATCAGTCAGTTCTTCGCCTTCGAGGTACTTTTCGATTAGCTCATCATCGTTTTCCACGGCTGATTCAATAAGCTCGTGATGATAGTTTTCAGCTGTCTCTTTCAGATCGTCGGGAATATCCTGCTCTTTGAAGGTGGCGTCGGAACCGCTGTCGTAGACAATCGCTCGCATTGTAATGAGATCCACGATTCCACGGAAGGAGTCTTGGGAACCAATGGGAATCTGGATTGGGATGCATTTCGTCCCGAATGTGTTGCGGATAGCGTCTACGGTCTTATAGAAGTCAGCGTTTTCTCTGTCAATCTTAGTGATCGCAATCATCCTGGGAAGGGAGCCTTCGTCTGCAAACTGCCAGACGTTTTCAGTCCCCACTTCTACACCTGCTGTAGCGCAGACCGCAACAATTGCCGACTCGACTACGCGGAGGCCGCTTTTGACCTCTCCGATAAAATCGGCATATCCAGGTGTGTCCACCAGGTTGATCTTGGCGCTTTTCCATTCACATTGTGCTACTGTAGTAGATATCGTAATCTTGCGCCTAATCTCGTCAGGATCGTAGTCAAGTGCGCTGGTGCCTTCATCGACCCTGCCGAGTCTCTCTATGGCACGGGCATTGAATAGCATGGCCTCACCAAGGCTGGTTTTCCCGGCCCCGCTATGGGCAATTAGGGCAACATTCCGGATATCCTCAGTCCGGTACCTTTTCAAAAGAATCTCCTCCTTGAAATCCTCTTACGGCGCTCGTATACCTTCACTATTTTACACTTGGTCCATGCCAATTTCAAGGATTCATGTTGGTCAAGTGTTGAGTCAACGCGCCTTCGGCGCAATTGCTTGGTCTTTTTTCGCTATCTGGTTCCCACTATTATGAGTATAGCCCCGCACAGTGTCATGATTAGTTTGGTGAGAGATACACGTCCGATGAGGCCTGATAAACCCAGGGCGCTAACTGCAATTAATACAACAGGACCTAAGAGTCCGAGAATTGCGTTAATTCTAAGGGCTGATTCAATCGTATTCAGCTTCAACATGAGGATGGCTGCTGCTATTTCAACTCCTGCTCCGATAACACGAAAGCACGACATAAGAATTACCGGATGCTTATGATAATCCATAACATCACTGCCTTTAAATAGCGTTCACAACAATCGTATGATATCTCTCTGAGTTTCTTGCCCACTATTGGTCTTGTCTTGTGTCACAGAAAGTAAAAACGCTACCTTATGTACATCGGAGTGTCCGAAATTTTGCATCCGGGGCAGACTATGTGCAGGCTGTGTTTTAAGCAGTGTCGGGAATTGTTGCATCGAGTATAAGCATATGTTATACTTTGGGCGTAAGGCCTTCTAGTTATCGTCGCTGCAGGAGTTGTAGGTAGAGAGTGGGGGAACCCACTCTTTCATGTTGTGCAATAGATTTTTGTCATATCCGATTTGCGGCGTTAGCCGCAGATAACAGCCGATAACAGTCGAAGAGTACTTGCCGAGTAGGTTGCGGCCCTAAGTTGCCGCCGGGCGCGTAGGGAGGAAGATAGAGTGAGGCCGAAAGACGTAGAAGACCTGGTATGCGCGATGCTCAATGAGATAGCGGAAGGCAAGGACATCGAAATCGTAGACGTCATGTTTGACAAAGAAGGCGGACAGTGGTTTCTCAGGGTCTACATTCATCGTCCCACAGGGGTTACCATGGATGACTGTACGTTCGTCAATGAAACGCTAGGGGAGAAGCTGGATGCCCTTGATCCTATTCCCCACAGCTATGTTTTGGAGGTATCATCCTCCGGGGAAAAACCCCTTAGAAAAGAGTCAGACTATGTTAGGTTTCGCGGCCGACGAGTGCTTATTAATACCTACGTGCCGGTAAATGGCATGAAATCACTGGAAGGTAAGCTGCTTGGATTGGAAGATGATACGATTAAGTTGGAAATCCAGGGGAAACTTGTGGATATTCCCATGAGCAAGGTGAGCCATGCCAGACTGGTTATGGAAATCTAGGAGCTAGGCGGAGACAGAGTCGAAACGAATGATAATTCGCCTGGGGACGAGGAGGGTTAGGATGAATTTCGAGGTTGTCCAGGCGCTTAAGCAGCTTGAAAAAGAACGGGGAATTCCTATAGATGCAGTGATTGAAGCATTAGAAGCTGCTCTTGTCTCAGCATTCAAGAGAAACTATGGGACTTCCCAGAATGTTAAAGTGCAAATACACCCAGAGACGGGGGAAATAGCCGTCTTGGCGTATAAGTCGGTAGTCGAAGAACCTTCCGATCCGAGACTTGAGATATCATTGAATGAGGCTCGGAAGGTCAATCCCGAACACCAGGCGGGTGATGTGTTTGAGGTGGAGATTACCCCTGGCGAGTTCGGACGAATCGCTGCTCAAACCGCTAAACAGGTAGTTGTCCAAAAGATCCGTGAGGCGGAGAGAGGGATAATCTATGAGGAGTTCAGCAATAGAGAGGGCGAGGTAGTTACCGGCGTTGTGCAGCGTCGCGATGAGCGAAACGTAATAGTGGATCTGGGTAGAGTGGAAGCTGTCATGCCCTTGTCCGAACAGGTATATCGCGAACCTTACTCTTATGGAGACAGGTTAAAGGTATATATCCTTGAGACACGTAAGACTCCTCGAGGCCCTCAGGTAATAGTATCCCGCAGTCATCCCGGGCTCCTAAAACGACTCCTGGAACTCGAGGTGCCTGAGATACATGACGGGCTTGTGGAGATTAAAGGTATTGCGAGAGAAGCAGGCAATAGATCTAAGGTGTCAGTTCTTTCTTATGATCCCAATGTTGACGCAGTCGGCGCCTGTGTAGGGCCGCGCGGCATGAGAATCCAAAGGATTGTCTCCGAGTTGAAAGGCGAAAAGGTCGATGTTATCCAGTGGCATAACGATCCGGGCATTTATGTTTCCAATGCACTGAGTCCGGCCAGAGTTATCCTTACAAGGGTGGATGAGGACAGTCATATAGCAAAAGCCATTGTTCCTGATAATCAGTTGTCTTTAGCCATTGGCAAGGAAGGCCAAAATGCCCGGCTGGCTGCTAAACTTACCGGTTGGAAGGTAGACATAAGAAGTGACTCTCAAGTTCGTGCCCTTGAGGAGGAACAGGAGAGACTCGCTGAGTTAGAGGCGGAGGCCAGGGCCGAATCAGAGGAAGCGCTGCATGAAGAGCCTATCGAGCAGGAAGAGCCTGTCGAGCAGGAAGAGCCTGAAGAGCCTGTTGACCAGGAAGAGCCTGAAAAGTCTGAAGAGCCTGTTGACATCGTGTCTGGAGACGATGAGAGTATCGAAGATGAAGGGCACATTCAGGACGCAGCAGGCATTGTTGATGAACCGGAAGATGAAGGCGAAATCCAGCCTCAAACGGAAGCGGAACCTCAGGAGACAAAACGGAAAAAGAAGAAAGCTCTCAAAAAAAAGAGCGAAGCGGATGAAGACAATGATATCGCCGGGAAACGAAGGAGCCTCAAGAGGTTGAGGCAAGATGTTTACGAGCCGGATGACGATGAATGGGATGAACCGACGGACTTCTAGCCATAGCGAAGGCGAGTGACTCGTACATGGCAAAGGGGAAATCTCAACCTAAGGTAAAGAAACCCCCGCAACGCACTTGCGTTGGATGCAGGCAGATTAAGTCAAAATGGGACCTTGTCCGTATTGTGCGTACTCCTGAAGGAGCTGTTGAGATAGATCCTACAGGAAAGTTGTCCGGACGAGGCGCATACGTTTGCCCAAACAGAGAATGTTTCGATCTGGCAGTGAAAGGCAAACGTTTGGATAGGGCTCTTGAAGTCACAGTGCCTGATGAGGTAATCGAGAAGCTGGCGTTATCATTGGCACGGTACGAGAGGCTATAGGCTTGCCTGTTCCGGGGGAGGAAGTCTCAAAGGTGGTGGGTATATGGCAAAAAAGACCAGGGTATATGAATTAGCACGTGAACTCGGCAAGTCAAGCAGAGAAGTTCTGGACTTGCTTGCAGATTCCGGTGTGCGAGATAAGAATCACATGAGCGCCCTGGACGATAATGTTGTTAGGTTCATTAAGAATAAATTTGCTGAAAGAGAAGGCAAGACGCCTGAGGCGGTTGTTGATAAGAGCGTGTCCCAAGAGGTGGAGGAACCCCCTTCATCAGAAGAAGAGACTCGAACGCCTAAACAACATGAAAGAAAGGCACAGGCTCGGAGAGCTCCGGGAATGCTTCGAGGAACGAAACATCCGACTGCAAGCGCTGATTTCAAGAGAATGCGGAGCCAAATGCCGAGCGCGAGATCGGGGACACCAAGTAGTGCAAGAAGGAGTTCCCGCGTAAGTCCGGATAGCGGAAGACGATATAGGAATGGAAATCGCAAGCCTACACCGCGTGCAGGCGGCAGGCCTCCTGATGCAAGACACAGGCAAAGACCGCGACAGTGGCCGACCCAGATTGCGCCGACAATACCTCCTCGAGGAGCGGCAGGGAAGGGAAAGCCTCAAGCGGATGCAATAGCAAGATCACGGGCTGCACGGGCAAGGCAGGCAGATCAAGCTCTACGCGAGGCGAAAAAGCTGGAAGCACAGAACGAAGCGGGTCTTAAGGTTGTAAAAGGCATTGAGCCGACGCACCCTCCTGTAGATGCAACTAAGCTTGAAGTCAAAGCTGAGGCAGTAGAGACGAAAACACCTGTACCGTCAGAGACCGGCGTTACCGCACCTAAAGAAGCTAAGCCGGCAGCGCCTGCCGAGGAACCTAAGAAACCCGTTGAAACACACGACACTGTTCCTGTAACGCGGGATGCGCAAAAGGAAGTCGAGGCGGAAGAGAGAATTGAGCCCGAAGATAAAGCTAAACCGAAAGAGCCCGTTGTATCACATGAGCCTAAACCTAAGGCCCGAGAGAAGGTAGATAAGGCAGTGTCCAGGCAAGCAGTAGTTACCACGCCGGAGGTTCCGGATGTTCATCCGGACAAAGTCACAAGAGAGAAGAAACGCGAGCGAGAACAGGATAAAAAGCCTGAAGCACCGAGGGCTCACAGGCCGGCTGCCCGTAAACCGGCTGCGCCGAAGCCGACTGATGAGAGAAGACTTGAACTCATCAAGGGAGGAAAGGGAGCCGCAAAACTGAGAGAGTCTCGCAGAGAGGCAATTATCAGAAGCCGAAAGGGATTCCGTGGAAGGGAAGCTTCTAGGGAACCTGTCCGAGAGGCTCCTGCCAGACGAAGGAGTCAGGCGCTGAAAAAGAGTCTGATTGCTTTACCGGAGAGTATTACTGTAGGCGCTCTTGCTGAACGCCTTAGTGTCAATCCATCAGAGATCATCAAGACTCTTATGGCCATGGGGTTGCTTGTTACGATTAACCAAGAAGTTGAATTTGATGCTGCTAGCTTGGTAGCGGAAGAGTTAGGTTTCGAAGTTGAACCCCTCGAGGAAAAAGAAGCTCGGGAATTCGGTATCGAGGACAGGCCTGACGCTGATGAAGATCTTCTTCCGAGGCCTCCTGTAGTGACTGTTTTGGGTCATGTGGATCACGGCAAAACATCTCTCCTCGACGCTATTCGACAGACAAACGTGACATCTCAGGAAGCCGGCGGTATCACTCAACATATCGGCGCCTATCAGATTGAGCTGAACGAAAGAAAGATTACTTTTATTGATACGCCGGGTCACGAAGCGTTTACTGCAATGAGGGCGCGTGGTGCACAAGTAACCGATATTGCAATTCTGGTTGTAGCAGCGGATGACGGAGTCATGCCCCAGACTGTCGAAGCGATTAACCACGCAAAGGCTGCAAATGTGCCTATTATTGTCGCTGTGAACAAAGTAGATAAGCCTGATGCGCAGCCTGAGAGAGTTAAGCAGCAACTGACTGAATACGGTCTCGTATCTGAAGACTGGGGTGGGGATACCGTTACAGTGGAAGTGTCTGCACTCAGGAGACAAGGTATCGAGGACCTACTGGAGATGGTTCTGCTTGTCGCTGACTTGAAAGAGCTTAAGGCTAACCCTGACAGGCTTGCCAAGGGTACAGTGATTGAGGCAAAGCTCGACAAGGGTAAAGGCCCTGTAGCAGCTGTTCTCATAGAACGGGGAACACTTCGTATAGGGGATTCCATTGTTGCAGGCGGCGTGTCCGGAAGAGTCAAGGCTATGAGCAATGACCAAGGCGAACCTGTGGAAGAAGCAGGCCCTTCAATGCCTGTGGAAATCTTGGGATTTGCCGAAGTTCCCCAAGCGGGAGATATTTTTAATGTGGTTTCCGAAGACAGGCTGGCCAGACAACTTGCATCCAGACGATCTGAAAGGAAGCGAGCTGAGGAAATTCAATCCCCCAGAACCATCAGTCTTGACGATCTGTTCGGTAAGATAAGAGAGGGAGAGATTAAGGAGCTAAACCTCATTATTAAGGCTGATGTTCAAGGCTCTGTAGAAGCGCTGAGGCAATCTCTGGAGGCCTTATCCACCGACGAGGTCAGGGTTAACGTGATTCACGCAGGTGTAGGGGCTATTACAGAGAGTGACGTTATGCTGGCTTCTGCTTCAAATGCTATTATTATCGGGTTCCAAGTAAGGCCGGATGGCAATGCTAAGGCAGTGGCTGAACGGGATCAGATTGACATACGTCTTTATAGAGTCATCTATGATGCTACCGATGATATCAAAGCAGCTATGGAAGGGTTGCTCGAGCCTGAAACCCGAGAGGTGGAATTAGGGGCAGCCAATGTCCTAAGGACGTTTAAAGTTCCGAAAGTCGGCATGGTCGCAGGATGTATTGTCAACGAAGGCAAGATTACAAGAGATGCCATGCTCAGGGTTATCCGAGATAACATTGTGATACATGAAGGCAAACTCGCATCTTTGAAGAGGTTCAAGGATGACGTGGCAGAAGTCGCGTCCGGCTATGAATGCGGAATCGGTATCGCAAGTTACCAGGATATCAGAGAAGGCGATGTAATAGAGGCATTCAAAATAGTTGAGACGCGAAGAGAACTCTAGGACGGTACATGGCGATGATGGTTGGAATTCTCAAGGTTGAAATCTTCATAGGATGGGCTACGTCTTTAAAAGATAAGAGGCGTGTTGTAAGAAGCATTTGCGATAGGATAAAGTCAAGATACAACGTAGCAGTTGCAGAAGTGGACAACTGTGATTTGTGGCAACGATGTACTCTGGGGATAGCATGTGTCTCCAGCGACTATAGAGTTGTGGAAGATATGCTATCCCGGGTATTAAAAGATATAGAAACCGACGCGGAACTCGAAGTTTGCGGTTTCGAGAAATCCGTTGTGTAGGTTTGGCAGGTGGTTAGCGTTGACTCGATTGAGAGTGAAGAGGGTCGCTGAATCAATTCGAACAGAAGTAGCTGATATTCTGGCAAAAGAAATGAAGGATCCAAGACTTGGTTTTGCCACTGTGACAGATGTGGAAGTTTCCGGCGACCTCCGACATGTGAAGATATTCGTGAGTGTAATGGGTGATGAAACACAGGTATCTGATACTATGGCAGAGCTTGAAAGCGCGCAAGGCTTCATTCGGAGTGAGATTGGGAAACGTATTAGGTTGCGCTACACTCCGGAAATCACATTTCGTCATGATACCTCTATCGAACATGGCGCCAGGGTGTTTCAGCTCTTGCAGGAAATTCAAAACGAAGAGGGAGGCCGGGAGTAGTGGAGAGCCACCAAGAGATAGCCGGAATTCTCTTGCGGTACCATAGATTCCTCATCGTAACTCACGTAATGCCTGACGGAGATGCTATCGGCTCAATGTCGGGCTTAGGTTTAGGATTACAGAAAAAGGGGCGGCAGGTGATAATGACATGCCCCGGAGGAGTCCCTGAGAACCTGCAGTTCATTCCCGGTTCAGATCAGGTGGTTGCTCCGGAGGAGGTTCCCTCCGGCAATTATGACGTGGTAGTGGTTTTGGATTCATCGGATTTAGGACGCATCGAAGGAGTATACGAAAAAATACCTCCGGGCATGCCGATTATAAATATTGATCACCACGCGACAAACAAAGGATACGGCACGTACAATTATGTGGACAGCGCATCCGCTGCCACAGGTGAACAAGTTTACAGGATACTTATTGCCATGGATGTTCGTGTAGACCCGAGTATTGCAATCTGTCTGTTCACTGCAATTGCTACGGATACCGGCTTTTTCAGGTTCTCTAATACAACTCCCACCACTTTACGCATAGGTGCCAGGCTGGTAGAGAGAGGCGCGGATCCCAGTGGAATCTCTGAGCAAGTCTACGAGGCGAGATCTTTAGAAAGCCTTAAAATGCTCGGACGAGTCCTTGATACTCTACAGTTGGATAAGAGCGGTAAGATAGCCTGGATGGAGGTGTACGGGGAGTGGATGTCCGAGTTGTCCCTAGATGAAGGACAGACTGAAGGGTTTGTCAATTACGCCCGTATGGTTAAAGGTGTTGAGGTCGCCCTGATCTTCCGGGAAAGCGCTGATGGCAGAATACGCATCGGTATGCGGTCAAAGGGAGATGTTGATGTCGGCGCCCTTGCCGAGACGTTAGGCGGCGGCGGGCACGCACGGGCAGCAGGGTGCAGCTTAGATAGTCAGTCCATCAGTGAAGCAAAGGAGTTAGTGTTCGGGAAGGTTTATGAGATTATGGGCTTAGCAGGTGACTGACCTTTGACTGTGAACGGCATATTACCTGTAGCAAAACCAAGTGGAATGACCTCCCATGATGTTGTCGCCTTGATAAGAAGGATTCTCGGCATGAGACGAGTCGGCCATACCGGAACCCTTGACCCTGATGCCAAAGGCGTACTGGTTATTCTGCTTGGTAGGGCCACTCGCCTAATGCAGTTCATGGTAACCCTGCCCAAGAGTTATGTGGCTGAGATCGTTTTGGGTATCACCACTGATACGCTTGACGCGTCGGGACGTGTTGTTTCAAAAACCGAAGATGCTAAAGTACCAAAGGAGCGCTTTCGAAAGGCGCTTTTAGATTTTCAGGGTGAGATATGGCAGACCCCGCCTATGGTCTCAGCGGTTCATCATAAAGGTCGAAGGCTTTATGAGCTTGCTCGAGAAGGGATTTGGGCGCCCAGGGAGCCCCGAAGAGTTCACATCTATACCCTTGAGGTTCAAGCATGGCCTGAACACGAGATTTTGACTATAGGCGATAGAGTATCAGTCTTGGTTGAGTGTTCCTCCGGGACATACATACGTCAACTCGCAGCGGATATCGGCGAACGTCTTAGGTGCGGAGCTCACATAGGTTCACTCGTCCGTGTCAAAGTCGGCGATTTTGACACGGCTTCTTGCTACACGCTGGAAGACTTGGAGAAGGCTGCCGGAGACGGGAGCTTTGCCTGCAAGGTCCTGCCGATTTCAGCGGGTCTTTCGCATTTGCCTACCGTTATCCTAACTGAAGATGACATAAACGCAGAAAAAAGACTGTCGTCGGGCACACCTGTTGAGGCATGCGGCCTGCTTCAAGAAGGCAACGAGAAAGAGACAAAGCAGGTTGGGGATGAGGACTTCATAAGCGTAGTGACATCTTCCGGAGATGCGATTTGTGTTGCCAAAACAGAGCTAAAAGAAGGCAAAATGTATTTGCAACCTGTTGTTGTTTTTGCTTAGGTAAGTCATGGAGATGGAGGTTAACAAGTGAGGGTATTTCGAGACGCTTCAGGGATACATCTTAGAGACATGCCCAAATCAGTGGTAGCTCTGGGGACATTCGATGGTGTGCATTTAGGACACAGGGAGATTCTCAAAAGGTGCATATTCCGCAGCAGGCAAGAAAATGTACCAAGTGTAGTCTTTACTTTTCATAGGCACCCTCTGGAAACCATAAGGCCTCAATTTACCCCGCAACTCCTTACTGACATTGAGGACAAGCTTGCGTTAATTCAAGGGACAGGCATAGAAAACACAGTCATAGCCCAGTTTGACCATGAAATGGCCAGGGCTACCCCGGAAGAATTTGTCCGTGAGGTTTTGGTCGACTCTCTCAGAGCTAAATGGGTGATTGTCGGATTCAACTACACATTCGGATGGAAGGCTCAGGGAAACGCGGAAACCCTTAAGGATCTTGGCGAGAAATATGGGTTCCACGTTGAAGTCTCAAAGCCTGTATCAGTGGGCGGAGCAGTGGTTTCCAGCACGAGAATCCGATCGAGTCTTGCCAAGGGGGATGTGGAAAGCGCTAGTCAAATGCTGGGGAGGCCGTTTTCCATTAAGGGAAAGGTAATAAAGGGAGAGAGGCGCGGAAAGACTCTAGGCTATCCCACGGTTAACCTGGACGTATTTCACGGAATAAGCCTTCCCCAATGCGGTGTCTATGCTGCAACCGTTTATGTCAAAGGGCATATGTTCGGCGCTGTAACTAATATTGGCACTCGACCTACTTTTTCAGGGGAGACCATGAGTGTCGAAACTCACATAATAGGTTATGAAGGAGACCTCTACGGAGAGACCTTAAGGGTACTCTTTGCCAAGAAGCTTCGGGACGAGGTTAAGTTCTCTTCCGGCGAGGCTCTGGCATGCCAAATTTCCCGCGATGTAGAAAGGGCCGAAGAGGTTCTGGATCGGTGGAACCCGTGTGACACAGGGTTTGGGATTTTGGAAGACGCTTCGCAAGGCGCGTAAGTATCGTTTACATTGGGATACCCATGTGATAACATTAACAAGTAGTAACGTGCTCACCGTTACAGAGACCCGATGCTAGGATTCTTCGATCCTCCGACGAGTTTCTTGGCAGCGGGGAACATGCATAATCTCAGGAGGTGTAATGACATGGCTTTGCCTGTCGAAGAAAAACGTGCAATTATCGAGAAATACAGAATCCACGAACAGGATACAGGTTCCCCTGAAGTTCAGATCGCCATACTTACTGAAAGAATCAACAGCTTGACTGAACACCTGAAGGAGCATAAGAGAGACCACCATTCCCGAAGAGGGTTACTGAAAATGGTAGGTCAAAGACGTAGTCTTTTAAACTATTTAAGAAACAAAGATATTGAGAGATACAGGGCAATTGTGGAGAAACTAGGTCTTAGGAAGTAGTAGTTAATTTTGAGGAGGATCGATTAAATATGGAATACCACTGCCTAGATATGATTCTGGGCGGGAGGAGACTTTCGCTTGAAGTCGGAAAGGTCGCTAAACAGGCTAATGGTTCTGTCTTAGTCCGGTATGGCGATACTGTCGTTTTGGTAACAGCATGCATGTCGAGGGAGCCCCGCGAGGGGATCGATTTTTTCCCGTTGCTTGTGGACTACGAAGAAAGGCTTTACGCTGTGGGGAAAATCCCCGGTGGCTGGATAAAGCGTGAGGGAAGGCCTTCAGAGGTTGCTACTATTTCAGCACGGATGATAGATAGGCCTTTGAGACCTCTGTTTCCCGAGGGATTTAGAAACGATGTGCAAGTGGTGTGTACAGTGTTATCAGTAGAGCAAGATAATGACCCGGACATAACTGCTCTTATAGGTGCCTCTGCTGCGCTGGCTATTTCTGATATTCCTTTCAGCGAACCCATAGGCGGTGTCAAGGTAGGTAGGGTTAACGGTGAATTCGTAATTTGCCCCACTCTTTCCCAAGCAGAGGAGAGTGATCTTAATCTAACGATAGCCGGTAGCAAAGACGCTGTTCTTATGGTTGAAGCCGGAGCTGATGAGGTTCCGGAAGATGTTGTCCTAGATGCCATCTACTTCGGCCATAAGGCGGTTATTGAAATTGTGGATCTTATTGAGCAGTTGGTGTCTAAGTGTGGAAAACCAAAGCGCGAAGTGCCCTTTTCCACGCCTGATGAAAGTGTCGCATCGAGAGTAAGAGAGCTCGCTACAGAAGATATTGCTTCCGCTCTTAAGATAGCGGACAAGCTTACTCGCGAAGAGCGAATGGAGGAAATCGAGGCACAGGTTCTTCAAAAACTCATGGATGACTCGGTAGAAGATCATGCTTCCCTTGAGATAGATGTATCCGCTATTTTCAAGGCAGTGGCTAAAGAGCAATTAAGGAAGATGGTCACGGAGGAAGCTGTTCGTATTGACGGACGGAAGTGCGAGGAGATTCGTCCAATATGGTGTGAGGTCGGTCTTCTCCCCAGGGTACATGGTACAGGGCTTTTTACCCGCGGCCAGACCCAGGTTCTCACCAATGCCACCCTAGGAGCTATCGGTGATGAGCAGATGCTGGACGGGCTTGGTGATGAGGAGTCCAAACGATTCATGCACCATTACAATTTCCCTCCCTACAGTGTAGGCGAGACGCGCCCGATAAGAGGGCCCGGCAGGCGCGAGATAGGCCACGGCGCCTTGGCTGAACGGGCCTTGTCTCCTGTAATACCTGATGAGGTGGAATTCCCGTATACTATCAGATTGGTTTCTGAGGTTTTGGAATCTAACGGCTCGAGTTCTCAGGCAAGCGTGTGCGGTTCCACACTCGCTCTGATGGATGCCGGAGTTCCGATTAAGCGGCCGGTAGCAGGCATAGCCCTGGGCTTAATGAAGGAAAATGAAAAGATCGCGATCCTCTCTGATATCATGGGAATCGAAGATGCCCTAGGCGATATGGACTTTAAAGTCGCAGGCACTGAGAAGGGGATCACAGCACTTCAAATGGACATTAAGGTTCACGGGATTACCGGTGAAATCATGAGAAAGGCCCTTGCGCAAGCGAAAGAAGGTCGCATGTTTATTCTTGGCAAGATGTTGGAAGCAATATCGGAGCCACGGAAAGAGCTTTCGCCGTACGCCCCGAGGATTATCACTATGACCATTGATCCTGACAAGATTCGAGATGTGATTGGGCCCGGAGGTAAGGTAATAAGGCATATCATTGATGAGACCGGTGTGAAAATTGATATTGAGGATGACGGACGAGTTTTCATAGCATCTCAAGACGAGGAAGCCGGTAAAAAAGCGAAGAAGATGGTAGAGGACCTTACCGCGGATGTGGAGGTAGGACGAATATACAACGGCACGGTGACAAGGACTACCGGCTTCGGAGCATTCGTGGAAATCCTTCCCGGGAAAGAAGGACTTGTTCATATTTCGCAACTTGCTCACACACGTGTCGGCAAGGTGGAAGATGTGGTGGAAGTGGGGGATTCAGTCCTTGTCAAGGTAACGGAGATTGACGGGATGGGTAGGATTAACCTATCTCGTAAGGACGCTCTTCCGAAGGAGGATAATCCCCGTGAAGATTCCCGCGGCGGACCTCATAGGAGACGTTCTAATGTCCAAAGATACCGGCGTAAGTAATTAAGATGCTTGCGCATCTCTGGCAAGACGAAAGAGAAAGTTCCGGTAACAAGCAATTAGACCCCGGTAATTAGACTGCGGCATGTAAGAGTATGAAGCCTGACTTAGGAGTAACTGACTTACTCCTGTGACGGGCTTTTTCATTTTCATTGTCTTGCTCCTCATGTTGCAGGGATTTGCCGATGAATTGGAGAAAGATGATGCAGTAATTTCAAGGGGGCGCTGACATGAGTATATCGACAGTCGCTGTGATTGGCGCTGGGCAAATGGGTTCAGGTATAGCACAAGTGGCAGCTACGTCAGGTACCGCTGTAATTCTTAGCGATTCAACCTATGAACTTGCAGAACGGGGGCTCAGTCAGATCAAGAAAGCACTTACCCGGTCAGTGGAAAAAGGCAGACTCAGCCCGGAGGCGAGTGAGGCAGCTTTGTCAAGAATTCGTCCCGCAAGAGACCTGTCTGCTGCCGGAGATGCTGACATGGCTATAGAGGCAGTGGTGGAAGCAGTTGACGTAAAGCTTCAAGTCATGGAGCAATTGGATTCAATTATGAAGCCTGATGCGATTATAGCGTCTAATACGTCTTCCATATCTATCACACGGCTTGCAGCTGCCACCCGTCGTCCTGACAAAATTATCGGAATGCATTTCTTCAATCCGGTTCCCGTCATGAAGCTGGTGGAAATCATCACAGGCTACGGGACTTCAACCGAGACTCAAGAAACTGTTTGGTCTCTGGCAGAGAGATGTGGCAAAACTCCTGTCCTGGTTAAAGATTCACCGGGTTTTGTTGCAAACAGGCTTCTCATCCCAATGATTAATGAAGCCGTATACTGTCTCATGGAGAATACCGCTTCTATGGAAGATATCGACCGTGTGGCATGTCTTGGCATGAATCACCCTATAGGCCCGTTAGCGCTTGCGGATCTAATCGGCCTCGATGTATGCCTCTCTATCATGGAGGTTCTCCACGAGAGTTTTGGTGACCCCAAGTACAGGCCTTGTCCGCTGCTTCGGAAAATGGTGGAAGCAGGACGTTTAGGCAGAAAAACCGGCCGAGGTTTCTATGAATACTGAAGGACGGAGACGTCATGAGGCCAAGTGAGAGGCTACGCCTGACAAACGAGGAGTTAGAGGTTATCTTAAACTCCACTCACGACGGAATGGTAGCTGTTAACGCTTCCGGCATCATCACAGTATTCAATGCTGCTGCAGGCAGGCTCATGAGAGTCGACCCTGAAGACATGGTAGGCGCTTTGGCCAAGGACGTTATCCCCAACACCAGACTCCATGTTGTGCTTGAGACAGGTGAGGCGGAACTTAATCGGAAGCAGGTTTTGGAAGATGTCACCATCATTTGCAACAGGATGCCTGTAAGAGACAGCAAAGGGGTTATAACAGGGGCCGTATCCGTCTTTCGCGATATCACAGACATAATATCACTGGCTGAGGAAATAACGAACCTCAAACACATTCAAGGACTGCTCGAGGCTATAATCAACTCCACGGAAGACGCTATTTCGGTTGTAGATGAAAACGGCCTGGGGATTCTAATCAATCCTGCATACACCAGGTTAACCGGGTTTGTCGAGGAGGATGTCATAGGAAAACCGGCTACCATAGACATTGCGGAAGGCGAAAGTGTTCATATGAGGGTCTTGCGTACAGGTTTACCTGTGCGTGGCGCAAGACTCAGAGTAGGGCCCGGACGGCGCGAGGTTATGGTTCATGCAGCGCCAATCTTTGTTGATGAGGAGCTCAGAGGTAGTGTAGCAGCTATCCATGATTTGACGGATATACGAAGGTTGACAGAGGAACTTGACACCGCAAAACGCCTCCTCAGGACCCTTCAGGCAAAATATACATTCGATGATATAATCGCGGTCAGCCGTGGTATGGCCTTAGCAGTTGAACAGGCCAGGCGTGTTTCTTCGACCCCTGCCACGGTTTTGCTTCGCGGAGAAAGCGGAACAGGAAAGGAACTGTTCGCTCATGCTATCCATAACGCAAGTCCCAGACGACAGAAGCAATTTGTCAGAGTAAACTGCACCGCGATAGCGAGCACGCTGTTTGAAGCAGAGCTTTTCGGGTATGAAGACGGCGCATTTACAGGAGCGAAGCGAGGGGGTAGGCGGGGCCTGTTCGAGGAGGCTGACGGGGGCGCGATTTTCCTTGATGAAATCGGAGAAATACCTTTGTCTCTTCAGACAAAGCTCCTTCGTATACTTCATGAAAAAGAGATTATCCGGGTAGGGGGCACCCGGGCGACCCCTGTTGACGTAAGGATTATAGCAGCGACCAACAGTGATTTGGAGAAGGCTGTGAAAGAAGGAAGACTGCGCGAAGATCTCTACTACCGTCTGAATGTAGTTCCTATATTCATCCCCCCGCTTAGAGAAAGACTGGAAGACTTGCCCTTCTTGTGTCAAACCCTAATACGTCGGTTCAACCAGGCATACGGACGTAACGTGACCCGTGTATCGCAAGATGCCATAGAGGTGTTGTCCACCTACGACTGGCCGGGAAACGTGCGAGAACTGGAAAACGTACTCAGTAGGGCTATGATAAACATGCATTACAGTGAGGTGGAAATTCTACCTCTGCATTTGCCTGCTTTAGACAGGCTCGGTTCGCGTCCCACATCTATGCAGCGTTTTCAAGGATCCGGAGACAGGGCTGTAGCACGAAAACTACAGGAAGCTGTGAAAGACGCTGAGATGAGAGCAATTAGGAAGGCCTTGGAGATTTCAGGCGGTAACCGGCGAACAGCTGCGAGAATTTTGGGAATTAGCGTAAGAAGCCTGTATTACAAGATTGAGCGCCACAACATTACATAGTACATTTGTCAGATTGTTATCAATGAATGCCAAAGACTTGATACCATCTTAGATGCTGTGCTGCAACAATTTGCAGCGCTTACCCCCTGCACTGCAACATGTTGCATGATATTCCCTGTGATCATGCAATATATTGCAGTCCCTGATTGGATTTGCATATACGCCCTTTCACTGAGCCTGCTTTAATCCACTTCAAAGCGGTACACCGGTGTCTCAAAGGGTTTGGCACGGGACTTGCATAGGTATATTACTGTCAGGGCACAAACACTTGACCCCGATTCTAAAGTGCTTCGGCTTCGAGGCAAGACCATTGACGAACTGCGGGGTGATGGTTTATGCAGGTTCTGGTTGTAAATCCCGGTTCCACCACAACCAAACTCGCGATCTACTCTCCTTCAGGCCCTCTTATCGAGAAGACGATTACCCATAAGACTAAGATGCTGACTGCTTTTCCTGATGTCACTTTGCAACTTGCAGCAAGACTCGATGACGTAAGTTCCGCAATGAAAGAGTCAGGAATGCGGCTTGACCTCATTTCTGCCGTAGTAGCGCGGGGAGGGCTTGTCGGTCCTGTTGAACCCGGCATTTACCCAGTGAACGCCAGGATGTTGAAAGATTTGAGAGCCCAAGTGCAAGGTCCGCATGCGTCAAATCTCGGGGGGCTGATTGCTGATGCTATTGCCGGAGAGATTGGTATACCCGCATATGTAGTGGACCCGGTATCATGTGACCAATTTCATCCTCTCGCACGCCTGTCAGGCCTGCCGGAGATTCCCAGGAAAAGCTTGAGCCACGCCTTGAACATCCGCGCCACCATGAGACTCGCTTCAATGGAACTGGGCTGTGATGCAGAACGAGTGAACTATGTCGTTGCCCATCTGGGAGGCGGCATATCCGTTGCCGCAGTGGAAAGGGGACGAATTATTGACGCAAATAACGCAAACGAGCAAGGTCCGTTCAGTCCGGAAAGAACAGGAGAGTTACCTGCCAAGGACGTAGCGGAGTTGGCTTTTTCCGGGGATTTTACCAAGGATGAACTCATCGGGAAGTTCTTGACCAAGGGAGGACTTGTAGCGTATCTCGGCACAAGTCGCGCGCAAGAAATTGAAAGGCGTATCGCGGCAGGGGATGAGTACGCCCGTCTGGTATACGAAGGAATGGCATATCAAATTTCCAAGGAAATAGGGGCTATGGCATCAGTCTTGTCCGGAAAAGTCAAGGCTATTTTGGTATGCGGTGGTTTAGCCGGATCCGACCTGCTTGTTTCAATGATATTGGAGAGGGTCTCATTTATTGCGGAGATCCGAGTTTATCCAGGGGAAAAGGAGATGGAGGCTCTCGCTGAAGGCGCCTATCGAGCGCTCTTAGGCGAGGAAGAGGTTAAGACATACGTGTAAGGGGGTTATATGGATATGGTAAGGTCGCTCAGGGATATTGTGGAATTGGCAAAGGCGCGAGGCACCAAGACTTGCGTGGTGGTGGCCGCAGAAGACCCTGAAGTGCTACTTGCCATGGACGAAGCAGTTACTCATGGAATAGCCAGGAGTATCCTCATAGGAAACCTCCGTGGAATCGAGGAAGCTGCTGATACCGCCGGAGTGGACATCTCCAAACATGAGCTTGTAGAAGAAGATGACCCGCCCACTGCGGCGCGTAGAGGCGTTCAACTGGTTTCAGAAGGAAAGGCCAATCTGGTAGTAAAAGGGCTGGTCAGCACATCTAATGTATTAAAGGCAGTTCTTGGCAAAGACGGAGGCCTCAGAACAGGCAGACTCCTATCACACTTGTCTGTCTTCGAGATGCCGGGAAGTGACAGACTGGTGATATTCAGTGACGGAGCTATGAATATTTCACCTTCATTGGAAGAGAAGGCTGAGATTACTCAAAATGCCATTGATGTAGCTCATGTATTAGGCATGACTAACCCTCGGGTAGCGATAATTGCTGCAATTGAGTATCTGAACAGTGATATGCCTGCTACTATTGATGCTGCATGTATCAGCAAAATGGCAGAGCGAGGTCAGATCAAAGGCGGTATCGTTGACGGCCCGTTAGCTTTGGATAACGCAATTTCTCCTGAATCTGCCAGAATCAAAGGAATCAGAAGCCCGGTAGCAGGTCGGGCTGATATCCTAATAATGCCTGACATAGAAGCAGGAAACGTTTTTTACAAGACCCTTGTATATATGGCAGACGGGTGTTGCGCAAGTGTAGTGACAGGTGCAGGAGCGCCTGTTGTCTTAACTTCGAGATCAGATTCCCATGCATCGAAGTTCTATTCCCTTGCTTTAGGTATTGTCTTAAGTTAGCCGGCATGGAGATTCCAGCCTAAAAGGAAAGGAGATAGGTGTCCCATGAGAATCTTCGATGAATTATCTAAATACGGCTATGAGCAGCTGATTTTCGCAAACGACCAGGTCTCAGGGTTACGCGCAGTCATAGCTATCCATGATACTACCCTGGGTCCTGCTCTTGGCGGGTGTAGAATGTGGCCGTACGAGTCAGAAGAGGAGGCAATCATTGATGCGCTGCGGCTGGCCAGGGGTATGACCTATAAGAGTTCAGCTGCAGGTCTTGACCTCGGCGGAGGCAAGGCCGTAATTATCGGGGATCCTAGAAAAGACAAGAGTGAAGCGTTATTGCGGGCATTCGGAAGATTCGTGGACACATTGGGAGGGCGGTACATAACCGCTGAAGACGTGGGAATTCGCGGAGAAGATGTGGAGATTATTCACATGGAGACCCGGCACGTAGTGGGACTGCCTTCAGGTCCCGGAGCAGGCGGCGACCCATCCCCTGTTACCGCGTACGGGGTAATTCGGGGGATGACAGCCTGCTTGGAGGAAGTATTCGGTGACAGTTCACTCAATGGTAGAAGCATAGCAGTTCAGGGCATTGGAAATGTAGGTTATTCCATTGTGAAGCATCTTTCTGATGAAGGCGCCGTAGTTCATGTTGCTGACGTCTTTAAAGAGCGGGTAGATGCAGTGGTTGAGGAGTTCGACGTGGAACCTGTCTCTCCTGACGAGATTTATGACATTGAATGTGATGTATTTTGCCCGTGTGCATTGGGCGGAGTAATAAACGGGGAGACAGTGACGCGACTAAAGTGTAAGATTGTAGCAGGGTCCGCTAACAACCAACTCAAGGATGAAAGCCATGGTAATGCCTTGGAAGACTTAGGCATTCTCTATGCGCCTGATTACATTATCAATGCGGGTGGAGTAATTAACGTAGCTGAAGAGCTCTACGGTTACGATAGGGAAAGAGCCTTACGTAAAGCGGGCGGCATATACGATAGAATCAAGTCTGTCATAGAAATAGCTAAACGAGATGGAATTTCCCCACATCTGGCAGCGTCACGTCTTGCAGAGGAAAGGATCGCGAAGATAGGCGGAATCCACAGGATATTCGTGCCTTAACAGGCACTATGACAGCGTGCTGTTGCATTAATTGGCTGCCGGGGGGGGTAGACGAGTTATGGGGTCAGCTAAGGAGCAGACGATGCCTGAGGGAACAGGCGCCTATCAGGTTACCCATAGGATACTTGCGATAAATCCTGGTTCAACATCGACAAAGATAGCTGTATACAACGACGATGAACTGGTTTTTGATGAGGTCATCCGGTACAGGCCTGAGGAACTTGCCGTATTTGACAATGTGATGGACCAGTACAAGAAGAGGATTGAAGACATATTTGAGATCTTGGCCAAGCGGGATTGTCAAGTGTCGGATTTCACTGCGGTAATTGGCAGAGGGGGTCTTTTGAAGCCCATAGAGGGTGGGGTGTATGAGGTAAATTCTAAGATGATCAGCGATCTCATAGGCACAGGCAAGATTCCTCATGCTTGCAATCTGGGAGCCCCGATGGCTCGTGAGATTGCAGATATTATCAGTGTCCCTGCATTCATCGCAGATCCCCCGGTAGTTGACGAGTTTTGTGAGTTGGCCAGGTTATCCGGTCTTCCGGAGATATCACGGACTGCTATATTTCATGCGCTCAATCATAAGGCTGTGGCAAAGCGGGCAGCCAAGGCCATGGGGGTTCGGTACGAGGACGCGAATTTCATCGTATGCCATGTGGGAAGCGGTGCCACTATCGGTGCGCATAGGAATGGCAGAGTCATCGACGCTAATAATGCCTTAGACGGAGAAGGGCCGTTTACTCCTGAGAGGTGCGGAGGGCTTCCCCTTCTTGGTTTTGTGGAAATGTGTTACGCAGACAACTACTCACTTGAAGACATTAAGAAGAAGTTGGTGGGTAAAGGCGGGCTTATGGCTTATCTTGAAACAAACAGCGCCGTTGAAGTGGAGCGGCGCATCAAGGAAGGAGATGAATATGCAACCCTCGTATATGAAGCCATGGCTTACCAGATTGCCAAGGAAATAGGCGCCCAAGCCACTGTTCTTAAAGGGGATATTGACGCTATAATCATAACAGGCGGGGTAGCTTATTCAGAAATGCTGGTAGAATGGATCAAAGCTCGTGTTGAGTTCATAGCGCCTGTTATGGTTTATCCGGGTGAAGATGAGATGCGGGCTTTGGCTGAAGCCTGTCTTCGTGCGCTTCGTCACGAGGAGGAAGTAAGGGTCTACATGTAGACGTAGGAGGTGACGCAAAGTGGCAAGAGTTGTATTTGATGAAGAACAGTGTAAAGGTTGCGAGTTGTGTGTCGCCTTTTGTCCCAGGAAACTCCTGGCTATGGCAGAGCATTTCAATGCTAAAGGATATCATCCGGCAACCATACTTAACCAGGAAGAATGTAATGCGTGCACGTATTGTGCCAGGATGTGTCCGGAGGTGGCAATTGAAGTATACAGATAAAGGAGGGACGGAATTCCCATGGGAGAAAAGGTGCTGATGAAAGGGAATGAAGCTATAGCCGAAGGAGCCATCTTAGCGGGCTGTAGGCACTTTTTTGGTTACCCTATTACTCCTCAGAATGAGATTCCTGAATACATGTCACGGCGTATGCCTGAGGTAGGAGGAGTTTTTCTGCAAGCAGAGAGTGAAGTCGCAGGCAGCAACATGGTTTACGGGGCTGCATGCGCCGGTGCCAGGGTAATGACTACATCTTCAAGTCCGGGGATTAGTTTGATGCAAGAGGCTATCTCATACATGGCAGGCGCAGAACTTCCCTGTGTGCTTGCGAATATTGTCCGTGGCGGGCCCGGGTTAGGTGGAATACAGGGTTCGCAAGCAGATTACTTTCAGGCGACCAAAGGCGGGGGCCATGGTGACTATAAACTGATAGTTCTTGCGCCTTCAAGTGTTCAGGAACTTATGGACCTTACCATTACCGCCTTTGATTTGGCTGACATGTATCGTAATCCGGTTATGATTTTAGGTGACGCTATCTTGGGCCAGATGATGGAGCCTGTAATCCTCAGAAAAAGACCGAAAACAGACTTGCCTCCGAAGACTTGGGCTACGGTAGGGGCGAAGATGCGGCCGAAGAATGTAATAACTTCACTCAGCCTCGACCCGGCAAAACTGGAACAGCACAATCTCAATTTGGGTAAGAAATATAAAAGAATTGCTGACGAGCAGGTAAGGTACAAAACCTATATGACTTGCGACGCTGAAACAGTGCTGGTGGCATATGGAACATGCGCCCGGATTGCTCAGGCTGCAGTTGATATGGCAAGAGAGCGCGGGATGAAAGTCGGTCTGTTTCGGCCTGTCAGCCTGTGGCCTTTCCCATATGACGCCCTTCAATCGACTGCTGCGGAAAGTCTACGGGTGATAACTGTTGAGATGAGTCTTGGCCAGATGGTCGAGGATGTGCGGTTGGCAATATTAGAGTCCAAGCCGGTTCATTTCTACGGCCGCACAGGCGGAATGACACCGACACCCAGGGAAGTGTTGGACGAAATCGA
>JAAYRV010000070.1 GCA_012518595.1 Bacillota bacterium
CAACAGCGGAGATGTCCCCGCCTCGAAGCATGACCAAACCGGCCGCAGAGCCTGCTCCTGCTGCCACCGCGCATCCACATACAGGCGATAACAGTCCGAAATACTCCTTTACGTAGACGGTTATTGAGAGACTCAGGGCCAAACTGCGAGCGACCAGATCCGGCGGGGCGCCTTCGGTCCTCCCTGCTGCAAGCACAGGGACTGTGGCGGAAATCCCTAGATTACCGCTTCCTGCACACGTGCATACAGGTTTCTGGACACCGGACATTCGTGCATCACATGCTGCAGCTGTGTAAGTGGCGTAACTTCCGGGTGCATCCTTCCCGTCAGCGCGGCCTATTCCAAGACCTTGACTCATCTCACAGCCTGAATCAGCCATTTCCAGGTTGACATCGGCCCTTTGCATCAAGAAATCAAAAGCGCCGCAGGGAGCGTCGTACACCGCTTCAACAAGCTCACGGAAGGATGCCAGATCTCTCAACATTAGGCGATCGTGTCTGTTATGCTCCACGTCGCGAGGAACATCCTTTCCGTTAAGAGAGATAAGATGGACGTTGTGGTGTCTCCCGACTGTTTCCGTTACAGCCTCTCCCACATCAGTGACTATGCGACAACGAACATAGATATCATTTCGACTCATATCAACGCAGGTTTGGAATTCTGCGGTTTCCAGCATGAATCCGGCCGCCCTACATGTTTCGGAGTCGACGTAAGAGAAGATTTCCAGGCCTGCTTCGGGGCGCGCTATTGCGGCGCCTAGCGCAGCCGCAAGTTCGATTCCTGTATCAACACAGCCCGGAATACCTGCTGCACGAGCGTTCTTGAAAATATTCATGCTTGTAACAAGTTCAAGCAAGCGCAGTTTGCCTCTGACTGCCTTCATAGCGGCTGCTGAGGTCAACGCTATTGCCACGGGTTCCGTACAACCTACCGCAGGTACGATTTCCCGGTCGAGTTTTGAGACCAGGCTTGAAGCTTCCATTATATTCTTCCTCACTATACTTCATTTACTTAGATACAGTCGCAATTTCCATGCCAATAGAGGTCGTTCCCTCCACAAATGGCATAAATGCAAGCACAATGGGATTTATATGGCTTTCATATGGCTTTTGAATGCTATAGGGAATCAATTGGTGCCGACATGTTTCGTCTCATATTTGAGACTAGATCCTCAGTTTTGAGATAAGATGCGGTAGAGGGTGGCGCGACTGATGCCTAGTTCCTGAGCGGCAAGTTCTTTGGCAGCAGGGTCCTGGCCGTACCTTCTAATCGCTTCTTCTACCAACTGCTTCTGAAAACCACGAATCGCGGTCTTGAGGTCTCTCGTACATGTGGATCCCGGTTTGTCTGAGGGAAAGGATGGTATGGGATGGCAGGATGGTATGCGATGGCATAGTTTTTCAACGGTGATCCATTCATCTGTGGCAAAATTAACAGCATATTCTATGACGTTCTCAAGTTCCCGTGCGTTTCCAGGCCAGTCATACGACATGAGCAGGTCAAGGGCATCGTCAGAGAGGCCTCGGACTACCTTATTGAATTGATGGGCATACCGGGTGATGAAGTAGTCTGCCAGAACAGGTATATCATCAGGCCTTTGCCTAAGTGGGGGCAAGTTGATAGGTACCACACAAAGACGGTAGTAGAGGTCATCTCTGAATCTGTGAGTTCGCATGTGTTCTTTTAGGTCTTGGTTGGTTGCTGATATAATCCGAGCGTCTATTCGCTTTGGGTAGAGTCCTCCGACTCGCGTGATCTCCATATTTTGCGTGGCGCGAAGCAACTTAGCCTGTAGGAACAGAGGCATGTCGCCGATCTCATCAAGGAACAGCGTACCGTGGTTAGCAAGCTCAAACTTGCCGGGTTTGCCGTTCTTGCTGGCGCCGGTGAATGCCCCGGCCTCGTAACCGAAAAGTTCACTTTCAAGGAGTGACTCCGGTATGGCGGTGCAGTTTACAGCGACAAACGGATAGTCGCGCCTTGGGCTTGCATTGTGAATTGCCCGGGCGAACAGTTCCTTACCTGTGCCGGTTTCACCTGTAAGAAGGATGTTGGAATCGTACTTGGCCGCAGTGAGAGCTTGCTGCTTCACTTGAGTGATGGCGTGGCTCGTGCCGATGATATCGTCGAATGTAAAGGCTGCTCCGTGTTCAATGGCGCGAAAGGTGTCCTTGTGAGTGCTCTCAAGATCGCTGAACGTCAAAACACCGCCGATGACCTTGTCGGCAAGCATAAGGGCGCTGGCTGATGATAGAAACCGAACCTGCCTGCCCTGGGGGGTACGGAATGTTTCACTGGCATTCGTGTACGATTCTCTGTTCCCCATGCATTTAAGTAGCAGGCAATCAGGCCAGATAGTTTTGAGGTCGTCCCCGGGCCTGGGCACATTCGCCCGGAGCTTGAGCAGTTCCACCGCACGAGTGTTGATTTGCCTAATTCGACATGAACTGTCAACACAGATTACACCCTGGTGAATATGGTTAACAACAGCTTCAAGTTCACGAGTCCTCCCTTCCAGGGTAAGCATTAGGCTGTGTTCTGTGATTTTGGTGGCTATCAGTTCAGCCATTTTCTCTAAGAAAGCAATATGCGAAGGAAGGGACGGGTATATTCTATCCCGCTGCTCCGGAGTGAAGGCGACTATAGCAAGGATTCCCACTCCCTTGCCTTGGATAGTAATGGGTGTACATATGCTTAAAGTCTCCTGACACCTGTCGCGACCGTGGCAATCAATACATAACTCCGCTTCACGTGGATCCTCAATTACAACCGTTTGAACCCGGTTTAGCGCATGTTCAAAAACACAACCTCGCGGCACCTTCTCACCAAGGTCTGCCTCAAAAGGTCCGGTGCCGGCCACACGAAGCAAACTATCATTGGCTATCGTTACATCTACGCCCATGGCTGCAGCTACTGCATCTGCTATCTGCTGCATGCTTTGGGCAGGGCTGGTCAGTCCCAAAATCGGCTCGGGCACCGCTCCAATTGAGCTGAAGTTGTCAGTGTTAGTGTTGCCTATCACGTCTATGTCTCCCCAATGTCAATGTCAATGTCAACCGGTCAGGTAATGACTCCTGCCTGGCATATTTGGATTCTATGTCCCATTAATTGTCCCATTACTTGCGCTGCAATCAAAACCCGTACAGATGTGCTTTCATACTGCTTTCAGCCGAGTTGTCCTTTGGCATACTCCTGTCTAATTCACTTCCCATTCATAGTCAAGTTCCACAGCCTTGCCCAGCATGGCGCCGACAGGGCAGAATCTTGTATGTGCTTTCTTAATAGCCCATTCAACATCATTCTCTTTAATACCTTCACCACGTACTATGAATTTGGCTGTGATGCGCGTAAATACGCGGGGAGAAGACTCGGACCGTTCAGCATCCAGCTCGACTGACAGTTCCTCAAGGGCAGAGGTCTTCTTGCGAAGCAGTGCGGTTGCAGTCATGGCCATACAGCTTCCAAAAGCCATGAGAACGAATTCCATAGGGGTAGGGGCACCGCCTGTTCCTCCTGAGGACGCTCCGGGATCCATTACTACCCATTGCTCTGACCTGCTTTTCGCCATCATGGTTAAGCCTTCCACAAGTTGAATTCTTGCTTTCATTGAGGTACACTTCCTGACGATTGATTTTCATATATGACTATAATGTATAATTGACTCTTATGCGAATGCTTTCGATACGCCTCGATTCTTCCGGACACAGGTTTCACGCTTCAATCCATCCATACAACTTCAACCTTAATACTATCCGAATTCTTGTGTGCTCCTATGTAAAGTTGATTAGTGTTTCTGTCCAGGTAGTATCCTTGTTGTGTTCTGAGTTTGCCGATTGCGTCATCCACAGTGCCTCTAGAGCCTTCCGCAGGTCGGACTCCGATCCCGTTCACGCTGACTTTAACCGGGGGTTGGGTAAAGTCCCATATCCTGATGTTCTCAACAGGGAGTGAAGCTGAGTAATCATTGTTCTGCGTTTCTGTGGCCACAGAAATCCTGAGTTTGCTGAACCTGCCATCTTGCGTAATATTATATGATACATGGATAAGCGCGAAATGGCCTAGGCGGTACTGTTCTGTCTCCCCGTCATCCACGTAGAGACTGAACTTTCCGGACCGGGCATTTCGGGACGGACATATGTCGATAATTCGGAGTCCTTGCGGCACTTCTCCCACGAAATTCATTTCTCTTCCCAGAGGGATAATCGCGCCTTCCCTGAGGAAAACAGGGATCCTGTCCAGAGGGGCTTCCGCAAGAATGTGGCGATTTCCCGTAATAACCTTACCTGTATATAAATCGAACCATTCCCCTTCAGGAAGATACACAGTACGGCACCTGGTTTCCGGTTGATAAATCGGAGCTATCATGATACTGGGTCCTAACATAAACTGATCAAAGATTCCATGGGTGTTCGGATCCTCCTGAAACTCAAAGACCAGGGGACGCGTGATAGGAGTCCCAGAGGTTGCGGCTTGACGCATCATGGTGTAGATGTACGGAATCAGCCTGTATCTTAGCTTGATGAAGTCTCTGCAGATAGACTTATACGGTTCGTCCAGCAAGTAAGGCTCCTGACGGCACGTATCCACTGCGCTGTGGTTTCGGAAGAACGGAATAAACGTCCCCAACTGTGTCCACCTAGTGAGGAGTTCAGGGTCTGTATCAGACTGGAATCCTCCCACATCCGCGCCGACAAAAGGAAGCCCGGAAAGCCCCATATTAAGGCACATGGGAACGGACATTAAGAGGTGCTCCCACCAACTCGCGTTATCGCCCGTCCACACGCAGGCAAGGCGTTGGATGCCGGAATATCCTGCGCGAGTGACTATGAACGGCCTTGTATCAGGCAGTAAGGTTCTGAAGGCCTCGCGAGTAGCCTCATTCATAAAATTGGCATAAGCATTATGGACCTTGGCATGGGGAACCTCTCTTCCGGATTCGCCGTGGAGTGCCTCAAGATCCATAGTGC
>JAAYRV010000071.1 GCA_012518595.1 Bacillota bacterium
CGTATTGAAGAGGAGCCGTTTTCCAGCGAAATACGGTACATGCGCACAGTTAACATCGTGCGTGGGAGCGAGGTAGCATATGTTAAGGGAGCTCCTGAAGTGGTAACTGCTATGTGTGGCCTCTCTTGCGACGAGAAGGCAAAAATTCAAAAGACAGTTGAGGCATGGGCGGACCATGGTTTGAAGGTTTTGGGGATAGCAGTGAAAGAGGACGGGGATTTCCAAGCTCTAAGCGGATACTCATGGGCAGGCCTCGTAGGGATAGAAGATCCTATCCGTGACGAAGTCATAGCGTCTATCCGTTCATGTCGAGAAGCCGGCATAAAGGTGAAGATCATTACCGGCGATTATGAACGGACTGCTATGAGTATAGCAAGGAGACTGGGTCTCGCTGTTCCGTCAGAGGGACTCATCAACGGGGAAGCTCTGGAAGGTATGAGCGATGAGGAACTTGCTGTTCGTGCAAAGGAAGCTACAGTTTTTGCACGGATATCGCCGCACCAAAAACTCAGGATAGTGTCAACTCTTCAATCTTCAGGTGAAATAGTGGCTATGATCGGAGACGGAGTAAATGACGCACCCGCCTTAAAGAAGTCTAACATAGGGGTGGCAGTGGGCAATGCGTCTGACGTAGCTAAGGAAGCCGCTGATCTTATCTTGCTTGACAGCAACTTCAAAACAATAGTAGCTGCGGTGGAAGAGGGCAGAGTTGTCTTTGACAACATAAAGAAAGTAGTCTCTTATACGCTTTCAAACTCATTCGCAGAGATACTTCTGATATTCGGTGCCATGATCCTAAAGTGGCCTGCGCCTCTTACAGTAGCGCAGATTCTTTGGATACATCTCATTTGCGACGGTCCTGTAGACATGGTCCTGGGATTTGAACCTGCCGAAAACGGGATAATGGAGGAGAAGCCGAAGCCTGTGTCTGAACCGATTTTGGGCAAGTTGGGCATGGGACTCATCGCTGCAATCAGCGTCACTGCTGCAGTAGCTTGTCTTGGGATGTTCGGCCATTATCTCTTTATACATGAGGATATCATTGTTGCAAGGAGTTTGTGCTTTGAGACTTTGGCGGTTATATCACTGGTCTACGTATTTGCTTATCGCAGTATGCGAAAGAGCATTTTCCATACCGGCCATTTCTTAAGCAATAAGCCGCTTCTTGTCTCTGTGGCAATAGGCTTTGTGTTTGCTATTGGGGCAATTCAAGTGCCGGCCTTGAGACAGGCTTTAGGCCTTGTAACCCTATCTACACTGGAATGGGGGATGGTATTTGCAGTCGCTTTCGCTCTCCTGATTGTCGTAGAAGTTGGGAAATATCTCACTGTTAGTCGTAATCAGTAGGCCTGGGAGAACATAAATGCACGACATCCGACAAGAAAAGGCAAAAGGTAAGGCTTGGTAAATTATCTCTACTAGTGTATTATATAGGCAATAACCTTTCTTGTATTTCGACAAAGGGTCGGCCGCACACTTATGACTCCGGTCGCAAGTTGGGTCAAAATAAACTCCGGGACGCACTGGGATGTGCTGCAACGTACTGGAACTTGCTAGGACGTGCTGTGGTGACCTGTTGGGTGGATGGTAATGCCTTCCACAGGGAGGATACGACTTGAGGTAGCAGGAATTGATGAAGTGCTGAGTCCAAGATTTTGCACTAGTGATTTATTCAAAGCAAATAACGGCTAACAGTGGAATCGATAAGACAAGAGAGTGTTCACTGGGAGGGTAAACCAGTGAGTGACCGACGATCCCTTAGAGCTTATGAATGGGTGACCGGTGTTTTGGGCTTGGTAATCCTTATACAGGCAGTGGCGACTCAAGGACTTGAGAACGACTGGCTCCTGGTGGGATTCTGGGCTTTGTCTCATCTTTTGTTCTTGGACAAGACTGTTTTCTTAACACCTGACGCGGCCTTCATGCCGGGTTACCCCATCATAATTGCGGCTCTTTGCACCACGGGACTATCAGGGACTGCATGGCTTATCCTGGCTTCATTGGTATGGCACGGAATACGTAACCGTGACCGAATTTCCAGGCTCATGTTTAACACAGGGAGTGTAGCCGTAGCAATAGCTGCCGCCAATTATGCGGTATCTACGGTTTTTCCGGGGGTTACGAAGCCTCTGGATTCATTATCCATTGATGGTTTGGTTTATGGGCTTGTCTTGATTCTTACGTATCATTTAGTTCTTACCGGTGCTTATAGTCTGCTCTTATACATTGAAGATCCTGAGCTTCCGTTCATAACCAGATTAGTGCGGTCTTTGAAGAAAAGCCTGCGATGGTTCATGCCTAGTTACTACCTTTTTTCCATGCTCCTAATCCATCTTGCCCAAACAGGTGGGATTATTGCCTCTTTGTTCTTTCTTTCCGCTATCTATGCTCTATGGAGGCAGTTCTACCTTTCGCAAGCATACAAGGAAGAATCGATTCGAGCTGCCACGGATTCGCTCACCGGTGTCGCTAACAGGGAGGGTTTCAGGCGGTATCTTGATACCACACTCTGCGCAGCCAGGCTTCCTGCAGCTGTTTTGTTTGTTGATATTGACGACTTCAAAAGCATCAATGACGAGTTTGGTCATGAATTCGGTGACAGGATTCTTTGTGCTGTAGCTTCTCTCCTAAAGAAATTTGTGCGCGGAGATGACCTGGTTGTCAGATGGGGCGGAGAAGAGTTTATTGTGTTTCTATGGAACACCTCGATTGAGCAAGCTTTTACTGTTGCTGAGAGGATCTGCAAGGCAGTGCGAAACTGCGAGTTGCCTCATGGAGCTCAAATTACTGTCAGTATCGGATGCTCAGGGACAGATGACGTTAACGAAGTGTCTCGGCTTGTAGCTGCAGCGGATAATGCTCTATATCAGGCTAAACACGCAGGGAAAGATAGAGTGTACGTAGCAGCGACTTCTGAGTAAGCGTTTCTTTACATCGGCTAATGCCGTACATGAGCGACACATGACACATGAACACATGACGAATACGCGGCGGGAATTCGGCATCCCCGCCGCGCTTTGCTTTCTTGAAGCGCCAGGTTGATTTACGTTTATTCCACTTTTCCAGTCGATAGCATCTCCCGAGAGCATCTCCCGAGATTGCACGAGATCCCAATGGAACCAATCAACAAACCCAAGACCTACCGGCAACCGGATACAACCACATAGGCCCGAAGAAAACCACATTGATCTACACATGGCATCGATCTGAGAATGAATGCCTGAACTTAGCCAGGCCTGCCTCCAAGATTATTGGTCACAACAGCTACCTGCTTAGAGGCTAGGGTTGGAATATACAACCTGCTATAGTACTCTTCGACCATCCTGTCTGAAGAGAACTTTTTTTCCGTGTCGGATATGCTCTCTCTCATCA
>JAAYRV010000002.1 GCA_012518595.1 Bacillota bacterium
ACAGGTATATGCTCCCTTATCTCTCGCATTTCCACAATTGCCCTATCAGCCTCTCTACGGACATGGTCAGCTAAGAGGGGCGAAGGGATTGCACTCAATAACCGGCACATGAGCAATAGTTCATTTGCAGCTGCCTTAAAGTCGCGCAGTTCCGTGGTTCTGGCAATTGCTTCATCCACAAACCTCGCTGCCTCGTTGAAGAATTGCGGTCTCGCCTCTGCCATTGACTCCAACTCCATTGCTGTCTGAAGCAACTGCACAAAGGTCCTTCGTGCCTCTTGAGCTTGATGTATGAGAGATCTCTCAGACGGGTCCAATAAATGTATTATGAACTCTATGTGCTCCTTCATGATACGCATCCAAAATACCACGCGACTGAGCAACATATGCAAATGGAGGGCTTCCCCGGGCTGAGTCTTGGCAGCGAGCTCCAAAAGAGCGAGAAAATGGACTGCTTCACGGGTTATATGGTCAATCAGTAACGGATATAGATTAGGGCGTAATTGGCACTGAAGCATCATGCGCAAAAGTGAGTGTTTAAATTCAATCAGATCTGAGACTGCTTCCCGAAGCGCTCTGAGTAAATTGGGAGTTATTGTAGTGGCGCGGTTTACCTTAGCTTCAAGATCCGCAAACCTTTCTTCAAACTCCTGGGCTTTTCTTATGAGGTCAGACCTGTCACAGGGTAGACCTGCCCCTATGAACATTGAGTGTTCTTTCATGATTCTGGTCCAGAAGCGTATCTCAGGCAAGAGATCAGCACCGGTGTCTCCACCACCGCTACCCGGCCAATCGCCTGGCAAACTGTCTTTACCCACGCCTCCCCAGTATTTGGCTTCAGGCATTTTTTCGTCCATGCCAAAAGCACCTCCTTATGAAGGGTTGTCACACTTATCGTATGCCGGTCCTCCGGTGGAAGTGCTCTAAAGTCAATAGACCTTTCTGGATTGTCATATTCAACATTAGGGCTTGACGTAGTAACGTACTCCTTTATCAACGAATATCTTGATGATAGTCAAGCTTGCCAACAGGCAAGAACGCCGAAAGGAGGCAACAGTAATGGAAGATTTACTGCCCAGGAGTGTCGAGGAACTCTTTAAAGAATCGCTGCACAACCATCCACTTGGGCCTTTCATCGGCCAATGCACGAGCGTAAGCAGACTACCTTGGGCTGTCGAGTTTAAGTGCGGATGCTGCTGCAAAAAAGCGTCAAACGTGAGGATCGTGGGAGTATCCAGAGGGCTGCTACTTCTTGCGCCTTTCGATCTTTCTGGAATAACCATCGAGCTATTCGGCGAAGAAGGCGTAATAAACACTGAGACTGCCAGATTCGTATTGATACCTTGGGAAAACGTATGCAGCTTAGAAGTTATGGCAATACCGGTTCCACTGGGCTAGTAGCAACTTGCGAGTAAGCAAATTGAATCGGCTGGGGTGGCGTCAGGAGATCAGCCTGCCGTCATCCCTCTCAGAGAACCGTTTCGCTGTGTTCCGTGTTCCTCCTTTGGCTTCAGAGCCCGCTGTTACCGGAAATGCCACTTTACTGGGTGGAGAAATCATGCTGGAACGCAAGATTTCCCTGACAGAATTGGCAGATCGGGTAGGCATAACCATGGCCAACCTGTCCATACTGAAAAACAACAAGGCGCGTGCCGTGCGCTTCTCAACCCTGGATGCCCTCTGCCGCGAGCTGGACTGCCAGCCGGGCGACATCCTATCCTATCGCGCCGGTGAAGAGGAAGAATCGGCGGATTAATGGATATTTGCATCTTGTCTGCAGGGCGATTAGCTCTGCATGGCTTAGTTGACTACGCACTTCGTTATGCTGGGCCCGCCCTCGTGAGATGATCTTTTTGTCAACAACTACAACAGCGCCAATAGGGATTTCACCGGCTTGCCCTGCCCGATCGGCTTCAAGGAGAGCTTCGCGCATGAAAGTCTCAAGATCGCTGATGCTAAAGTCTGACAAAGGAGAATCAGATAGTCAAACCGCCTCCCTACCCGATCCCACCCCCGTAAACTGGCTGTTATAAAGGTCAGCGTAGAAGCCATTCATATCGAGGAGCTCTTTGTGAGTGCCTGTCTCAATAATACTGCCGTTATCCATGACAAGTATCAGGTCTGCATCGCGAATTGTGG
>JAAYRV010000072.1 GCA_012518595.1 Bacillota bacterium
ACGAGGCTGAGCATGCAGTGGATACGATCTCGCACCTTGCTGACGACGCTGAGATTATTGTTGAGGATTGCCTTTTCGGTCGTGAAGCGAGTTTCTTGGTTATCACTGATGGGACATCTGCTCTTCCACTGATTACGGCAAAAGACCACAAGCGCGCCAAAGACGGGGATAAAGGGCCGAATACTGGGGGTATGGGTGCCGTCGTTCCTGCTCCCGGGTTTGATGCCTCCCTTGAGACTGAAATTTTGGAAGGGATCATAATGCCGGCGATAAGAGGGCTTTCAGCTGAAGGACGCCGTTATGTCGGAGTCCTTTACGCAGGGTTGATGCTTACATCGGAGGGGCCGATGGCACTCGAGTTCAACGCCAGATTCGGTGACCCCGAGACGCAGGCGATCCTACCGATGATGGAATCAGATCTCGTTGATGCGTTGGAGGCGGCTGTTGAGGGGACATGCTCTTCTATGACGCTTGATTGGCGGGACGGGGCATGCGTTTGCGTGGTAGCTGCATCTTTTGGATATCCTGAGAAACCTCAGTTAGGTAAAGAGATCGTTGTAGATAAGGAGCAGGCCGAAAAGGACGGTGTCCTCATATTCCACGCAGGGACTCGCCTGGGCGGGGAGAGTCTTGTGACTGCCGGAGGGCGCGTTCTGGATGTAGTCAGTGTCGGGAGGTTTGTGGAGGAAGCTGCTTCCCGCGCGTATAGAGGCCTTTCCCACGTCAGTTTTGAAGGAATGTGGGCTAGGCACGATATCGGGCGGCCGGGCGCATAATCCCCGGCCCCTCGCCTGTTACAATCCAGCCAAGATTGCCTGGGTTGGGTTCTTCTCAGCCTGATTTGCCATGATCCGGTCGCCTCATGCCCGGCATTCTCTTAGGAGTCAGCTACGTCGGAGTTAACTACGTCGGTTCCGATTGCCCCCTCCCTAAGCCTTTCCGAAGTATGTCCATGTACTCAGTGAATTCAGCTACTTCTTTGTCCCAATCGAGGGAGGCAAGGTCTTTTCTCCTGAGATAGTCCTGCTGAAACCCATCCATAACAAGCTGAATCAGCTTTATTGCCTTAACAGGATCAACGTCCGGTCGCAGGTCTGATAATTCAATCCCATCCAAGAGTCTGCCGATTCCGTATTCTGCAGCACTATCAATGAATACTTGGAGTTCTTGTCGTATCTCATCAGGTGAATCTTGGATTGCTGTGGCAAGAAACTGATAGAGGGCAGGCTCATCCTGGAAAAGCCGGAGTTTGATTAAGGCAAGTCTTGTAAGGAGGTGGAAGATATCGCCTGCCATGTTTTCCTGGTCAGCCTCGTGGGATGAGAGTAGTCTTTCCTGGAGTTTCACTGTGGCCTCCTTGAACACCTCGAGGAACAGATTCTTTTTGCTGCCGAAATAGTGGAACAGAAGGCCTTTGGAAACGCCTGCTTTCCTTACGATCTCGTTAGTTGACGCCAAGGCATATCCTTTGCCAAACTCTTCTATACCGGCTTCTATGATTCGTTGTCTTTTCTCTTCATCCATACCGGGTGTGATCATACTCTCGCCCCTACCTAATACAATTCATGCCTGTGCAGGCAAGTCAGGCCTGCCAATTTCAATGTCTAAGATTGAAGTTAACGCCCAATACGATCAGAGATACCACTTTAGCATGACCTGTGCCGCGGCGTGGGGACCTTTTGTGATGCTGACACCGCAGTTGAGATCAAGGTTTTCACTAAGAAGCGAAGTAAGTGTGCCTGTTGCAGTCCAGATGCCGTTTGCCAGGTCAGTAACACCTACCAAACCAAACGTGGTGAATTCATCATATTGATACGTCAGCCCTAAAGCAGCAAGTTGCGTTATTGCGCTGACATTGCCTAACCGAACATGATTCCTGTAATACTCTGCAAAAACAAGGTTTCCTCCGCGAAGTATTGTCTTCCATCCGATGGTACCGGAAGTTGTGGCCATTTCAGCAGGAGCGCCCAAATGGATACTGCCTGAGCTCTGCTGCCCCGCTTCACCGTACGTCCGGCGATGACATGCCTCCCC
Source organism: Bacillota bacterium (assembly GCA_012518595.1). GTDB lineage: Bacteria > Bacillota > SHA-98 > UBA4971 > UBA4971 > UBA4971. The sequence continues at coordinate 2,035 of JAAYRV010000072.1, forward strand.
GTAGATGCCTCTGAGCCCTCCTTGAAAATCCAGGCCAACTGCGGTCTCGACACAGGACGCAGCCAGGTTCACAATGCTTATCTCATTCCTGCGCCTGATCGAGTTATCGCGGTCTGCCGCGTTTCTGCTGCAGGCAGGATTGAGACTTCCGACCGGATTGCTGCTACCCACCGGATTGCTGCGTTTGGTTAGGCCGAGGATCCCAAGATTCGTTTGGCCTACACGGAATTCAGCTCGACCTCCGTAGAGCTTTTCGCCTAGAACCACTTCAATTCCGGTAAGAGGAGACGTGCGCCAGAAAAGAGATGCGAGAATCTTACCCGGCCTTCCTTCTCCGGATGCTCCGGGATCTCTCGGTGTGATCAGGTCGGTGGGGCGGAATACAGTCGCCAGTCCCCAGTTAACAGTTTGCTTACCGATAATAGCGCGAGCGCGGCCTGATTCATACTGTAGAAATAATCTATCCAGGGACAGGTCAACGTGTCCTGTATCTTGCGACGCTGCATTCATCAGTGCATCAACGCTCTTCGCGTCGATGCCATTTGCATCCGTGAATTCCCGGGCGCATCCTGGGTTCGTGCTTAGGCAGGGAAGGCTCGCGATGACATGTCCTCGTCCTACCACTGTGACTACAGGGTTCACTTGCCACACGCAGTCACCTGAGAGGTTGAGCCGCCAATTGGCCAAAGGGCCGGGGATGAGGCTTCGAAAGACTGCACCTGCCTCAAGTTCACACTGGAGGGTGAGGCTGCTACAGTCAGGCGTCCCTATACCTATAGAGCCCACTTGTTCTACGCTTGCAAAAACAGGCAGGCTTGTCCACAGAATGGCAACGGCAACTACTACAAGCGCAATTATCTTCGGCAACCTTACGATCGTCCTCTGCGGTTTCATCTTTAGAAGATTCAAACGTTCAATTGACATGCGAGTCTCCTCCGTTAATACACGTGAGTCTACATATTATCTAACCGTCAGT
>JAAYRV010000073.1 GCA_012518595.1 Bacillota bacterium
TGTGGTGGCCCTGCAAGACGCGAGACTGATACAATGGACACTTTCATGTGCTCATCGTGGTATTTCATTAGATTTACCTGTCCCAGAATGGAAGATAAGCCTTGGGATCCGGAGATAGCAAATTACTGGCTCCCTGTGGACCAGTACACCGGCGGAGTGGAACACGCGATATTGCACTTGATGTACTCCAGGTTTTTCACTATGTTTCTCCATGATATCGGGCTTCTTGAAACCGATGAACCCTTTGCCCGTCTGCTTACTCAGGGTATGGTTTTGAAGGACGGCGTCAAGATGTCCAAATCCAAGGGGAATATCGTCGGTCTCGAGGAAATGCTGGATACGTACGGTGCAGATACGGCCAGACTCTTTACGCTGTTTGCGTCCCCGCCTGACAGGGATTTTGAGTGGAGCGAACAAGGGGTGGAAGGAGCGTCACGATTCCTGGGCAGAATCTGGAGGCTTGTACATGAGTTCCAAAGTGAACTCGGGTCTTCGGACAATGCTCAACCTGACATGTCCGGCCTCAATTCAGAAGAGAAGGAAATGCGCAGGAAGGTTCATGCGACGCTGAAAAAGGTCACGCAGGACTTGGATAGGTATAGCTTTAACACGGCTGTTGCAGGAGTAATGGAACTTGTCAATTCATTGTACCAGTTCCGTGACGCGGCCAAAACCAGGACTGAAGCAATGGAGGTAATGCAGGAAGCTGTTGAGATTGTTCTCTTGATGCTTGCGCCTTTTGTGCCTCACATTACTGAAGAACTCTGGCACGAGGTTGGTCACACCGACAGTATTCATGAAGAAGGCTGGCCGGCTGCGGATGAAAGCGCCTTGGTTCAAGCCGAAATCGAAATTGTAATTCAGATTAACGGACGAGTTCGCGACAGGATGTGCGTGCCGAAAGGCGAAGACCCCGAGTACCTGAGACAAGCAGCCTTGAGCCGTGACAGGGTTCGGGAACTTATTCAAGATAAGGGTATTCGTGACGTCTTCGTGGTTCCTGAAAGGCTCATAAACATAGTGACAGATTGACATCCTCTCATCCCCGCCTTGCAAAGGCGGGGTTTTTCATCTGAAATGGTAAGAATGGGAAAAATCCATCCTAAATCTCACCCCAAAACCATCCATAAGGATAATCCCCTTTGTGAAGGCGATATGCGCCGCATGTTGAAGCCCTAATAATAGACGAAGAATACCGCTAAAAGGTCTCTGGGAACCTGCTTGGGAGGTGAGTGGATCTTATGTGGGATTTCACAGGGAGACAGAAATTAACTGCCTGTATACTGCTTTTAGCTGTTGCCGTGGGCGGGATCGTCCTATTAGCGAGGAGAGCTATGAGTCCGCCGGTCGTGGTCTATCCGGGTCCTGTATCAGCCAATATGAGCGGGGCGGAAAGCGTAGGCCAAAGCACAACAGGTGATGGGAACCGGGGATCCGAAGATGAGAGAAGCCCCAAATTAGAAGAGGAACCGGAGGACTTGGTAGTTCATGTGTGCGGTGCAGTTAAGAATCCCGGGGTTTACACTCTTCCACAGAATGCGCGTGTTGCAGATGCTGTGAGACTCGCCGGAGGGCTTGATGACTCGGCGATGGAGGAAGCCGTCAATATGGCTATGAGACTCACTGATTCCATGCAGATCTATATTCCCGGCATATCTTCTTCGCCTGTGTTTACCGCAGATGGGATGCATATTGCTGCCGGCGCCTCTGATCCTGGCAAGGTCAACATCAATACTGCAACCGCAAGTCAGCTCCAGGAGCTACCAGGGATTGGGCAGACATTGGCTGAGAGAATACTTGAATTCAGGACTGCCAACGGTAGGTTTGAACGGCCGGAAGACCTTATGAGAGTCTCCGGAATAGGTGAGAAGAAATACAGAGATCTCAAAGATTCGATTACAGTCCACTAAGTAGATCGCCATAAGTAATTGCCGGCTTCGGAAAGTGTAAGTACCGTGCGGGGCCACCCAAGACTTCGGAAAACGAGCGAAAACTAATGAACTCATACCTAGCGAAACCGGGAGTTGAGTGAAGATGTCCGGGGAAGATCGTCTTCTTCTCATAGGTTGCTTCTTTACATTAGGAGTGGTGCTGGCGGAAATATGCAATGTCCGAGTAGTGCTTGTGACAGGCTTTTGTGTTGTTGCAGGTTCTTTTGTAACAGCCCGTTTCCTTATTCAGGAGCGAGAGCGCGTGCGTCTGATGAGACATGTGAGCCACGTGGCATGCGCATGCGTCATAATACTCTTAGGCGCGTTGGTCATGAATGCGTGCACAGTGAGAAGACAGAATCTCAGGGAGCTTGTGTCATGTATTTCCGGTAAGACTTGCGAGGTTCAAGGGATTGTCACTGACATGCCTGAGGTGGACGACGAAGGAAAATGGAAGATAGTTGTGACAGGAGAGATAGTTTCCGGAGATATAGACTCAGGAGGCATGCGCATACTCCTAACAGGGACAACCGGCCCGGAAGGCGGCTCACAATTTCAGATGGGCCATGTTGTTTCCGCCTGCGGGCGTTTCTATCTGCCCGGAGCGCCCCTAAATCCGGGTGAGCCTGACATGGAAAGAATCATGGCCTATCGACGACTCGATGGGACACTCTACGTGGAGGACACTCGTGATATCCATGTTTTGGATTGGCGCAAGCCAAACCTGATGCGGCGTGCTGCAGTGTGGTTCAGGGATACGGTTATGGCAACTTGCGGGTCCACCCTCATGCCTCGTCATGCATCGATGCTGTCAGGAATGCTTTTGGGGCAGGCCCCGTCTCATATGAAGTCTGCCTTAGAAGCCACAGGCACATCACATCTTTTTGCCGCTTCAGGCCTTCATGTGGGTTATGTAGTATTGGCGGTTATGACTCTTCTTATGCCTTTGAGGCTGCCAATGCCCGGAAGACTTGTAGTTGCTCTTATGTTTATTTGGATATATGCAGTTGCTTGCGGCCTTCGTGCATCTATAGTGCGAGCAACCCTTATGTTTTCGTTTGCAGCGGTTCCAAGAGTCGTAGGGCGGAAGATAGCTCCAAAGTCCGCATTAGCTTTAGCGTCTCTCGTAATGTTCGCCACAAACCCTTATGCCGTATTTGACGCAGGTGCGCAACTCTCATTCCTTGTCGTGCTTTCCATAATCTATTTGTATCCTAAGGTTCAGAAGTGGTTTCAGCCGCTCGGGTATTACTTATCTCATGGATTCGCTCTGTCTGTTTCAGCTCAGGCAGGAGCAGCTCCTCTTATTGCGTGGTATTTCGGGGTCTTTACGCCTATTGGCATTATCGCAAATGTTCCATGCGTACTTCTGGCAGGCGTTGCAGTCCTGATAGGCTTGTATGCTACGTTGGTCGGTCTTGTATTTCCGTCTGCCGCTTCGGCGCTGAATGCAGCTAACAGCCTAGTCTTACTGGCTCTTGAGAATACTGTCGAGTTCCTGTCAAGGATTCCTTTTGGAATCTTCGAAGTAAGAAGGCCCGGGCTTTGGTTCATGGTCGCATATTACCTTGGGATTGCTGTTTCTGGGGCGCCGAGGCGTAATATTAGAGCCCTCTATGCCAGGCGCAATCTGATTGTCCTTCTCATACTGGCGCTCTCAGCGGGTTCTGTAATGTACCAAACAGTGAAACGTCCCGAGGTTGAAGTGGTCTTTCTTGCAGTCGGTCAAGGTGATGCGATCTTTATCCGGAGCGCAGGAGGTAGGTTATTCCTTGTGGACGGCGGCGGATTACCCGGCGGAACCAGGGATCCCGGGAGAGATACCCTTCTGCCGTTCCTTAAGCGTAAAGGGATAAGGTACATAGACGTCATTGTTTGTACGCATCCTCATTACGACCACATAAAAGGGCTTTTTTCAGTGATAGACTCATTCCGTGTAGGCTTGCTTGTAAAGCCTGAAATCCCCGAACACATGGCGCCTGATATCGATTATGCCTTAGTAAAGCTTGCAAACGAAAGAAATGTGCCTGTAGTTGAGCTTGTCAAAGACGGCTGGATCGATGTAGGCGATGGTGTCAGGATATTTGTGCTTAATCCCGGTGCTGACTCTTCAAAAGAGGCGCACATGTGCCATACTCAGACGGATCTGAATGCTCTGTCACTGGTTATGCGGATGGAGTTTATGGGATTTACCTTACTCTTGACGGGAGATGCAGGCGAATGGCAGCTGGATGCGCTTTTGGATTCAGGAGAAGACCTGGGGGCAAGTGTGTTGAAAGTGCCCCATCATGGCGCAAGAGATGCTCTTAACGTTAGCATTGCAGACTCTATCAGACCACAGGTGTCAGTAATATCCGTAGGGCCAAATCCCTTTTCACATCCGGCCACGGAGACTATGGAAATCTTGGAGAGATCAGGGTCCATGATTTTCCGGACAGACCTGGACGGCGCTGTGATCATACGAACTTGCGGAAGGCTCATCCGGGTCAGGTCAGTTGGAAGTCAGCGCCTCTGCAAAGTAAACCTGTAGTGACCACTGCTCCGTGGATTACTCCGTAGCGGGGATTGCGATGATGTGTCCAAAGGGTTAAGATAAGAGTCAGAAAGTGAGAGGAGCAACCAAATTGGGTGTGATAACAAGTGATATCAGGAGAGGCGAGTTTAAACCCGTCTACCTGTTGTACGGAGAAGAAGGCTTTCTTCGCGATGCGAAAGCCCGAGAGCTGGTGGAGGCAGTAGTAGATAAGGATCTCCTGGATTTCAATTGTACCGTATTCCGCGGATCCGAAAGTGACATATCAAGTATAGGCTCGGCAATTATGGCACCGCCTGTGTTTTCAACCAGACGTGTTGTCCTGATTTGGGATCTTGACAGCTTTTCAGAGGACAATCGAAAATCAATTAGCGCAGCTTTGAACAGAATGCCCGATACAACCGTTGTAGTGCTTGTTGCATCCACGATTGATAAGAGGACTGTACTCTTTAAGACTGTCTCCAAGAAAGGACGAGCCGTACTATTTCGACGTCTTTACCCAAATCAGGCCTTAGGATGGCTTTCCGGATATACGCGCTCTAAGAAGATTATCATGGATAGGGCTGCCGGAGAGTATCTTGTGACAGTTCTTGGCACAGATCTTGCTCAGTTGGTGGCAGGTGTGGAAAAGGCATATGATTATGCTGGGATAGCATTGGATTGCGAGAAGAGAATCACAATGGAACACGTAAGGGGTGTGGTTCGAGGAGCGCCGGAATGCGGCATTTTCGACCTTGTCGATGCAATAGGCGAACGGAATGCCAAGAAAGCCATCAGTTCACTCAATCAAGTCCTTGTTTTCCAAGAGGCGCCTCTTAGGATACTGTATCTTATAGCCAGGCAGGTACGGCTTATTCTCAAAGCGAAAGTCATAAGAGATCGAAAGATGTCAAGCAGACAGGTAGCGGGATCTTTGGGCGTGCATGAATTCGTCGCGCGTAAATGCTTGGCCCAGGCAGACAACTTCAGCCTGGAGGAACTGGAGAATGCTTTTGACGCAATGGTTAAGGCGGATATAGGTCTCAAGACTTCAGGGAGTCCTGATCAGGTTATCCTGGAACGACTTACACTCTACCTGTGCAAAGGGTCTCGCTCTTAAGCGAGCCCCTTCTCGTCAGATTTGGCTTCGTCGGCTATTACGTTAAGCTTACGAGTAAGACGGGACTTGCGCCTGCTTACTTGATTACGGTGGATGGCGCCCTTTTGCGCAGCCTTGTCAAGAGCGCTGTCAACTTTCTTAAGCAACTCGGAAGCGCGATTAATATCTCCTTCCTCCAGACTTTCCTCATACTTCTTAACAGCGGTCCTCACTGCGGATTTTGCTGCAGTATTTCGCAGTTGGCGTTCCTTTGACGTTCTTGCTCTCTTTATTGCTGATCTGTGGATTGCCAAAAAACTCTACCTCCTCATCCAATGGAGAATTACGACAGTAATTTTACCACGACATGATAGGAAGCGCAACATTTACGGACAGGAATTCTAGTTGTTCTGTGATAATGTCATCCTATAACACATCTTGGATAAGGGTCACATTCATCTTCACAGTCCATGCCTGTGACAGATCGCTCATGTTTTTTGACGGACATCTCGTGTTTTCTGCTTGAACCCGGAGCATCAAGACGACGCGCTTTTGGTCTCAGATGGGGATAGATGCTTAGTTGACTGGGAAAGCTACGCTTATATGTGAGAGGTGGTTTGCATGTCCCAGGGGAGAAGACACATTCAAAAAGTCACAAGAAATAGCAGAAGCAGTAAATCAGGTGTTGCCAGGAGTTATGAATACAGTTTCCAAAATGATGACAGCAATGATGTAATATGGAAGAGCTACAGCGTAAGAACGGATCTGGCTCTCGAAGCCCAAGATCTTATTTCTCGTAGGACCGGACAAGAAGTCCCTGGAGTCATGTCTGAGACGGAAGAAACCCGTTACGCCACGATTACACGGGTTCGGGTTATGACTCCCGAGGCAGAACGTATTCTCGGAAAGGCCAGGGGTAATTACACGACTATTGATTCGAAGCATCTTCGTTCCGGAAGTAAAGAGATTGAGGAAGAGTTGGCCCAGGTATTTGCAAGGGAGTTTTTGAGACTTGCGCCATTGGCCGAAAACGCCACAGTGCTTGTGGCCGGCTTGGGGAATTGGCAGGCCACACCTGACGCTCTGGGTCCGCGTACCATTGAATACTTGACAGTCACAAGACATCTCCACAATCTTGTTCCTCAAGAACTCAGAGGCGGTATGAGGGCTGTATGCGCCATATCCCCGGGCGTTCTGGGACTTACGGGAATTGAGACCGGAGAAATCATCAGAGGTGTGGTAGGTAACGTTAGGCCTGATGTGGTAGTTGTAGTTGACGCACTTGCGTCTATGTCCACACAACGCCTTGGCGCCACGATACAGATGGGCGATACAGGCATCAGTCCCGGTTCGGGTGTGGGTAACAGACGAATGGGGATTAATCGAGACAGCCTGGGCGTGCCGGTAATAGCCATAGGTGTTCCTACAGTCGTGGCTGCGGAAACCATAGCTATGGATGCTATGGACTTCATAGAGGGACAAAGAGGTGGGGAAGTCTTCCGACCTCAAGAAGCACAGGAAAGAATGGCACGGCGCGGTTATCTTAATAAGATGCTTTCTCCCTATTTCGGGGCGCTGGTGGTAACCCCGAAGGAAGTTGACGATTTGGTGGAAGATTTGGCCACGATTCTTGCAGCCGGCCTGAATGCAGCCCTACACCCTTCAATAGATTGGGACAAGATATTGACATATTTGTCGTAGTCTAACTCCCTCGCCCGACTCATATAGATAAGTTATATGAGTACCTAAATGAGGGCGAGGGATGTTGTGTGGCTAGGCTAAGGAGGCGTAAGCCTCCGAGCGCCAGGTGGCTGGCTTTACTATATATAGCTTGCCTTATTGGCAGCATTGGCATAGGCATATTCTTAGCCGGCTACTTTAGAGATCCTATTCCTTCCGGCGGTGTGCTGCCGGTTTTATCCGGCATACTGATTGAAGGCGAGACGAAGATACAGAACCAAATAAAGCAAATGCTCGACACTTTTTCACCACGGCAGGTAATCGAGAAGGCCATCCCTGTATTTGGAGGCACAGACAAGACACAGGGCAAGAAAGAAAGCCTTATCGGCAGTAATGACGTGAGGACTTTTTTGTTCGCTTTATCTGATGCGGATCTTGCTGATCCCAGAACTTTTTTTACAATCGGAATTCCTTGTTTCTCTTTGCCTGTTACAAAGAGAGCTGAAAGCGCTCCGGGCTTGTCAGATAGCGTTGAGATCTTGAAAGAGGAATGGACAGATCCTAATCTATCACCTGAATCTGAAGGTGTCTCAAGTAGACAAACCAGGGATTTGACTGTTCCGACAAACATTCCGGCAGATGCGGAGAGGCCTTCTGAAAATGAACTTGTGCCTGAACCGAGAGTAAGTCCTGGAAAGGATCTGGGAGGGGATCCCCTTGTGGCCATCTATCATTCTCACAGTTCTGAGGCGTACCGATTAACCTCAGGCGTTGACCATTTGTGGGGGAGTGAAGAAGGGGTCATTCATGTCGGCGCCTGCCTGGCTTCTGCATTACAGGAAAGGCATGGCATACCGGTAATACACTCAAAGAAGATTCATGATTATCCTGTTTGGAGACAATCCTACACCAACTCGCAAAAAACCATTACCGGGATTCTGGAAACGCACAAGTCTGTTCAGATTGTCTTGGATATTCATAGAGACGCGGGGTTGTCCGCTTCTGCCAGTTTCCCAACTGTAGAAATCAACGGCGTGCGGGCTGCTCGTGTACTTGTCGTGGTCACCACTGATAAGTATGGCTTGCCTCACCCCGGATGGCGAAACAATCTGGCGTTTGCCTATCAGCTCAACGCAAAGCTTGATGAGATATGTCCCGGTCTCTCCCGCGGTGTTAATGTGCGTAATGATGCCAGGTGGAATCAGCATGTCCATCCAAGGGCTGTGATAGTTGAGATAGGTTCTGACAAAACTAAGAGACAGGAAGCGGAGGTGAGTGCGGTATACATCGCAGACGCAATTTCTCGTATACTGCAAGATTTGAAGACGTGAAAAAAGGGACGAGACTTACCCCATCGAAGGGAGTTGCAATCATTATAGCTTTCTCCCTGATTGTGTTTTCTTGTATCAACGTAGTAATGCAAGGTGAAAGTGACATTAGCGGCGTCAAGTACGACCTGGAGATTCCTCCCGTCTTTCCGGAAGCCTGGAAAAAGGCTGAGAAAACCATATGTAATCTGGCTCATGATACGGTTGCCTCGGTAAGACAATCCATAGAGAATCTCAAGAATCACAGACTACCGTAACAGGACTCAGATGCTCATGAAGCGAAAGTAAACAGAGAAGCAATGTCCGGAAGGTTAAAGGAGTAGGCCTTTATGTACGCAGTGACCCACTTTTCCGTAGGTTTGATGCTGGGACAGGCAGTCGGCAACCCGTATGCAGCTTGCGCTTTGGGCCTGGCAAGTCACATCGTTTTGGATGCAATTCCCCATTCTGACTACAGTAGGATTGTGCATGGAGTATTAGATTTTGCAGCAGTCGTAGCAATCGCCTGTATTTCGATAAGAGCAGGCGCGGGGCGATGCGCGCTCTTTGGAGGATTGGCTGCAGCTATACCTGATTTGGAGGTGGCTGTCGCCTATCTTCGTATGGAAAGAGACAGGTCGCCATGTAAACATGAATTTCTCTTCCCCAGCCATAACGGGCTTATTAGGCATGGTAGATTGCGTCCACCGTGGGGTGTATGTACGCAGATCGCGACTGTAGTCGTGGTGTGGACCTTATTAAGAAGCGCTTTGGTATGATGCCGGCAATTAGCGGCAAAAAGCCCTTAGGAATCCCCTTGACAAAGAGTGAAACAGGGTGATATGTTTTATTCAGGGAGTTTAGCACTCGTTGCATTTGAGTGCTAACGGAAGGTGATAGAAGGTGTCCCCTTATTCGTATATGGATGACAGAAAGAAAAAGATATTGCAGGCTGTCACCGATGACTACATTAATACTGCTGAACCTGTAGGCTCGCGTACAGTGGCCAA
>JAAYRV010000010.1 GCA_012518595.1 Bacillota bacterium
GAAAAAACCCTTAAAAGCCGCGAGTCTCTCAGTTCATCAACGGTTTTGATATTTGACGGTGTCGGGAAGGGTCATGGTGTAGGCTTGAGTCAATGGGGCGCTCAGGGCATGGCGACAATGCTTGCACATGACGGAGCTCCGCTTTACACCTATGTAGACATACTAAGTCACTATTATCCCGGCGCAGAGCTGGTTGATAATTATAATATTCCAAAAGGGCTTATAGAGCTTGAAGGGCTCATAGAGCTTGCTCTCGATAAACACGTAGAATCCGTATACGAAGGCAATGTTGAGCCTGCACAAGAAGATCATGCGGAGCATATATACGAAGACGACAAAGATCACCGAGAAGCTGTATGCGAGGATCACACGGAACCTGTAGAGGGGGATCACACGAAGCCCGAGTATGAAGAACATACAGAAGAACCTGTGTGCGATGGTGAGACAGAGTTAATGCAGGAGGACGATATAGAGCCTGTTTATGATTACCGTATCCAAGTTGTGCCGGAATAGGAGGTGATTTCAGGTAACCACAAGTCAACTCGGATCTCCGAGTCATCTTGCCTGATACTGATAAAGGATGGTAATGGCAACTGACCGGTGGCCATGGATGAGACTATGGCCCGAGGGCTTGCAGGGAAACTTGTTAGCCTCCTGTAATTGGAAAGGAGATGTTTACTGATGTCAAGACGTTTTATGTCGATTCTGGCTATTTCTCTGATGATTGCGCTTAGTGTAGGTGCTACTGCTTTTGGAGCCCCGATGGAGCTTATTCTGGCAACAACCACCAGTACCCGGGATACCGGGCTTCTCGATGTGCTTCTCCCGATGTTTCAAGAGAAAACCGGATACAACGTAAAGACAATTGCGGTAGGAACAGGCGCAGCCCTTGCTCTTGGAGAGAAAGGCGAAGCAGATGTGCTTCTTTGCCATGCTCCTGCCTCAGAAATGAAACTTGTTGAGTCCGGAGACGTAATCAACAGACAGCTTGTAATGCACAATGACTTCGTAATTGTAGGTTCCCCTGAGGATCCGGCAGGTGTCAAAGGCTTCAAATCTGCCACTGATGCTCTTAAGAAGATTGCGGACAGCGAGGCCGTTTTTGTTTCCAGGGCTGATGATTCAGGCACACACAAGAAAGAGAAGGAAGTGTGGAATAAGCTTCAGTTTCAACCGTCAGGGAACGCATGGTACTTAGAGGCTGGGACGGGAATGGCGAATACGCTTAATATTGCCAACGAGAAGCTGGCATATTGTCTGACTGACCGTGGAACCTACCTGTCTATGAAGGATCGGTTGGATTTAGTGGTACTAGTTGAAGGAGATGCGATTCTCCTTAACATCTACCACGTCATGCAGGTTAACCCTGAAAAGCATAAGGTTGTGGAGGGGCCTGGCGGAGAAGCGTTTGTCGAGTTCATGGTATCTGAAGAAGTACAGGCAATTATCAGCGAGTTTGGTATTGACAAGTACGGAAGCCCGTTGTTCTTCCCTGATGCCGGTAAGAGCATGGAAGAACTCGGAGGGTGATTGAGAGTTGGATCTGATAGCCGAAGGGATTACCGAAGCTTTTCGTCTCCTACTCAAGGGAGACCGTGAAGTGCTTCGTATAGCCTTCTTGACTCTCAGAGTCTCAGGACTTGCAACGATAATCAGCGCTGCAATAGGCGTGCCCTTAGGAACTGCACTTTCTCTGTGGTCACATCGGGGACGCCGGCGCATAGCAGGGTTTGTCAACACAGGGATGGGCCTCCCTCCTGTAGTCGTCGGCCTTTGGGTAAGCATATTTCTTTGGAGGACAGGACCTTTAGGATTCCTCAGACTGATGTATACTCCGACTGCCATGGTTATTGCCCAGACGGTCATTGCTCTGCCGATAGTGACAGGCTTCACTATGGCAGGCGTCGGACAACTGGATCCGGGCATACGTCTACAGATGCTGTCTCTTGGCGCCTCGTCATGGCAACTCTTGCGTATCCTCATACGAGAAGCCAGACTTTCAGTGCTGGCAGCGGTCATGGCAGGTTTCGGCCGAGTGGTTGCTGAGGTCGGCGCGTCTATGATGGTAGGGGGCAATCTTTTAGGACAGACCCGGGTGCTGACGACAGCTACGTCTATGGAAGTCTCCAAGGGTAACTTCGGATTTGCGATAGCCCTGAGTATTGTTTTGGTGGGAATTACCTATATCATCAACGCAAGCCTCACCCGGATCCAACAGCAAGGCTGACTATGGCATTGCCGACTTACGTTTATTGTGATGGTGATGATGGTGATGATGGTGGGGCGGCCGGCGCTTGGGTGAGGGGGCGCCCCGAGTTTGGAAAGCATATGGACAGGCCAAATTCCAACGAAAGAGGAGACTTGCATTAAGTGGTGGCACGTACGAGGTGGCACGTACGAGGAGGTAAGTAATAGGAGGTAAGCAATAGGAGGCAGTAAGGTGACAGCAAGACAAGCTATTATCGAGCTTAAGGGTGTGAAGCTGAAGCGGGGCTCTCGGATCACGTTGGATGTTCCGGATTTCGAGATATGCCCCGGAGAGAACGTTGCTGTTATCGGCGCAAACGGTGCCGGTAAGAGCACGCTTTTGCAGGTAATAGCTTGCCTCTTACACCCCGGTGAAGGCCAAGTATTTGCCGGGGGACGCCATGTAGGCAAGGAAATCAGTGCGATTGAGGCCAGGCGACGCATGGCTATGGTCCTCCAGAGGCCGTATCTTCTGGACGCGACAGTCTTTGATAATGTGGCTATCGGGCTTAGGATGAGGCATGTGCCTAAGAAAGAGGTGCAGGTGAGGGTAGATGAGGCCCTTGCGCTCTTCGGGATTGGGCATTTGGCCAAGCGACACGGACGTTCCCTCTCCGGGGGTGAAAGTCAGAGGGTCAGTCTGGCCCGGGCTATGGTGCTCAGGCCGGAGCTTTTGCTGCTTGATGAGCCTATGAGCTCTCTGGACGTGCCTACAAGGATGGCGCTCCTTGCGGAATTGGAGCGCATAATCAAAAGGACCCGGGTAACAACGGTTTTTGTAACTCACGATGTCACAGAGATTCCGTTTCTTGCTGACAGGACCGTGATTATGGCAGGCGGGAAAATCATCGCAGACGGCCCTGTCCGCGACGTGTTGCGCCAAGATTTACGTGGCGCATTGTCACAGCTTGCAGGCGCTGCTAATTGGCTTCTCCAAGAGAGTGGTGAAGGATGAGATGCCCTTGTTTTTGTCTCTGACTCCGCGTGCTAAGGCATGGGATAAGTTTAAGCAATACATCAGAACGGGGCCAAGGGAAAGTGAAACAGTCAGTATACAGGATGCGGTAGGCCGTATCTTGGCTGAGGATATCGTATCTCCTGTAGATTTGCCGGGGTTTGCCAGATCCACCAAAGATGGTTATGCAGTCCCGGCTTCTTCCACCTTCGGCGCAAGCCAGGGGCTTCCTGCTCTTCTCGCATTAAGAGGCCGAATCCGCATGGGTGAGCCTGCCACGATGTCTCTGGGCCCACATGAGTGTGCAGCTATTGCCACAGGAGGCATGATGCCTGAAGGGGCAGATGCAGTAGTCATGGTAGAGATGTGTGAGGTAATGGATGATAACACTATCGCTGTGACTCATTCTGTCGCGCCCGGTGAAAACGTTGTAGGCGCTAAAGAAGATATAGCTTCCGGGACATTGATACTTCCTGTGGGAAGACGGTTGCGTCCGTCTGATATCGCAGGTCTGGCAGCTATGGGGGGTGCTGAGGTTAAAGTTGCAGTGGGGCCAAGAGTTGCCGTCATTTCCACCGGAGATGAACTTGTCGGTATTTCAGATTCTCCTCACCCGGGACAGGTTCGCGATATGAACGCATATTCACTTTACAGTGCAGTCAAAGCTATAGGCGGGAGACCGAAATTATGGGGTATTGTAAGGGATGAGTATACTGCCATGCAAGAGATCATGGCTAAAGCCCATGGGGAATCAGACATGGTTATCGTGTCCGGAGGGAGTTCCATAGGAGAACGGGATTTTACGAGAGACGCTATTCAAGCTTTGGGCGACCCCGGTGTTCTCATCCACGGTGTGGCAATAAAACCGGGAAAACCCACTGTTCTTGCTGTGGCTCAAGGCAAGCCCGTATTCGGCTTACCCGGCCATCCTATGTCCTGTTTGGTTGTGTTCAACCTCTTTGTCGCCCCTGCAATCGCCAGGTGGATGGGGACGACTCTTGACAGGCGAACGACACAAGCCAGACTCAGCGCAAATGTGGCTTCCATCGCAGGACGGGAAGATTATGTCAGTGTCAAGCTTCGCAGAGAGAACGGGGAAATCTGGGCTGACCCGGTTTTCAGTAAGTCTGCTACGATTTCAGGGCTCATTTACGCTGACGGGGTAATGAGGATTCCTGAGGATGTCGAGGGCGTGGAGAAAGGCCGGTGGATTAGTGTGATGTTGTTTTAATGACGGCAGGGCAAGTAAGTGGGCAACTAGGCGGGCAGTTAAGCGGAGTGAGGGATTAGAAAGTTGAAGAAACGTGATGTCTACTTGATAGGGACACCGCTTCAAGAGGCTAAGGACAAATTTTTCTGTGGCTTGGCAAGTCACGGGTTAGATCTCCGCATGGAAAGCGAGCCGGTTCATGTGGATGTTGGGGCTCTCTCTCGGATAACCGGTGAACCTGTGTTCGCCAGGTTGTCCTCTCCTTTGTACCATTCATGCGCCATGGATGGGATCGCCACCCGTTCACATTTGACCTTTGGGGCGAGCGAGACCAATCCTCGCCGGCTTCGGCCGGGAGAAGATGCGGTATTTGTGGACACGGGAGACCCGTTGCCTAAAGGGTTTGATTCAGTGATCATGGTAGAAGACCTAATAGAGACTACCGAGGATTCAGTCACGATAATCGCTCCTTCCAAGCCGTGGCAACATGTCCGCACTGTAGGAGAAGATATCGTCGGGACAGAGCTTGTCCTTCCTGAAAACCATAAGATTCGTGCTCAGGATCTAGGCGCTCTGCTGGCCGCAGGTGTAACTCAGGTCATGGCCCGCAGGAAGCCTAAGGTAGTAATAATCCCCACCGGTGATGAGCTGGTTCCGCCGGGGGTGACACCTGAAACAGGAGACATTATTGAGTTTAACTCGAGGATCATCGGAGGACTGGTCCAAGAGTGGGGTGGGGAGCCTGTCTTTTGGGACGTCGTGCCTGATGAGCCTGAGGCTTTGACTGAGGCCGTACGCAAGGCTTCTCTTTCAGCTGATATTGTAGTGGTGAATGCAGGTTCATCCGCAGGGAGCGAGGACTATACCGCGGACATTGTGAAGTCTATAGGTGAACTCTTTGTGCATGGGGTGGCAATTAAACCCGGGAAACCGACAATTCTCGGGATTGTAGCCGGCAAGCCGTTCCTTGGGATTCCCGGATATCCGGTTTCCGCTGCCCTATCCTGCGAGCTGTTTCTCCTTCCTCTTCTGGCCAAGATGTTAGGAAGAAAAGTTGAGGAAAGGAAGAAGATAAACGCAATCTCGGCTCGGAGGATCGTGTCAGTGCCGGGTATGGATGAGTTTGTAAGGGTTAAGGTAGGCAAGGTCAGAGGCAGGTACGTGGCTTCCCCTCTCGCCAGAGGAGCAGGCGCCATAATGTCCCTTGTACGAGCAGACGGATATATCGAGATTCCCGGTTCATCTCAAGGGATCTTGGAATCATCGGAAGTTACCGTAAACTTGCTGAGAGATCTAGATGAGATAGATAACGCAATTGTCGCTATTGGCAGCCACGATTTGGCTTTGGATCTTGTGGGGAGTCTTTTGGCCGGCAAGTATCCAGGTGTGAGCCTGTCTTCCACACATGTCGGCAGCATGGGCGGGATAATGGCCATGCGGAGGGGAGAGGCGCATATTGCAGGTATTCATTTGCTGGATGAGGAGACAGGAGAATACAACGTGCCTTACGTAAAGCGGTACCTTGATGCTAAAGACTATGTCCTTGTGAATCTCGTTTACCGTGAACAGGGCTTAATTGTGGCATCGGGGAATCCAAAGAATATTCAAGGAGTCTCCGATATTGCGAGGCCTGGTATTTCTTTCGTAAACAGACAGCGCGGAGCAGGCACCAGGATTCTCCTTGACCTTGAACTCAAGAAGCTTGGTATCGGGGAAGACAGGATTTCCGGGTACGAGCATGAAGAATACACCCACATGGGTGTCGCTGCGTCAGTCGCGAATAACGTGGCTGATGTGGGCCTCGGCATAAGATCCGCAGCCAAGGCCTTGGGTTTGGATTTTGTTCCTATTGCCTGGGAGCGTTATGATTTACTTATGACCAGGGAGTTTCTGCATGCTTCGTCCATGGACAAGCTGTTTGGCATTATATCCTCTCGGCAGTTCAAAGACCAAGTATTATCCCTCGGCGGTTATGATGTGTCTTCCAGTGGGGAGGTTATGTGGGAAGCATGACCCGACTTGTGGATTCCTTAGGACGAGAAATCACATATCTCAGGGTGTCAGTTACGGACAAGTGTAATCTAAGGTGCATCTATTGCATGCCGGAAGAAGGAGTGGGGCTGAAGTCTCACTCTGACATTCTTCGCATCGAAGAATTGGCAAGAATCGTACGCATTGCATCTCAACTTGGAATAACCCATGTCAGGCTTACCGGAGGAGAACCTCTGGTACGACAGGGAATA
>JAAYRV010000074.1 GCA_012518595.1 Bacillota bacterium
AAGGGCACTGCCTGCCACGCGTCTTGATAGTTGCGCCATTGCGGAGGCTTCGGGATCCACTTAGGCGGATACGCGAACACCTCATTTAGGTCTTTTAAGGATGTGGTCACCATCCAGAAAAACGGCACGAGTAGTACTATTGCCCCGAGAGTGACCACAAGATACGCTATTGCCTTGGATAACCGCATTTTCATGCGTCTTCTACGCCTCAGAGTAAGTCCGGCCGGACTTGTTGCCGCATTCCCCTTCATTTTTGCACCTCCGCTTCGTAGTAGACCCATGCAGTTGATGACCGGAAAACAAGCAAAGTCAGTCCAAGTATGAGTAAAAACAGCACCCAGGCAATAGCTGATGCTTCTCCCATTTTAAGCTGCAGAAAGCCTCTTTCGTAGATAAGCTGATTCATGAAACGTCCCGCAGCTGAAGTCGGCCTTGCAAACATGGCAACCGTGAATATCTGAAGCGCACCGATAATACCCATTATCACCTGAAGGAGAATTACGGGAGATATTTGCGGAAGCGTTATATTCCAAAATTTCCTGAAACCCCCTGCCCCGTCTATCTCAGCAGCCTCATAAAGGACCTTAGGGACGCTTCTAATCGCAGCCAGAAAAACCACCATGTTTGTACCGAAAACACCCCATACACTCATGATGACAAATGCGGGAAGCACGAACCTGGGATCCCCGAACCAGTCAGGATTCTTAATTCCTGCCAGGCTGAGAAAGGGTTTCAGCGCAATATTGAGAAGCCCGGCTTCGCTGTTGAAAAGCCACCGCCACAATAAGGCGACTGAGACCTCAGGGAGAATCGCAGGCATGTAGTAAATGGTCCTATATGTCCCAATCCCGCGGATATCCATGCTGAGGAGAAGCGCCACCAAGAGCGAGCCGATGACTCCTATTGGGACACTCAAGAAAGCGTATGACAATGTAAGTCTCACTGACGGCCAAAAGTTGAGAGTGTCAGAGAAAAGCCATCGATAGTTGTCCAGGCCCACCCATTTAGGTGGAGTGAAAAGGTCATAGGACGTGAAACTAAGCCCCAATGAGGCAAAAATGGGTCCTGCGGTGAAAATGAGGAAGCCTGCAAGCCATGGTGAAATCAAGGCATAGCCTGTAGCATAGGTTTCACGAACACGAAAAAGCCGGAGCAATCCGTAGACACCGAGACTAAGCCCTACCATCATCACAAAGGTCAGCACATAGCGAATTAGGGTTCCAAGATAAAGACTCTCGTGCATTTCGTGCTCCCTCCGTATTCTATGGCTCCTGCTACAGCGCACCTTACAAGCGCCATAGAGCCATGTAGCCGACGTTACACAACAAAGCAAATAGTGAGGTAACGCAGGGCAGGGTAGGGCCGGAAACCCGCAAATCCGGATACCGGGCACCCGCCCTGCTGCAACCAGGTAGATCCACGCCTTGAGACCCTACCATGGCCGCTGCTACCTCAATATGCTATATACCACCTATTACCTACTTGCTTGTGAGTGTCTTCTCCAGCAAAGGCTTTACTCGTTTCGCCAGCTCTTCGGCAGTGCCTCTCCCATTAATGAGTGGATCCGCATACTGATCCCAGAAGATGCTGTCCCACTCTGCGTAGTTGGGGAAGATCCGGAAGCTGCGACTGTCATTCATTGCTTCAACTATAGCGGGAAGAGAGTGCTTTTTCTCTGGCTTGAGGTCGGCTAGCGCCTCTGCGGTAGCAAGAGACTTACGCGGCGGAACTACCTTCCAGTGATGGATCGCGTCAGAGAGGTCAAGGAATGCCTCAAACGCGACATCCGGATTCTTGGTCTTGGCGTTGATCGCCATACCGCCTACCCACAGGAAACTGTATCTCCTGCCGGACGGCCCTTTAGGAATCATGAACGCCTGAGAGCGGAAGTCTGGCTTGTAATCAAGGTCATCAGCTGCCCCACCCATAAACATGGCAACCTGACCGTTCGTGTACATTGTGTCAAAACCACGGTCTCTTATGATTGAAAGAGGTGGCGCCACATGATGCTTGTGGATGAGATCGACATAGAACTCGGCGCCCTGGATGGCTTCTTTCGAGTCTACCGGACATGACTTGAAGTCTTCAGATATCACGTCTCCGCCTGCTTGCCATATGAACATTTGGATTGGCGGCCATCCGTTGAGTGTAAAGCCCCAGCGCTCCACATTTTCAGAATCGAAGCCGTCATCGCCGGGATGACGTCCGTTCTTGTCCACGGTAAGCGCTTTGGCTACTGCCAGAAACTTATCCCAATCCCACGTCTCATCAGGATATGCGATTCCCTCTTTATCGAAGAGATCCAAGTTGACATATACCATCACCGGCTGGTTGATCCATGGCAGCGCATAGACTTTGCCTTGGTACATCATGCGCTCCATTGTCGGTCCGAAATAGTCGTCAAGGTTTCCTGCAGGATGTTTTGAAGCTTTCATCCGATCTGTTAGATCCATCATGACTCCTCTTGACGCGAAGCTCGGCACCTTCTCCTGGCCGATCCAATAAAGATCCGCCCCTGCTTCGGCTGCAAGCGTTGTTATGAGCTTCGTATCATACTCAGCAGGACTTGATTCTTGGATGATCTCATAAGTTGTGGATTTCGCATTCAAACGGTCAAGAATCTCCTGGAGTTCGTTAGCCTCATCAACTCCTGCCCACGTAGCTAATCTGATCTTTGTCTTGGACGCAGCAAGTCCGACTGAGCTCCCAATCACAATTGTCAACACCAGAAACATCGACGCGAACAGCACGGATAACCTTCGTCTGTGGCTTGACATCTCGTCATTCCCTCCTCATTATGATAGTTCTTGACTATTTCCTTTGGAGTTCTCGCAAGACATTAATCTTGGGTGCTCTGTCAATCACCTCCGGTTTGGTCCAATTTTGGCCATCACATCGAAAGGTGAGTTGTGGAATCACGGATTACGAGTGTTGCATAAACGACTGTCTTGATAGGCGCCACGTCCATACCCTGAATCAGATCTACAAGCCTTCTTGCGGCAAGGGAGCCCATCTGCATCTTAGGAATATGCATAGTCGTTAGCCGTGGATGAGTATGAGCGGAAACTTCAATGTTATCAAAACCAATTACCGAGACTTCCTCAGGCACCTTGATTCCTTTCTCGTGAAGGGCCTTGAGGACACCTAGAGCTGTCATATCATTATCTGCAAAAATCGCAGTCGGCCTCTCTGGCATTTCCATTAGTCCGGAAGTGCCTTCATATCCGATCTCAGGGCCATGGAGCTCAACAGACTCAGCAAAGATAACCCACTCTTTGCGGACATCCATTCCAAAATCCTCTAGCGCACTTACGTAACCCTTGTAGCGCTGCGCAAGGGAAACGTGGTTTTGCGGACCTCCTATGAACGCGATCTTGCGATGGCCTAGTGCATGAAAGTGCCCCATAGCACATTTAGCTGCTGCCTCGTTATCTGAGACAACTGAATCAACTTTGCCTTCTTTGGATTCATTGTCCACAAGCACCACAGGTATGTCTCGTTCCTTCGCTTCATTAAGGACATCCAGACTTACGTCACACCCTACCGGCAGCAACCCATCGTTGTGGTTACCTGCAGAATCTTGCTCAAACAGGCCTGCATACCCATCTGCACCGTCTATGCTTCGTAGTAGTACTCTGTATCCGAGTTGTTGCAGGCCCTCTTCGATACCTGCTACAACCGCGCCATAAAACGGGTCAGTAACCAGAGGCGATAACCGCTTATTGTATACAATGGCAACTGTGCCTGCTGCCACTAATCCCTCAACCTGAACCCTATCGTCGGGAACAGGATACCCCAGGGAACGGGCTACGCTGATTACCTTGAACTGAGTCTCTCTGCTGATGTTTCCTTTTCGATTCAAAACCCGTGAAACAGTTGACGGTGAAACGCCTGCCTGCTTTGCGATTTCTCGGATTGTGATTCCCATCTGTAGCCTCGTCTCCTTGTCAGTTTGTTTCAGTGTTGCATAAAGTTGCACATATTGCTGTTAAGTTGCCCTTTAATTCAACATTACGACACAACGCCCGGAAATCCTTCTTTAACCGAATATATTATTTAGAATTCAACGCCTCATATTTGCGCTGTAGCTGCATCTTAGGCCTAATGTCGCATCTATGCTCGTAAGACGTGCTATCCGGAGAGGAAATCACACAGAAGACGGAGGGCACATCCCGCGAAGGATACATCGGGTGTAGGCGTATAGGCGGCGTACGTATAGATGGGCACGCACACGCATAGATCAGCTAAGCATGTCAGGTACGCGTGCGTGCGCGATAGGATAGATTACGTAGCATGTAGGATGGATTGCGACGAGCAGCAGACGTGCAGTCGCTGCGACAACGCCTGCTTCAGGCTTCAGGGACACGGAAGATGAAGGCTAATGCCATAGCCTACGGCAATGAGCGTCAACGCTAAAAAGAAAGTAGCGTTTGCGACTGAACTTACCTTGCGGTGTGCAGCATGACATCCTTACGTCTGACGCACCCGGGAAAACGCGGGGGTAGACGTAACGCCGGCTCTGACACGCCTGTTCTATGGATTACTGTGTCCACTGTCGACGTATGTAGCAGCACGTGAGCCTACTTGACTTATTTCTGGGATGGGTATTGATGTCTCTGAGAGATCATGGTAGAATACATATCAATGGACTTTGATTTATATATCAATGGAGCTTGATATGACTGAACAGATTGATTTGGAAAAAGCCTTAATAGAGCATACAGATCGCTTTCGCGCACTCACTGATCCCTTACGCCTTAAGATTCTTCTTTTGCTCCGTGACGGTGAGAAATGCGTCTGTGAGATTGTGGACGCATTTGGTGAGAGCCAGTCGAAAATCTCATATCACTTGAAGCAACTACTTGACGTGGGCTTAATCGAACGTCGTTCCCATGGAACATGGGCGTATTATTCGCTTGCAGGTGATATCAGCCAGTGGGCAGAGGAGGAATGCCGCAGGTTCCAGAACCTTCCGGCATTACCTGAGACCTGGCAGCTTAACGCCTCGTCATCAAAGTGTATTGTCCTAGTAACAGGATCCTGTCTCGACCCAAGTCTGCTTCCCATTGAACAGGAAACTCGGCAACATCTCGAGCAAGTCTTATCCCAATATGCTGATAACGAAATGAGCTTCTTGGAGACGCCTCTTGCAGACGTGCTTGAGGGAAATACCGCCATACCCACAGGCAGTGTTAACAAGATTACACAACTTCACAAGACTTACGGGTTTTATGCCTTTCCAATGCTAATCTTTGTCCATCCAACTGAAACACGCATCTTGACCATAGGGGGAATGATGACACCTGATCGCATAAGAGATGCTATTGCCAAAGCTATTTATGAACTTGACGAATAGAGGGGGATTCTAAAATGGATCGTTCAGAAAAAGGAAACAAGAAACGTGAAGGCTTTTTCTCTAAGTTGATGGCACGACAAAATTCGGGTTCATGCTGCAATGTCAAGATTGTTCCTAAGGATAAGGAAGCAGACACGTCAGATCAAACAGAGGATTCCATCGGCAAATCGAAAGACAGCGACAATAACACGGAAAACTAGGATTTCGTCCAGTGTCAAGAACAATATCTACATTGCTTCAGGGAGGTTATTGACTGTATGCAA
>JAAYRV010000075.1 GCA_012518595.1 Bacillota bacterium
TCTGCGACACGCGGATCTCCTGCCAAAGCCCGTGACACTGTAGACTTGGATAAATTCAAAATACTTGCCATATCCTGAAGCGTCGGTCTCATTGCGATCTCTCCTAGCATATCAAACGATTGTATTTTATATCATATTGCTTGTAGCAGCCATTTCTGTTATTCTCGCAGCTATCAGTGCAACCGGTTGTATTCTTCGCCAAATATGTCTAAAATCCTCCTTTCCCTTTCTTCAAAGCGGTGATCTACTAAGCATCAATTATCGTGCATCTTCTCTCACAAGCAGTGAACGCCGTAGGATCGATTTCTACATAAATAGGCTGGATTTAAAATGGGGGTTCCTGTAGGCCTTACACCCCTATGGCTAAAGCCAGCTTAAGCTAGGGGCTTTACGCCCTGTATTGGATGGGTTCGGATTAGTAAACATGCCGGGCAGACCAAAAGAGAGCGCCCCGGCGATAAATCCGGAGCGCTCTCCTTTCGATATGGGATCTATGAGCAATGGGAGGTTATCAAACCCGGGGTCACTTAAGTCGCTTGAGTGACCCCTATGCTAAACTACGGAAACTACGAAACGTGAGCTTCCGCAGAATGAGCCTCTACATGTTCAGCGAGTATCTTCTTAATATCCTCAGGTTTAACCTTGGCGTAGACAGTATCACCGATTACAACGACAGGAGCAAGGGCGCATGCTCCCACGCAACGCACTCCCTCAAGAGTAAACAAACCGTCTTCGCTTGTCCCGCCGATGTCGATGCCAAGCTCTTTTTTCAGAGCTTCGAGGCAATCTGCTGCCCCTTTCACATAGCATGCCGTTCCAAGGCAAACGCTAATTGTCCACTTCCCCTTTGGTTTAAGGGAGAACAACGAGTAGAAAGTAGCTACCCCATAAACCTCACTCTCGGGTACTCCCAAGCCTTTTGCCACGAATTGCTGAACATCTTCAGGAAGACATCCAAAGAGCTTCTGGGCTTCATGGAGCACCGGTATGAGAGAGCCGGGTTTGTCCTTGTATTCTTCAATTACGTCATGGAGCTTCGTGAATCTGTCATCAGGAAGCTTTCCGTGACATTTGCATTCTCCGCCTACAGACTCCAGTTTAGGACGCTTTGCTTGAACGTCAGATGCCATCTTACATAGCCTCCTTCCGACTGACCCTGGCAGCCTCATCCGCGCTTTCGTAGGTTGTATGCAACAACTTATGGGCTATGTCACTGCCGGGTTTCTTCAAGAATTCTTCATAAAGACACGCAACCGCAATATTCTCGTGGGATTTACGCATCTCCATACCCCTGTCCTCAGCATAAAGCGCAGCAGCCCTCTTCTCAGCAATATCAGGATCTTGGGATCTTGGCTGGCCTCCGCCCATAATGCAGCCGCCGGGACACGCCATAACTTCAATGAAGTCGTAGCGTTCTCCGGTTTCGTTAATATGTCTCAAGAGCTTGCTTGCATTGCTCAAGCCATGGGCTACAGCCACTCGGACTTCTGTGCCGCCTAAGTCAACAGAAGCTTCCTTTATTCCATTCATCCCCCTGACTTCGGAAAACTCAATCTTGCCAAGGGGTTTCTTCGTTACAATCTCATACACCGTACGAAGCGCAGCTTCCATAACACCGCCTGTGACACCAAATATCGTCGCTGCTCCCGTCGATATTCCCAGAGGCGCGTCAAACTCTCCGTGTGGGAGATCCTGGAACCTAATACCTGCTTGTCTAATCATGCACGCCAGTTCCCTTGTGGTTAACACAATATCCACATCTCTCTGTCCTGACGCGTTCATCTCGGGCCTGGCACACTCGAACTTCTTGGCAGTGCATGGCATTACTGAAACAGACACGATTTTGTCAGGGTCAATGCCTGCCCTCTTAGCATAATACGTCTTAATAACCGCGCCCATCATCTGCTGTGGTGACTTACATGACGACAGATTAGGAATAAACTCCGGATGGAACGTTTCAGCATATCTTATCCATCCGGGACTACACGATGTTATCAGAGGTAACGGCCCTTTCATCTTCAGCCTTTCGATGAGCTCAGTTCCTTCCTCCATTATCGTCAGATCAGCTGCAAACTGCGTGTCAAATACAGCATCGAAACCAAGCATCCTAAGGGCTGTCGCGAGCTTACCCGTTACAGGCATGCCTGCCGGCATATTGAATTCTTCACCTATGGCAGCCCGAACCGCAGGCGCAACTTGTACCACTACATGAAGGTCGGGGTCGCATATTAAATCCGCAACCTTCTGCCACTCCTCTTTCTCGTGGATAGCGCCGACAGGACATATTTTGGCGCATTGTCCGCATGATACACACTTAGAGTCAGCCAACCCCCGCTCGAACATGGGAGTTACGAGGGCATCAGTGCCACGGTACGCAAAACCCAAGGCAGCGACATTCTGCACCTCAGAGCACATGCTTACGCAACGGCCGCATAGTATACACTTATCAGCATCACGCACCAGTGCAGGACTGGATGTATCACATTCCTTATGCTCTTTCTCCCTGTGAAATCTACTTTCCCTAATCCCGAGACGCATAGCAAGATCCTGCAGTTCACACCTGCCGTTCCTTTCACACTCGAGACAGTCCTGGGGATGAGACGCCAGTATAAGCTCAACCACGGTACGACGTGCCTCGCGCACAGCCTCGGTGTTGGTACGCACAACCATGCCTTCTCTAACAGGCGTCACACACGAAGCAGGGAGGCCTCTGCCGTTTTCAATTTCCACTACACATACTCTGCAGGACCCTATCGGGCCTATCGCCGGATGGTAGCAGAGAGTGGGAATATCTATCCCAACCCGCCGTGCAGCGTCAAGCACCATCTCTCCTTCATATGCTTCAACCCGAATTCCGTCGATTGTTAAGTTAATCTTCTTCTTTTCGTCTGTCATTATGCTCACCTCCTGGACACGGCATCAAAGCGGCAAACACTCATGCACTCACCGCATTTTTGACATTTGCTGTTATCAATCTCATAAGTTCTCCGTTTTGGCTTGTGAGCTCCTTCGCCTCCGGAAGCATCAGCCAATGCTGCCTCGCCTGCCACCGGATAAATGGCCTGAACAGGACAAGCCTTTGCACAGAGACTACAGCCTCTGCACTTTTCAGCATCTATCTCATACCTGACCAGATCTTTGCAAACTCCTCCCGGACACCGCTTCTCGTCAATATGAGCTTCATATTCATCCCTGAAGTACCTTATTGAACTAAGGACAGGATTTGGCGCAGTCTGTCCCAGTCCGCACAAGGCGGTATTCTTTATCGTGTTACCAAGGGACTCGAGCGTCTCGATATCCCCGGGCTGACCCTTCCCTTCTGTAATACGGGTCAAGATGTCAAGCATTACTTTTGTACCTTCTCTGCACGGAACACACTTGCCGCAGGATTCGTCCTGAGTAAACTGTAAGAAGAACTTGGCAATGTCCACCATGCAGGTATCCTCATCCATGATGATTAATCCGCCGGATCCCATCATTGCGCCTGCTTTTGTTAACGTGTCATACTCCATACTGATGTCCAACAAGGATTCAGGAATACAACCACCTGACGGACCACCGGTCTGAGCTGCTTTGAATGCTTTGCCGCCCGGAATTCCGCCACCAATCTCATACACGATTTCTCTGAGAGTCGTGCCCATGGGCACTTCCACAAGGCCGGTATTGTTTATTTTCCCGGCAAGAGCAAAAACCTTTGTGCCGGGACTCTTTTCCGTCCCTATGCTCTTAAACCAGTCCGCCCCTTTAAGAATTATCGGCGCGATATTCGCGTAGGTCTCTACGTTATTTATCAGAGTAGGCTTCCTAAAGAGCCCCTCGTTAGCCGGGAACGGAGGCCTGGGCCTCGGCATGCCCCGTTTGCCTTCCATGGACGCCAGTAGAGCTGTCTCTTCTCCGCACACGAACGCCCCTGCGCCAACTCGAATATCCAAATCAAAGGAGAATCCTGAGCCGAAAAGGTTTTCACCTAACACCCCGAATTTGTGAGCTTCCTCTATAGCATGGGTAAGTCTACTCACTGCCAGTGGATATTCTGCCCGAACGTAGATGTATCCCTGGCTTGCCCCGATTGCATATCCTGCTATAGTCATTGCCTCAACGATACTGTGAGGATCTCCTTCAAGTACGCTCCTATCCATAAAAGCACCTGGGTCGCCTTCGTCAGCGTTACATACTACATATTTCTCGTCAGAACTAACCCGCTGCGCGAATTCCCATTTGAGGCCTGTAGGGAAACCTGCTCCCCCGCGCCCTCTGAGACCTGCCTGCTTTATTGTGTCAATAACATCTTTCGGCGTCATATCCGTAAGAACTCTGGCCAAGGCCTCATAGCCGTCACGGGCCACATATTCGTATATATTCTCAGGGTCTATAACTCCACAGTTCCTAAGAACCACTTTGACCTGTTTCTTAAAGAAGTTCAGGCTTGAGACGTTTTTGCAAGGCTCACCTTCAGCCTGCCTCGGGAACAACCTTGCAACCGGCCTGCCTTTGACTATGTGTTCTTCAACGATTTCTTTAGCGTCTTCAGGCTTAACCTTCTGATAGAAGGTTCCGTCAGGGTATATCAGGACAGTCGGACCTAGGTCACATGAACCTATGCAACCCGTCTTAATGACTTTGACCTCACTTAGGATCCCCTCATTTTCAAGGGCATGCATGAGCGAATCATACACTTCATGACATCCTGAAGATACACATCCTGCTCCTGAACATACTAATATATGTGCACGAATAAACGGACTCATCCTGTTATCACTCCTTGCGCATACAGCCCCTAGTTCTCGTCAAACCTAGCCTCGAGCCTGGCATCACGCATCTCTCTCTCGAGTTTCGCAGCTCTCTTAAACCAGCCGCTGTCCGGGTATCCGGGACCGTACTTTTCCATTGCTTCTACGTACTCGTCTATTAAATCTTCATCGATTCCTTGAGGTATCCAACGCCTGGTTTCGTCTTGTCTTAATGGCAATGCTGACACGTTACTTCCCCCTTTGTGCTTTATTTCACAATCTAGTTCATTAGAAATGGACAGTCCCTTTGCTCGCAACTGCCCAATATCGGCTTCACTTCTTATTAGGTGCAAGTATCGTGCCAAGCTCACAGCAAAAAA
>JAAYRV010000076.1 GCA_012518595.1 Bacillota bacterium
AGGGGGAGCGTGCATTACGGCTGGTTCAAGGTGGCTGAGTATAGAAAGCCCGAGTATGAAGTCAAAGTTTCCACTGACAAGGAAGTGTATGTAGCGGGGGATGACATATCTTGTGAAATCGCAGCCACTTACTATTTCGGCAAGCCTGTTCCCAATGGGAAGGTAAGATACGCAGTCTATTCCCAAACATATTACCGTCCTTATTACTCCACAGAGGATCTGGGCTACTTCTCTGTTATGGATGAGGACTACGGGTACTATGGAGAGCTGGTAGATTCAGGGGAAGGGACAACGTCAGACAGCGGGACCATGGAGTTTGTTGTAAAAACCGAGAAGGTCCAAAGATCCAAGAGGTTGTTTATTGAAGCGACTGTTACTGATGAGAGTCTCAGGGAAGTAACAGGTAGGACTTCAGTGATCTTGGCCAGAGGTCTTTTTGATTTGGTGGTCCAGCCTGCTGAGTATGTGGTGTCTCCCGGAGACTCGGTGGAGATCCATGTAAGAGCGGACACTCTTGAGGGGAAGCCTTATGCCACGGAGCTTGCATGGCAATCCATGAAGGTCAAGTGGGATGAGAAGAAGTCCACCAGATGGAAGGAACAAGCCGGGACGCTTACTACAGACGCAGACGGCAAAGGCGTGTGTGAATTCACGCCGAGAGAGGAAGGTTCCTATGTGGTGGAGGTATCCGGAACTGATTCCAGGGGGAATCACATAGTTGAGGAAGCATACATTTGGGTGGCAAGTGATGCAGGCAGATGGCCGAGTTACGGCGGAACGGAAATTGAAATTATAACTGACAAAGATGTTTATGAGATAGGGGATGTTGCAAAAGTCCTTGTAAATACGGCTTTCGACCATGTTTGGGCAATTGCTGCCGTAGAAGGGCGTGACTTAATCTCCCATGACGTGGTTGAGCTTCAAGGACATACGCGGCTGTTCGAGATCCCAATAACCGAAGAGCTCAGTCCTAACGCGTTCTTCACAGTAACATTAGTCCGTGGGAAGCGTCTTTATTCCCAAGAGAAGGTCATGTACGTTTCGGTGAAGGATAAATTCCTTGATGTGTCCATAATACCGGACAAAGAGACATATGGCCCGGGGGAGAAGGCTTCTTATACGATTAAAACGCAAGACCATGCAGGCCGCCCTGTTCAGGCTGAAGTTTCCTTGGGTGTTGTGGATGCATCGATATATGCTATCCAAAGAGAGCTTGCGACTGATATCAGGAAAGCGTTCTACGGTTCAATCTGGAACAGGACGATTACAAACTACTCTTTCCCCCGGTGGTACTATGGCGGCGCAGACAAGGAGGCAGACGACTCAGATGTCCGCAAGGATTTTCCGGATACGGCCTTTTGGGAGCCGACGATTGTCACTGACAGGAAAGGCACAGCACGAGTGAGTTTCCAAATGCCTGATTCCCTAACTACATGGAGAGCGACTGTGAGGGCGCATACTCAGGCGACCCAAGTAGGGTTTGCCACGCGCGATGTGATAGCCACAAAGGATCTTATTTGCAGACTATCTACACCAAGATTCTTTACGCTGGATGATACGACCTATGTGTCCACTATCATTCACAACTACACAGACAGGCAGATAGACGCGAAGGTTAATCTCAAGGCTGATGGGATCACACTGGATGACGGGAATGAACGCAAGGTAACCCTGACCCCCGGCGGACAGGTCTCTTTGGACTGGAAGGTCATATGTGACAAAGTAGGTGTGGCTAAGTTTACCGCTTCCGTAAAGGCGGGAAGAGCACAGGACGCCTTGGAGATTAGTGTGCCTGTACTGCCTTTTGGCAGACAGACCAAAGAATTTGAAGGCGGTGAGGTAGGAGACGATCCAAATCATGGGGGGAAGGCGCAAGTAGAATTCAATATCCCTGAAAATGCGCTGGACAACACGGTAAGTGTTGAGGTGAGACTCGCTCCGTCGGTAGCTGCTACTGCCTTGGGGGCTCTTGAATACCTTACGTCTTACCCTTACGGATGTGTGGAGCAAACTATGAACTCATTCCTACCTAATATTATCGTCTCTAAGACCCTCGGTGAACTTGGTATTGAAATGCCGGAAGTTACGAAAGACCTTCCGAAAATGGTTGAAGCAGGTCTTGCCCGAATATACCGGTACCAGCATTACGAAGGCGGCTGGGGTTGGTGGGAGTACGATAAGCCCAACGCGAGGATGACGGCGTACGCAGTATATGGCCTCAATCTTGCCAAGAAAGCAGGTTTCCATGTGGATGACGGAGTGCTTGTGCGAGGCAAGAAAGCCCTTGGCAGGTTCCTTAACACGCCGCGAAATGTTGATGATCTGGTATATAACTTGTTCGTCATGTCTGAAACCGGGGAGGAAGTCTTGCCTCGTCTTGATGAGATGATAACGAGACGCAAAGAGCTTTCCAACTACTCGTTGGCCCTTCTTGCCTTAACCCTTAAGAATGTGGAGAGGCAGGATGATGCCAAGATAGTGTTAGGTGATCTTCTGGATCTTTCCCGAGGTGATGATGCCAGCACCTATTGGGAGGCTTCTTCCGGCGAGTGGTACTGGGCTGACAACCGTGTTGAGACTACTGCGTATGCGCTTTTAGCCATGTTAGCTGTAGACCCTGACAATCCTTTGGCGCCTCAAGTTGTGAGATGGCTATCAGAGGCGCGCTTGGGCAACGCCTGGAATTCCACTAAAGACACGGCTATCGCTATTATGGCCTTGACTGAATATATGAAGCTCCGCGATGAGATCTCGCCGAATATTACCGCTACCGCCGTGCTCAATGGGAAGCGGGTTGAAAGGACGAGGTTCACCGGGAAAAACGTGTGGGACAAAGAAACGATAATAGAGATCGATCCAAGACAGCTAATTGCCGGAAAGAATGAACTTGTCATTGAGAAGGCAGGCAAGGGGAGGCTCTATTACTCTGTCGCATGTGAGTACTACACTCCCTCCCAAACCTTGGCACCGGAGGAGGACGGTCTTCGGGTAAGGCGTGGTTACTACCGTAAAGTTGAGGGAAGTGACACTTATGAACCCATTACAGACCCGGTGAATCCGGGGGATGAGATAATAGTCAGGATTGCTATAAATACGGATAGTCCTCGCACGTATATTATGGTCGAAGATCCGCTTCCGTCAGGGTTCGAAGCTGTAGATACACCTTATGACATCTACAGTTGGGGCTTTTGGTATGGGCGCAAAGAAGTACGTGATGAGAAAGTAGCCATCTTCAGCGCTTACCTTAAGGAAGGCGAAAATGAGATAGTCTATTCCATCAGGGCTGAACGACCAGGTGAATACAAGGTAATGCCCACAAGGGTGTGGGGGATGTATGCGCCTGACATCTATGGCAGCTCGGAAAGTTCAGAGATAGTGTGCGAACTGCCGACGTTAGCCGGTTTTTCGACTACGGTTAAAGACCCTGAGTTGAACAGGAATCACAATATTGCCCTTGCTGCGTCTGCGATTGACGGATTTGTGCTTCAACCAGGGGAAGTGTTTTCCTTTGACAAGGCGTTGGGACCCAGACGGAAGTCTCAAGGCTACAAAGACGCTCGGGTAATCTCAGGGGGTAAAAGCGTGCCCGGAGTGGCAGGGGGAATCTGCCAGGTATCGACCACTGTATATAACGCTGTCCTCAGGGCCGGTTTGGAGATTATTGAACGTCACCCTCACTCACAGCCTGTGGATTACGTGCCTCCCGGGCTTGACGCTACAGTCAGCGAGGAAGCCGGGCTTGATCTGCGGTTCAAGAATCAGCTGGACGTGCCTGTGACCCTAGGGGTGCGCATGGAAGGCGCAAGGCTTATTGCTGAGGTAAGGGCAGGGCTTTTGATGCTGAGAAATGTTGAGGTGACAACTGAGGTCCTGGATGTGGAAAGGCCTCGCCTCATAGGGGCCGTCGATAAGGATGCTAAAGTCTCCGGCGGAAAAAACGGAGTCCGCGTCGCCGTATGGCGGAGTATTGATACTTGCGGCACAGTCAGCCGGGAGCTTATATCAGAAGACTATTACAAGCCTATCCATGCTCTGGCATACGATGGTTAGGCATGACACCTAAGCGAGCGATTCTTGAGCGCGATTTTCCAAGATGAGGCAGGCGATGTCACATAATTGTCTCTACAGTCTCAATCGTAACGATAGAAGAACCATTTACACAAAATTATTCACACTCCGAACACCTCACGTCGCAGAGTCTCACATCGTAGAATCTCTGACACCTTAAGCGGGCCTAATATAGCGTGTCTTCTTTGCAACCGCGGATTGGCGTTTAGGCGGGTTAAGCCCGACTGTGGCCGCGATGTTGTCACCATGTCGGCGTGATTCCATGTGGCGACTGTTTGACACTTACGGAGTGTGAGTATGCTAAAGCATGTTATCATGTTGTAGCATATTGCTGTTGCCGAGAGTTTCTGCTAGAGTAGGACATACGTCTGATGCAGGACATACGTGTGATGAAGGAAATGCAACATCCAAGAAGTGTAGTGTTCACAGCGACATTTGACATTTTGGAGGAGAATTGTGAGCGGTATTGTTGCGGCTTTTACTAAGCATGATCCTGATCCGGAACTGGACAAAGAGATACTGAAACTTGCCTGGCCTGCCATAGCTGAAATGGTGCTCCACACCTTCATTTGGGTGGTGGACACTGCTATGGTGGGACGCTTAGGAGCGCAGGCTCTTAGTGCTGTAGGCCTTTCAGGAAGCGTTTACTGGAACGTTCTTTGGGTGTTTTCAGCGATTGCCATCGGCGCTATGGCTGTTGTAGCCCGCTCTGTCGGCGCAGGGGATATCCGTAGGGCAACTCATGCCGCAGGGCAGGCATTGCTTATCTCAACCGTACTGGGGATTCTGTTTACTGCCGGAACATACTTCTTTGCTCCCCTTGTATTTCGACTTGGTGGATTCGAGAAAGACGTAAGCATCATGGGCGTGGAGTACCTTCGTATTGTAGGAGCAGGATCTGTGTTGCTTGTGCTGACAAAGGTCGGTGCAGGTATCCTAAGAGGCGCCGGCGATACTCGCACGCCGATGTTCGTAGCCATTTGCGGAAATACAATAAACGCAGTCGGCGATTACGTGCTCATCTTCGGCTTGCTGGGATTTCCCAGATTAGGCGTGAGGGGAGCAGCCATTGCTACGCTCGTAGCCAACCTGGCAGGAGGCATTCTTACCTTAATTGCCCTATTTCATAAGAGATCAAAACTGCCCATAAGAGTTCAAGATCTTCTTAAGGTCGACATGCCTACCATGAAGACTCTGGTGAATCTCAGTGTTCCGGCTGCCGTGGAAGAGGCGCTTACGAGCAGTGCCAGGATATTTTCATCTTTTATGATAACATCCCTCGGCACAGTGGCTTTTGCTGCTCATCAAGTGACTCTCGCTGCAGAATCTCTTTCTTTCATGCCCGGCTCAGGGTTTTCCACTGCGTCCGCGGTTCTTGCAGGCCAAAACCTTGGTGCAGGAAGGGCCGATCGTGCAAGACAAGTCACATATCGATCTATTAGGTATGCCGTTATTGTAATGGGCGGCTTTGCCCTCGTTTTCTTTGCTGTCCCCCGGGTTATCGTATCATTCTTCACAGGCGACCCTGAGGTCATACTTTTGGCTTCGACCTGTCTAAGGATAGCCGGGCTGGAACAGGTATTCATCGGAGCCGCTGACACTTTTCGGGGTTCACTGCGGGGCGCGGGCGATACGGCCTCTGCTTTGCGAATAACCACTATTGGAACATGGCTCGTGCGGATGCCTGTCCTTGCCCTCATCATATACGGTTTTCGTCTTTCACTCCCTGCAGTATGGGTTGGAATCTGCTTGGAATGGGTGATCCGTTCCAGGTTAGGCGCGAAATATTTCGCCCGCGGCAATTGGGAGCGTATTGAGCTGCACTAGTCATCACGCAGTATCTACTCAATAGACTATCATGCCTGAACAATGCTACTTGCATGCTTTCTTGGCAAACGTCAAAGTGTGTCCTGAAGACTAAGTATGAGTTCATTAGTTTTCGCTCGTTTTCCAAGGAGGAGAATTATTCACGATAGGGAAATCTAAACCTAGCACAACAGATCTTGGTATCAATATGCCACACAGAAATCTTCTTGATGCTTATCAGACTATTAAAGGTTTTATTTATAGGAGGAATCCTTGTGAAGTCAGAGTTGTCATTGCCTGAACCTGAGCTATCGCCGAATGCCTTGACTGTGCTGGAGAGTCGTTACTTAAGTAAGGATGAATCAGGGGGCATCATAGAGACTCCCAAAGAGATGCTATGGAGAGTTGCGAAGAATATCGCATTGATGGACGTGTTATATGAGCCTTATCATGAAGAGGAGTCATCAATTCAAGGGGTGTCATTTGCTTTTGAGGATGAGGCTTCCTTGCCTGTACCGGAGCTTTCCCCATGGGACTGGGCTGCACTTGAGCACGGGTTTTGCGATCTAGTATCCAGAGGCCTCATAGAAGGGACATGGGAAGACATAGAGGCAAAGGTACATGAGCGTATGCCGTTACTTACCCGAACAGCGGTAAATTTCTATATGCTGATGGCAGAGCGCAAGTTCCTTCCGAATTCACCTGCGCTAAGCAATGCCGGGAGAGAGCTTCAACAGCTTTCCGCGTGTTTTGTCTTGCCTATTGAGGATTCCATGGTAAGTATCTTTGAGACATTGAAGAATGCAGCGCTGATTCATAAATCCGGCGGAGGCACAGGGTTTTCATTTAGTCAGTTGCGTCCGAAAAATGATGTGGTGAGAACTACAGGTGGTGTCGCATCAGGTCCGATATCCTTCATGAAAGTGTTCAACGCAGCTACAGAAGCGATAAAACAAGGTGGGGTCAGACGCGGTGCGAATATGGGGATACTCCGCGTGGATCACCCGGATATTCTTGAGTTTATTACCGCGAAAAATGACATAACCCAATTGACGAATTTCAATATTTCCGTGGCGGTGACTGAGGAATTCATGGATGCCCTTAAAGACGACGGCGAATATGAGCTTATAAACCCCCGCAGCGAAGAGGTTTGCGGAAAGCTTCGGGCCAGGGATGTCTTTGACCTCTTAGTGGAGTCTGCATGGAGCACAGGAGAGCCGGGTATCATTTTTATTGACCGGCTCAATGAATTCAACCCAACCCCTAACGTAGGTACATACGAAGCCACCAACCCCTGCGGAGAACAGATGCTATTACCTTATGAGGCATGTAATTTAGGCTCTTTGAATGTGGGCAGGTTTGTCAAAGAGATAAACGGGTCACCCTGTATTGATTGGGAAAGCCTCAGAGATTCAATCCATGTAGCTATACACTTTTTGGATAACATGATTGACGCCAGCCGATATCCGTTGCCGGAAATCGAGGCTATGCATAAGGGAAATCGCAAGGTGGGCCTGGGGCTGATGGGGTGGGCAGATCTCCTTATGCAGCTTGGTATAGCCTATGATTCAGAGGACGCGGTGGATCTTGCTGAGGAGTTAATGGGGTTCATCCAGTCAGAAAGCAGGGCGGCATCTGAGAAGCTGGCCAAGACCAGGGGAGTGTTTCCCAACTGGAAGGGAAGCAGGCGTGAGGAAGAGGGCCTGAGGGTTAGGAACGCTACTACAACAACAATCGCTCCTACAGGGACGATAAGTATCATAGCAAGTGCGTCTTCCGGAATAGAGCCTGTTTTCAGTCTTGCGTTTACCCGGCATGTTCTCGATGGGACTCAGCTTCGCGAAGTCAGCCCGGTGTTCCGGTCTTTGGCAAAGGAGATGGGGTTTGATTCAGATGATCTCATGGATGAGGTTGCAAAAAGAGGCGCTTTGACGGGTGTGGAGGGCGTGCCTGAGGAAGTCAAGAGGATATTCGTCACAGCCCATGAAATAGAACCAAAATGGCATATCCGGATGCAAGCTGCGTTTCAGAAGTACACTGATAATGCAGTATCCAAGACTGTGAATTTCCCAAATGAAGCTACGCCTGATGATGTGGAGAGGGTATTTAGGCTCGCCAATGATTTGGGCTGCAAGGGGGTGACTGTCTACCGGGACGGCAGCCGTAGTGAACAAGTGCTTACCGTAGGCGCGGAGACTCATGTCCCACGAGGTGATGCTGCTCCGGATGGAGCTTACCCTCAATTAGCAGTAAGTAGTGGGCAACATCATCGCATAAACGGTGTATGGGGCAAAATCCGTCCTATTGATAGGCCGGCAAGACTGGATGGATTCACTGATGTCAGAGCTACTCCGTTGGGCAAGCTTTTTATTACCTTGAACACTGTTGACCGTCATCCAATAGAGTTATTTGCGCAGATAGGTAAAGCAGGTAGCGATGTAAGCGCGTTTACGGAGGCCATAGCAAGGTTAATATCGATTTCGCTGCGTTCAGGCGTTGATCCCCAGGAAATTGCAAGCCAACTCACGGGAATCGGAGGCTCAAGGAGCATCGGGTTCGGGCCCGGCAGAGTCAGATCCGTTCCTGACGCTATCGGGCAATTCCTTGCCGGATACCTTAATGAGCTGCAAGGGGACGCCGATGACAGGCGCACACATGGAGATACAAGCCTTTTCGAGCAGGATAGCCCTTCAGCTAAGTTGTTCAGTTTGTGTCCGTCATGCGGCACCTGGAACGTGATTCATGTTGAAGGCTGCCTCAAATGTATGGCTTGTGGGTATACCGAATGCTAGCTTGACTTACTTTGACTAAGTAGATCACCACAAGTAATCGCCGGCTCCCGAGAGTGTACGTACCGTGCGGGGTGGCCCCGCAAGGTATGTACGTTTTCTGAGGCCGATGTTGCACTCGGGGACGGCTCCCCAAAGGCATTACGTGTCGGGCTGCGCTTAGCGTGGAAGACCATTGATCTCATATGGTAATATATGTATAATAGACATATATTACCATATGGAGGATATGTGCCTGATATGATTTTCCCAAATCGCTACAGGTTGTATGCTATCTGCTTAATATTCCACGCGATAATCGCATGCGGTGTGTTCCGGTATGTTTCAGCGAAAGGTGTCACAAGAGATCCCTTGTGGCAAAAAGCTGTTGCGATAGCTTCAGCAAACAAAGGATGGGTTCCGGGGTTTGCCGTTCTGAGAATCGAGATCATGAATAAGCACGACAAGGTGGAACAGTATGAAGAGACGCTGCTCGATTTCACGCGAACGGACCATGACGAAACCGCTGTGGGCCGGTATGTTGATCCAAGCTCACTTGACATAGTAGGTAAGAGTCCTTTCGAACCGGAGTTCCAGAGTGAAATCTCAGTTCGTCAAACAGGCGAGAGCGCACGCGTAGAAGGCAAGCAATGCATCGGGTACGAGTATGTCTGGCATAGAGAAGATCAAGTTCTGACAGGCACTGCTTGCTTGGAAAAAGAGACAGGCATACCGGTCAAGATCGAGTTTTCCGAGAATGAGCGCAGGCGTTCCGGGTTTCCTGCGAAACAGCGTGTTACAGTCATTTTTCACAGTGGCTCCTATGACACTTGGTTTCCGCAAAGGATGACTATGGAGATGGAAGCCGGATTACTTACTTTAGGACGCAGTTTTAGAATAACCCTTGACTATGAAGACTATAAGAAAACAGAATGATGCGATAATGTCTTCCTGAAAGTAGGAATAGCGTACACTAAGGAGAATACTGTTCTCGAGGGAGTGCCCAGCCTACCGAGTTTACTCCATCACACAATTAACACGATAGGGAGTGGCGAGAAATGCGTGAGGTCGTAATCTTAAGTGGGGTGAGGACAGCAATAGGTACTTTTGGGGGGACGCTTCAAGGTGTGCCTGCTCCCGATCTGGGTGCGGTCGTTATTAGAGAAGCAGTGAGAAGGGCGGGGATAGCCCCTGGTGCTGTTGATGAGGTGATTATGGGGAATGTGCTTCAGGCAGGTCAAGGCCAAAACCCGGCCAGACAGGCGTCGATGAAAGCGAAGTTAAGTACGAACGTGCCTGCAATGACCATAAACAAGGTATGCGGTTCAGGCCTCAAAGCAGTATTACTTGCAGCTCAGGCCATCATTTCCGGTGACGCAGATGTGGTGGTGGCAGGTGGTATGGAGAACATGAACCAAGCCCCGTATATCCTTGAGAAAGCAAGATACGGATATCGTATGGGTCACGGAGAATTGACAGATACCATGATACGAGACGGTTTATGGTGCATCTTCGGTGATACGCATATGGGAATTACTGCGGAAAACCTCGGAGAAATATACAACATCAGTAGGGAAGAGCAGGATGAATTTGCTGCTTGGAGCCAGCAAAAGGCGGAAAAGGCGATAGCGGACGGAAGGTTTGACGAGGAAATTGTCAAAGTGGAGATTCCCCAGAGGAAAGGCGCTCCTACAGTGTTCTGCCGGGATGAACATGCAAGACCCGGTACTACCAGGGAGAAATTGGCTTTATTGAGGCCGGCCTTCAGAAAAGACGGGACTGTTACGGCAGGTAATGCCTCAGGCATCAATGACGGGGCAGCTGCGCTTGTCATAACATCAAAAGACAAGGCAGCCGCGCTTGGGGTAAAGCCTATGGCAGCTATCAGGGCTTATGGGTCGTCAGGCGTAGATCCGTCAGTTATGGGAATCGGGCCTGTTCCTGCCACGAGGAAAGCCCTTGCCAGAGCGGATCTGCGTCTTGACGACATCGGCCTCATAGAGGCAAACGAGGCATTTGCGGTACAGTCTCTTGCAGTAGGAAGGGAACTCCATTGGAACCCAGACATAGTTAACGTTAACGGCGGTGCTATTGCGCTCGGACACCCAATTGGGGCAAGCGGCACAAGGATCCTCGTTTCGCTGTTGTACGAGATGAGGAGGCGTGATGTAAGCCTTGGCCTCGCTACCTTATGTATCGGAGGGGGCATGGGTCTTGCTGTCATAGTTGAGAGATAATACCCCTATATCAGTTACCTGAAACGCCACCGGTATCGAAGGAAGAGAGCTCGCTCCCGCATTCACAAGTACTTCTGCAACATAGATACCCTTTTTGAGATTCCCGGGCTCAAAACGTCCGGTTATGACACGTTTATATCCCGGCAAGCATACGGCAGACGTCAATTGAGTCAAAGAAGCCGGTTGTCCCAGGCAGTCTCTGATAATGGCTGTTCCGGACAAGGTAGTATGGATGTTTCCTTGATTTTCGCAAATTGCAGACACTGTTATGGATTTGTCTACAGGGTCTTGCGAAAGAACAATGGATGTGATGTCTGTCGAGGCGCAGATTTGCTCTTGCTTTCTGCCGGCTGCAACTGTAATGAGAGTAAGTACGCCCACTTGAGATCTGGCATGGATCTCTTCTGCCTGTTTGCCTCCTGCCGGTTTTCCTTGTAGCAATATGATGGGGTACGCTCCTCCGGAGAAACCGCGACTTACGTGTGCTCTAACTTTAATCGACCTTGATTCCCCCGGCATGAGCCTAAACTCAGTCGGTTCTAAGGTCAGGAGGACTCCGTTTGCTGAAGCATTGCTCATTGATGCCGGAAATACCGGTATTCCATTCTCGTTATGACCGCCTTCGTGGACAACACCCTCTAGATCCAAGGGGACAGGCCCTGTATTCGATACCGTTATCGGCCCTATGTAGTCCCCATCACGGACTTGGGTTGCGATGTAAGTGGGACTTACTCGCATCACTATGCTGTTACGTGATATGGTGCCTGGCAAGGCTTGGACAGGAGAGGATAAAGACAGAAGGCTTGTAACGATCGCCACTAGGAAAAGCGCGGTAAATGGGTGTTTTCTTGACACGTAAACCACCTCCTAGGTTTGAGCCGGCTTTCTAATAAGTTTGTATGGCTGTGAATATGACTTCAATTCTGTAGATGCCGCCGGAATCCGCCAAAGGGACGTCCTCGTAAGAAATTTGCTGTCTGAAACGAATCTCCACAGTTGATCCTTGTTCGGTTGTAGGGAGCCGGTCCTCTGCTACTATGGCTTCATTTCCTGTCACCCTGTGGAATACGCCTCCTTTATCCAGCTGCCACTCTAGTGGAAAGGACAAGGCTCTGGAACTGTACTGCTCTCCTGTCCACTCCTTTAGACGTCCGTCTATCGCATCGCTTTGGATCTTCAATGCCCATTTCGTGTTGGACCATACTCTCACAACCTGCAGCTCAGATGTTACATAAGACATGTCTTCGTCAGGGTTAGGCGTGACGTCACCGAGATGCAGCGACACCGGGAATGAGGCTTGGATGGTCGGTAGCACGTTGCATGTTATTGACATAGTGGATGCACTGCCGTTTTCTGCGGAGATATCGTGACTTAAAAGAAGAACCCCCATGACGAGCACGACTCCTAACCGTATTGAAGATCTCAGGTAGTTTCGAGGCAAAAGTTTCATTGACATTTCATCTCCTCAAGCCAACCGCCTTCAGGTCGGGCTATTGTCTTTGGCATTATCTGTAACTTATGAGAAGCCCGTCTTAATTTCCTTCATGCTTACGGATGATATTAGTATGTGGTCTTTGACTTTCACGGTTAACGCCAAGCGTTAAAGGTAGGGGAACCTGACAGGGATCTACGCTGACTCAGAACGCAAGGCATAGGATGGAAAATGACAGCATAAGGTAGAGATAACACTGGAAGAACCCTGCCGTCAGAGTGTAGGTGGATATGTTTGGTTATCTCTGGAAGGACTCTGGTCTTAGCCGTTATTTGCATATGTATTGCCCTGACAGTTCCGGCGGTTATAAGCGGGGATTTGCTCTTTCCTGTCACAGGTAGGCTGTATACAAGGGCAGAACGGTACCCTGAGGTGTCATATGTCCCGAATTACACAGAGGGGCCCTATTTAACAGCCAGGTCGGCAGTGTTAATTGAGGCGACAACCGGTACTGTAGTCTACGGGAAGAATGAGCGTATGCGCATGCATCCTGCCAGCACCACTAAGATAATGACTGCGCTCCTTGCAATAGAGCTAGGCGATATGGAATCCACTGTCACGGTCAGTAGAAATGCAGCAAGCATCCCCGGCTCTTCATTGTGGCTCAAATCGGGTCAGCAAATAAAACTAGGAGATCTCATCCGCGGAACCATGCTTAGATCAGGTAATGACGGTTGTGTTGCTATCTCGGAGCATATCGCAGGCAAAGAAGGAGACTTTGTGAGAATGATGAACCTGAAAGCCCGGAAACTGGGTGCATCGAATACAAGATTTGCCAACCCACATGGACTTACTGAGCCAAATCATTATTCCACTGCGTTCGACTTGGCTCTTATGGCCAGATATGGGTTGAAATATCCTCTATTTGCAGATATAGTAAGCACACGGGAAGCAGAGATGACCTTGACACAAGGAGAATCTGAGGAGAGGCGCAAACTTGCCAACACTAATTGGTTGCTTTGGTCGTTTGAAGGCGCAGACGGTGTAAAGACAGGGACTACGGCAGCTGCCGGCTACTGTCTCGTAGCGTCAGCTACCCGTTGCGGGGTTCAGTTCATAGCAGTTGTTCTAGACTCAGATGCCAGATGGTCTGATTCAGTGAAGCTTCTCAGCTATGGTTTTGACAGGTTTCACGTGATGACTTTCGCAGAAAAAGGCAGGACTCTTACAAAGATTCGAGTTGAAGGGGGAACCGAACCTGAAGTCAGTGTAATACCCCTGGATGACATGAGGCTTATAGTCCCGCGGGCTCTTTCTCACCTTGTTGAGGAGAGAATCGTTCTTGATGAACCCCTCATTGCTCCTGTTGTTGCCGGTCAAACCATAGGGAGATTGGTAATTGAATTTGACAAAGACGAATTAGCCGGAGTGGACTTGGCAGCTGAGACAAGTGTAGCTAAGTTGGCACTCCCTCGTGTGATAATAAGGAAACTTGAGGATACTGTAAGAAGACAAAGACGTAAGTAGATCGCCATAAGTAATCGCTAGCTCTGGAAGGTGTACGTACCGTGCGGGGTGGCCCCGCAAGGTATGTACGTTTTCTGAGGCCGGTGCTGCACTCGGGGACTGCATATCGGTCACCGGTAACCCAAGACTTCGGAGAGCGAGCGAAGACTAATGAACTCATACTTAGGCGGATCTCTGACAATAGCGGAGGTGAGTGACCTTGCAACTCCATGAAGGCAAAAACATGGATGTAGCAATTATAGGCGCAGGTCCTGCAGGACTTTCAGCTGCTCTTTATGCAGGACGCGCTAAGCTTTCCACCGTAGTGGCAGAGCAAGGTGTATCAGGCGGACAA
Organism: Bacillota bacterium; assembly: GCA_012518595.1. Lineage (GTDB taxonomy): Bacteria > Bacillota > SHA-98 > UBA4971 > UBA4971 > UBA4971. The sequence continues at coordinate 14,173 of JAAYRV010000076.1, forward strand.
GCAGCAACCACCCATTGGATCGAAAACTACCCGGGTTTTCCCGAAGGGATTTCCGGACCTGATTTGATGCAGCGCATGGAACAGCAAGCACGCAAGTTTGATGTAGAATTCATTCATGCTGCCGTAAACAGTGTTTCTCGGGACAGCCGGGGATGTTTTTCGGTGACTTCCGGCGAAGGAGAATTTACTGCCGGAACCGTGATTGTCGCTACGGGGACAGTGCCTCAAAGTCTTGGTGTTCCAGGTGAGGACAAGCTTAGAGGCATTGGAGTATCCTACTGCGCTACTTGCGACGGGCCGTTCTTCCGTGAAAAAGAAGTGCTGGTCATCGGAGGGGGAGACTCAGCCATAGTCGAAGCCTTGTTCCTCACAAGATTTGCGTCAAAGGTGACGGTTATTCACAGACGGGGGGAGCTCAGAGCCACCAAAGTGCTGCAAGACGACGCTTTTAGCAATTCTAAAATTGAGTTTTGCTGGCACTCCGTGGTTAGTGAAATTCTTGGTGACAGTAAAGTTGAAGGTGTAACGTTAAGGGATGTAAGAACAGGTGATACCAGGTTTATGGAAGCCGGCGGTGTTTTTGTGGCAATCGGTAGCCGTCCTGATACCGGATTTGTGGAATCTATGGTAGATACTGACGAAAGAGGTTATGTTATTACTGATGATCGAATGAGAACCTCTACACCTGGGTTGTTTGCTGCCGGGGATGTTAGGGCAAAATCGCTGAGGCAAGTTGTCACTGCTGTAAGTGATGGTGCCGTAGCTGCTGTTGAGGCGGAAAAGCATTTGTTTGAAAGACAACGTTTCTCAACAAGGGACAAACACTAAGAGGGCGAATATGATGAAAGCAAGAGCCGCCTGACTGGCATTTTAGGGTATAGTGTGCCAGAAGCGGCTCTTGCCGGGTTTAGGGTGGTCTTTTGGCGTGGATATGTTGGAGGTAGAACAAAGCCAAATCTCAAATGCACAAAAAGGGCGCGCGCCTCGAACTATAGGGTTTCAGGAGCTCCTTAGCCAGTGTGGAGCAGGCCTCTTCTCTATGATAGAGGGGCTCAAATCTCCACTTCAGTAATATACAACGTAGCTTATGAATTCTAGTTCCAAGAAACCAAGAGATTTTTAATAATGTGAAGATCGAAGATCTATGAAAACCTACCAGGGAGGAATTTACTGAAGGATACAAGGGGTTTCTCGCGAATAACTTAAAGGTTATGAAATTACATTGTAAACACGCTTCTGTACTCATGCAACCTGGCGCTTTTTCGGTTTGCCCACAAAGACCTTAGGGTTTTCATTGTTGCAGAGTTTAAATTTTGATGTATTATAGAGTATAACTGGCTGTAGGATGGGGGTGAGAGGCTTGGCATACGATGTTCTCAGGCAGCTTCGGGAAACTGAATCTCACGGTGATGAAATAGTGAGGAAAGCCGAGGAGCGGGCGAGAAGAATCCTACGGGATGCTCGCAGAGATGCAGAGGCTTTGATAGACAGTGCCATCGCTCAGGCAATTACTGAGGGGAAATCCGTAGTCGAGACTGAAGAGGCCAGAGCGCAGGCGGAAGCTGCCGAGTCTTTGGAGCGAAGTAGAGAACAATGTGACGAGCTTCGTGATGCGGCGCGAGCTAACATTCCTCGTGCTGCGGACTTAGTAGTGGAGAGGATAGTGACGCAAAGTGGCAATCGCTAAGATGAAGAAGGTGTCGCTTGTTGCGCCTGTGTCTTCCGCTGACGGAATCATCCAAGTGTTACAAGATGTCGGAGTCGTTGAGATCGAGAAGACCGAAGTGGAATCCGAAGAATACTCACTGTATGATTTGTCGGAAGTCGCTCCGGATCTCGATAAGCGACAGGAAGAGCTATCAAGGACACTTATGGAACTGGAGTTTTGTATAGACTTTTTCAATAAGTTTGAGTGGATTAAGAAAAACATTGTTCAGCAGTTTGCCGGAGGAAAGGTATACCTTCCGAACTCAACCTTTGATGACCTGGGAAGCAGGGTTGAAGAAGGGCACAAGATCTACGAAGAGTGCCGAAGGATTGACGAAGGACTGTCAAAGAGAAGTAATGAAGAGTCCCTTCTCTTGGATAAATATGATCAGCTTATCAAGTGGGAATGGCTGGATATACCCGTTCCCGAACTGGCCGGCACCAGACGTACGTCGGTTGATCTTTATCAAATCCCGTCTCGTTTTTACGAAATCATCATGACGGAGCTCGGCGAATCATGTCCTCGTGCACATTTTATCCCAGGCCCGTCATCCGGCGCCCGGTACATCCCGATTGTGGCCTTCTGTCTGAGTGAGGATAGGGATAAGGTGCGTCAAGTCCTTTCAGCCCGCAGTATACTGCCTGAGCTTCTCCCTGAAGTGCAGGGCACGCCGGCAGATGCTGTTAGGATAATTGAGGACAGGCTGTCTGAGATTGATGAGGAAGTCCAAGAGCTCACAGGGCAAGCAAAGGGACTGCTTGATGAGCGTATCAAGATCTACTCAATCTATGACTACTTGTCCCTTGCTTTAGACAGGAAAACGTTGGCATCTGAGTGCCCCGCGACACGGACTGCGTTCTTGGTAGAAGGGTGGGCGCGTGAAGATTCTCTTCCTGAACTGAATGAGGCTGTACGATCGCAATATGATTTGGTTCACATAGAGATTCGGGACCCGTCAGATGATGAGAATCCCCCTGTCAGTCTGGATAATCCACCATTGGCTACGCCTTTTGAGTCAGTAACTGAAGTGTATGGAATGCCAAAACCGGGAACAATCGACCCATCATTTTCGGCTATGCCGTTCTTCTTTCTGTATTTCGGAATGGCCTTAGGAGATGCCGGATACGGGATTATCCTGAGCATAGTCTGTTTGCTCCTGCTTAAGAGGATCAAGATGGCAGGCACGGCAAAGAAGCTTTTCACCATGATGACAATATGCGGAGCTGCATGTGTGCTTGTAGGAGCGCTTACCGGGTCATGGTTCGGTGACCTTTTCGGTATTGCTCCTATTTGGTTCAGTCCTTTGGATGACCCTTTGCTGATGCTCGTCGTATCCTTTGCACTTGGGCTTATTCAGCTCTATGTCGGTCTCGGGATAAAACTCTACTATAATGTCAAGCAAGGTAATTTGAAAGAGGCTATTTTCGATCAGGGCCTATGGTATCCTTTTTTGACAGGTTTTCTTCTGTTATTAGGAGGCTCTGTTCTCGCTAATCCCGCAATGAGCAAAGTTGGAAAGTGGATGGCTTTAGGAGGGGCAATCGGACTTGTTCTTACGCAAGGAAGAGAGCATAAGAACATTATCAGGCGATTAGGGTCAGGTATTTTGAGCCTTTATGACCTGACAGGATACGTCAGTGATGTGTTATCATATTCGAGGTTACTGGCCTTGGGACTTGCCTCATCTGTAATTGCTATTGTAGTCAACGACATGGCAAAGCGTTTTCTGACAATTCGCTTTGTCGGATGGATTCCCATGCTAGTGGTACTTGTTATTGGACATGTATTCAATCTTGCAATTAACGTAGTCGGTTCATACGTGCACTCCAGCAGATTGCAGTATGTAGAATTCTATGGCAAGTTCTTCGAAGGCGGAGGCAGAAGATTTAGGCCTTTTACTAAGAAAACAAAGTATATTGAGATTTTAGAGGAAGGGGAGGCATAAGAAGATATGTCAATCACAGTAGGAATGATCCTGGGGTTTTTTGCAGTTGCTATCTCATTTATCCTTCCGGGAATCGGATCGGCAATTGGAACGGCTTTAGTGGGGTCTGCAGGGTCCGGAGTTGTGACCGAAGACCCTGACAAATTCGGACAGGTGCTCCTCCTGCAGGTTCTACCGGGTACGCAGGGGATATACGGCGCCTTGACAGGATTTTTGCTTATGATGAAAATGGGAGTTTTTGCCGGTAATATCATTAGACTGACTACTGCTGAAGGATGGCTTGCAATTGCAGCCGCCATGCCCATTGCCATAGTCGGGCTTATCTCAGCTGTTATTCAGGGTAGGGTGGCAGCTGCAGGCCTCGGGGTAGTTGCCAAGCGTCCTGAGGAGCTTGGAAAGCCTTTGGTCTTTGCGGCTATGGTTGAGACTTACGCAGTGCTGGCATTCCTTGCGACGCTGCTTCTGGTGCTATTTGGTATTGAATTCGGAGGAGTGGCATAAATGGACGCGCTTGAGAAGATGAAGGAGACTATCCTTCAGGAAGCGCAATCAAAAGCTGATGAGATTGTGAAGGCTGCTACCGAGGACGCAGAGAGGATTCTCCGGGAAGCGCAGGCAGAAGCTGCCAAGAAGCGTGATGAGAAGCTGGCTGAAGCCAGAAAGAGAGCTGAAGAGAATGGCAGACGTACTGCCACTTTGGCAGATCTTGACGCCAGACGACAGCAGCTTGCGGTCAAGGAGAAGTTGATTGATGAAGTATTCCAAGAAGCCAAGAGCCGGCTTGCGTCTCTTGAACCGGAAACCTATCATAATTACCTGAATCAGGCTTTATTTAATGCGGCAGGTGATAGAGGCGGGGAAGTTATCATGTCAGAACGAGACCGGTCGGCAATAGGTGAAAAGATCGTGGCGGAAGTCAATGCCAAGCTTCATGCGGCAGGACGCGGTGGAAGAGTCAGATTAGCTGATGCTTCAGGGGATTTCATCGGAGGGTTTGTCCTGAGCTCAGGAAAAGTTGAAGTCAACTGTACTTTTGACGCTATCTTGGCCAGTGAGTATGAATCCCTGCTGCTGGACGTGGCCGAAATCCTCTTCGATTGAAAACACTTTTGCGTCGGGAGGTGACGAATTGCTGGGACTTGAAGAAAAATACGCATATGCTTTAGGCCGAGTGCGGGCGGTTGAGGTCAGGCTTATGGACCGCGCGACAATAGAGAGGATGATTGATGCTCCCGATGTATATAGCGCTTTCAAGGTGCTGGAGGAAGCCGGTTATGCTCACAGTGACAGTTCGGTGAAGGAGCAATTGCCTATAGACGAAATCCTGGATGAGGAAGAATTGAAACTGCTTCGTTTCATCAAGGAAACCAGCCCTGATGAGAGACTGGCGGAGCTCGTTACCTTACGACACGATTACCATAATTTGAAGGTTATGCTAAAGGCAAAGATCTACAAAGTCTCCCCTGCCGGCGCCATGTCCCGTCTTGGGTCTCTAAGCGCTGAATCAATCAGCCAGGCGCTGGAAGAGGAGGATCGTGTACTGCCTTGCGATTTTGTCCGGGCAATTGAAAAGGCGGAGGCTGTTCATTCCCTACATCCCTTCCCTGAAGTCATAGACATCATGATTGACAAGGAGATGCACGAGACTTTGCTGGAAAGGGTGCAGGCTATCGGAATTCCGTTTCTAATTGAACACGTCCGGAGAGAGATAGACTTCCTCAACCTTTCCATATTTTTGAGAGCCAAGAAGATGAAGAGGGATACATGGCTTGTGGAGCATGCCTTCGTGTCAGGGGGAAGTGTGGACCCTGGCAAGCTTATCCAGGCTTATGAAAAGGAATCCCCTGACTTGTTAATAGATGTCTTGTCAGGGACAGGATATGAGTTCATTGCAAAGCGCGGGCTGAAGCTCCTTGAAGAAGGAAAATCCCTTTCTGAAATAGAGCGGTTTTTTCAGGAAGCTGTAAGCCGGACAATCCGGCAGGCCAGATATGTTCCGTTGGGCCCCGAGCCACTCATTGGGTATATTCTTGCCAAACAACAGGAATTACGGATAGCGCGGCTGGTTATTTCAGGCAAAGCAGCCGGGGTATCTAAGGATAGCATGCGGGAAAGGTTACGTGATACGTATGTATAAGATGGCAGTGGTTGGCGAGGAAGAAGCTGTTTTGGGCTTTCGTTCCCTTGGAGCTGACATATTTACCCTGAGTAGGCCTGAAGAAGGCGCACGGATTATAGCTGCGCTCAAGAGGGGTAGGTACGGGGTTATATTTCTCACTGAACGGGCAGCGAATACAGTGCCTGAACTCGTAGTGGCGTTTGATGATCAGCCCCTTCCCGCAGTGGCGATAATTCCGGGGATTGAGGGTTCAATGGGGCTGGCCCGGACACGAATGAAAAAGATCGTGGAAAAGGCTGTCGGCGCCGACATCTTATTCCAGGAGAGAGGGTAGGATCTGGTATGGCAGAAGGAAGGATTATTAAGGTTTCAGGGCCTTTGGTAATAGCAGAAGGAATGGGCAACGCAAGAATGTACGATGTAGTGCGGGTGAGTGATAGCAGGCTCATCGGCGAGATTATCGAAATGCACGGTGACAAGGCGTCAATCCAGGTTTATGAAGAGACTGCCGGCCTCGGGCCCGGTGAACCTGTTTATACTACCGGTGAGGCTCTCTCCGTCCAGCTGGCGCCTGGCCTAATAGAGGCGATATACGATGGAATCCAGAGGCCTCTTGATAAGATTAAAGACCGTGTCGGTGATCGTATCGAACGCGGAATTGAGTTGCCCGGTATAGATCACGAGCGAAAGTGGTATTTTGAACCAAGAGTAAAGCCCGGGGATCAGGTGGAACCCGGAGATATCCTTGGCGTAGTCCAAGAGACAACAGTTGTCGAGCACAGGATAATGGTTCCCCATGATACTCGAGGCATAGTTCGAGATATCAAGGAAGGCGAGTTCACTGTTGTGGACGTGGTGGCAACGGTCGAGACGGACGACGGCTCAAAAGATATTACGATGTTGACCCGATGGCCGGTCAGGCGAGGAAGGCCCTATGCGGAAAAGCTTCCTCCCTATGCACCGCTTGTCACAGGACAGCGTATCATAGATATGTTTTTCCCGGTTGCTAAAGGCGGAGCTGCTTGTGTGCCCGGCCCGTTCGGGAGCGGTAAAACAGTTGTTCAGCATCAGCTGGCACGATGGGCTGACTCTGACATCATCGTCTACGTCGGCTGCGGAGAGCGCGGGAACGAGATGACTGAGGTGCTCATGGATTTTCCGGAGCTTACTGACCCGCGTACAGGAGAGCCGCTCATGAAACGAACAACACTTGTTGCAAATACTTCGGACATGCCTGTGGCAGCCCGTGAAGCCTCAATTTACACCGGTATTACTATAGCTGAATATTTCCGCGATATGGGTTACAATGTGGCCCTTATGGCAGACTCAACTTCCCGGTGGGCTGAGGCGCTTCGTGAGATTTCGGGACGGCTTGAGGAAATGCCCGGTGAAGAGGGTTACCCTGCCTACCTTAGTTCCAGGATAGCTGAATTCTATGAGCGTGCAGGACGCGTCAAGTGTCTCGGATCAGATGGGCGGGAAGGCACATTAACTGCTATAGGAGCTGTATCTCCTCCAGGCGGTGACCTGTCAGAGCCTGTTGCCCAGGCCACGCTTCGGGTGGCAAAGGTATTCTGGGGCTTGGATTCGACTTTAGCTGCAAGGCGTCATTTCCCTGCAATTAACTGGTTGATCAGCTATTCGCTCTATCTCGAGCGTCTCGAGGAACAGATTTCCAAGACAGTTGCAGCTGACTTCGGAGATTTGCGAAAGGAAGCCATGCAGATTTTGCAGGAAGAGGCGGAGTTGGAGGAAATCGTCAGACTTGTGGGTGTAGATGCCTTGTCTATTGAAGACAGACTGTCACTGGAGACGGCAAAATCCATACGCGAAGACTTCCTCCACCAAAACGCGTACCACGAGGTAGATACGTATACGTCTCTCAATAAGCAAAGGCTCATGCTCAAGGCTGTTTTAGACTTTCACCATTCTGCCTTGAATGCGGTAGAAGCAGGTGTTGATTTCAATGACGTCATGAAGTTGGAAGTGCGTGACACTATAGCCAGGATGAAGTATGTTCCTGAGAACGAACAGGAAAGACTCAACGCTGTATTTCATGAGATGAAGGCTGCGTTTACCGGCCTGGCCAAGGCAGTCGGGGGTGAGGAAGTTGCTTAAAGAGTATAGAACAGTTACCGAGGTCGCCGGCCCACTTATGGTGGTGGAGCAGGTTGAAGGGGTCAAGTACGGCGAACTTGTGGAAATCGAAGTCTCCAAAGATGAAATCAGACGGGGCAGAGTGCTGGAAGCAGACGGCCCGAGGGCCTTGGTTCAGCTATTTGAGGGATCAGCCGGCTTGAATCTTGCCTCAGCTAAAGTGAGATTCCTCGGAAGAGGCATTGAGCTCGGTGTATCCATGGATATGTTAGGCCGGGTTTTTGACGGATTCGGCAGGCCACGGGACGGTGGTCCTCAGATTATCCCTGAGAGTAAAGTGGACATCAACGGAAACCCGATAAATCCATACGCCAGGGACTATCCTTCAGAGTTTATTCAGACAGGAGTCTCTGCAATAGACGGGTTAAATACCCTCGTGAGGGGGCAGAAACTACCCATTTTTTCAGGCTCCGGACTTCCCCATGCTGCTCTTGCTGCTCAAATAGCAAGGCAAGCAAGGGTTCTCGGCACAGATGAAAACTTCAGTGTCGTGTTTGGCGCCATGGGTATCACGTTTGAAGAAGCTGACTATTTTATCTCAGACTTCAGGCGCACAGGGGCTATTGAGCGCGCCGTGCTTTTCGTCAATCTTGCTGATGATCCCGCTATTGAAAGGATATCCACTCCAAGAATGGCTCTTACTGCCGCGGAGTACTTGGCGTTTGAAAAAGACATGCATGTACTGGTTATCATTACTGACATAACCAACTATGCAGAGGCGTTAAGGGAAGTCTCCGCAGCACGAATGGAAGTGCCGGGACGTCGCGGATATCCCGGGTATATGTATACAGACCTTGCCAGTATGTATGAGAGGGCAGGACGTATCAAGGGAAAGAAAGGGTCTATTACTCTGATTCCCATTCTCACTATGCCTGAGGATGACAAGACCCATCCTATTGTTGACCTGACAGGCTACATTACAGAGGGCCAGATACTGCTTGCGCGCGAGCTGCATCGTAAAGGCATATATCCTCCTATAGACGTTTTGCCGTCACTGTCCAGGCTGAAAGACAAGGGAATCGGTGAGGGAAAGACCAGAGAGGATCACGCCGATACCATGAACCAGCTTTACGCTGCCTATGCCAGAGGGAAGGACGCAAAGGAACTTGCGGCTATTTTGGGTGAGGCTGCCCTTTCCGAAGATGACAGGAGGTTCTCTGCGTTCGCTGATGCATTTGAGACGCGTTATGTAAGTCAAGGCAATGAGGAGAACAGAACTATAGAACAAACACTTGATCTGGGCTGGGAACTTTTAACTCTTCTGCCTGTCAGAGAGCTAAAGAGGATCCGCGAGGAGTACATCGAGAAGTACCTGCCCGAGACGCGTCCGGCATAACGGTAAGATGTATTTGAGAGTGGGTACGGCCTTGTGTAGGAGGGAGGTTCAGCTCCAGAGCAGCTATGGAAATTAGAGTAAGCGCCACACGGATGCAGCTTCTTGCTACAAGAAAGCGGCTGGAGATGGCAGAACGAGGACATAAACTGCTGAAAGACAAGCTCGATGAGCTCATGAAGCACTTTCTCGAGTTGATAAATGCGGAGCATAAACTCCGTGAGGAGGTGGAGGCTGCCCTTCTTCTTGTGCTACCTGCGTTCCTCGAAGCAAGAGCTACGATGAGCAGAGAAGCGATGGAAGGAGCTCTCCTGGTTTCCAGAGCTCAATCCAAAATAGAAGCGGCCTCAAGAAACATCATGAATGTTAAAGTGCCTGAGCTTACATGGGTAATCGGCGAGGCGCAGGACGTATACCCTTATGGGTTTTACGGGACGTCTGCGGCTCTGGATGATGCTGTAGAAGGCTTGACAAAAATCATGCCGAAATTAGTGGAACTTGCGGAAGTTGAGAAAAGCATTGAACTCCTGGCTGATGAATTGGAAAAGACCAGGCGTAGAGTGAATGCCTTAGAGTATGTAGTTATTCCTAATCTTGAGGAGACAGCCAGATATATTGTGATGAAACTCGACGAAGTTGAGCGGGGTAATCTGACACGTCTCATGAAGGTTAAAGAAATAGTCAGGAAAAAGAGAGCTTAACTGGCATTTAGACAGCTTTTGGAGTTCCGAGGCTTCATGTAGATTATGTGATTCGCCCCCTATATTTGAGATTGGGCGCTAAAGGATAGGGGGCGTTTTCTCTTTTGAAAATCGGAGAAGCTAATCCAGAGGTGATTGATTATGCTTTCCGTCCGGTCAATGGAGAATGGGCTTCAAGTTGTGACCTATGAAATGCCTCATATGCGGTCTCTATCTTGCACAATCTGGATCGGGGTAGGCGCCAGATATGAAACGCCTGAGATAGGTGGAATTTCTCATTTCATTGAGCACCTCCTATTTAAGGGGACAAGGCGGCGCAAGGATAACTTAGAGATATCCCAGGCAATAGAAGGGGTAGGGGGATCCATCAATGGTTTCACGGACAAAGAAGCTACCTGTTATTTAGTAAAAGTGCCATCTGACGAAGTCTTGTTAGGTATTGACGTCCTCGCAGATATTGTGTTGAATTCCCTCTTTGAAGAGGAAGCGGTGGAAAGAGAGCGAGGAGTGATTATTGAAGAGATTAAGATGGTAAGGGATAGGCCTGATTCGTGGGTTCACGTGCTCTTAGAGGATCTGGTATGGCCTAATCATCCCATGGGAAGAAGCACGGCAGGAACTGAGGATTCAGTCTCCGCCATGTCAAGGGAGACAATCCTTGACTACTTCAGCTCGTTTTATCATCCGGGGAATATGGTAGTTTCAATTGCAGGAAACGCATCACAAGAAGAAGTAAATCGCGCTGTAGAAGGCTTTTTTCAAGGGAAAGAAGCCCGTGAGAAGAAGACATTCCAGCCTACTGACACCAAAGCCGAAGGGCCGTTCGTGAAGGTCGAGAGGCACGATATCAAACAGGCCAATATCGCATTGGGGTTTCCCGGATATCCCAGGCTTCATCCTAGGCGCTATGCACTTGAGTTGCTTGACGTTATCTTGGGTCAGGGAATGAGCTCCAGACTGTTCCAGGAGGTCCGAGTGAGACGAGGGCTGGCATATTCAGTGGGATCACAGTATTCACCACACCTTGATACCGGGATATTACGCATTTATGCAGGAGTTGACAGTGAATCAGGCAAAGATGCGGTAGGCGTGATTCTTGAGCAATTAGCGGAAATTCGGGAGAAGCCTGTACCCGACGATGAACTCCGTAGGGCAAAAGACTTCTACAAGGGAAGCCTTTCATTAAGGTTGGAGGATACTCTCAGTCTGGCTCTAAGGCATGGAGGGCATATGGTGTTGTCAGGCAAGATAATCTCAGTAGAAGAGGTTCTTGAGCGGATTGAGGCTGTGACGTCTGATGAGATCCAGGATGTGGCAAAAAGCTTGCTTAGAAAAGAAAAGTTGAGTTTAGCTGCAGTCGGTCCTTTTGAGGGGGAGGACGAGATGATGGGAGTAGTAGGCTCATCTGTGCTATAATAGGGAACGTGAGTTAAATCGGCGCTTAGCGGATTGGTCGGCGGGAGGGGACCAGGTTGTACAATGTAGTTGATGATGTGAGGCATGAAATCCGAAGCGGGATAATTGCAGGTCTGGCGAGATCCGGAATGCTTGAGATGCTGGAAGATTTCACGGAGAGGGATATTCCCGTGGAGTATACGCGGGAGAAAGCCCACGGTGATTTTGCCACACCTATTGCCCTTGCTCTGGCGGGAAAGGTAAAGAGGAAGCCTCGGGATATTGCTGAAGCAATAGTGGATCATATAGAGACAGGTAGAGGCAATACTCGTTATATTCAGCGTGTGGAAGTGGCCGGTCCCGGATTTATCAATTTCTTCCTGGGCCGCGAGTGGTTGGAAGATGTGTTGAGAACCGTTTTGGAAGCAGGTTCCAAATACGGCAGATCCGATATGGGAAACAGTAAGAGGATTCTCCTCGAGTTTGTGAGCGCAAACCCTACCGGTCCCATGAACATAGTAAATGCCAGGGCAGCTGCAGTCGGCGCCGGTTTAGCAATGATTATGAAGGCCTCAGGTTATCAAGTTGCTACTGAGTATTACGTAAACGATGCCGGGAATCAAATCAATGTGCTGGGCACCTCTTGCGAGCTGAGATATCTTGAGCTAAAGGGAGAAGATGTCACATTTCCTGAGTGGGGATACCAAGGTTCCTACATAATTGACATAGCTCGCCAAGCCATGGATAAGCATGGTAGGGAGCTTGAAGGTATGGACTCGGAGGAGAGAGCTGAGTTTTTCCGGGATTTCGCCCTTTCCCGTATGCTTGCTGATCAAAAGGATTCTCTTTCTCGTTTTGGAGTCGAGTTTGACGTATGGTTCAGTGAAAGGAAGCTGGTGGATGCAGGCGCAGTCGGAAAAGTCATTGAACTCTTGGAGCAAAGAGACATGACATACGAGGCAGATGGCGCATTGTGGTTGCGTACTACCGAATTTGGTGACGAGAAGGACAGAGTCCTTGTAAAGAGTGACGGAGACTACACATATCTCGCCGGAGACATAGCGTACCACAAGAATAAGCTTGAGCGTGGATTTGACTTGTTGATCAACATATGGGGCCCTGATCATCACGGGCATGTAATACCGACCCGGGCCGGCTTGGAAGCTCTGGGGTATCCCGGCAGCAGTCTGGAGGTTTTGCTCCTGCAATTCCTTTCTCTCATGTCCGGCGGTGAACGCGTCAAGATGTCGAAGCGTGCAGGGGAGTTCGTGACTATGGATGATCTCATAGATGAAGTGGGCAGTGACGCAGCTCGCTACTTCTTGCTGATGAGGAATATTGAAAGCCACTTGGAATTTGACCTCAATCTTGCTAAAGAACATTCACAGGCTAACCCTGTCTATTATATTCAGTATGCCCATGCCAGGATTTCCAGTATCTTTCGACAAGCTGAGGATGGAGGCATAAATCTTCATGACATGAAAGGCGCTGACTTTTCCGGGCTTACTGAAGATACTGAACTTGATATCATACGGAAACTTGCATCCTATCCTGACGAGGTAGCAATGAGCGCTATTGAGCGCACGCCAAATCGACTGGCCGGTTATGCGTTGGATCTTGCAGGGCTTTTCCATTCGTTTTACAATAGTCACAGAGTGATCAATGAAGATCCTGATTTAACCATGGCGAGGCTTGCGCTTTCCGGGGCAGTAAGAACAGTGATTGCGAATGTCCTTGGTCTCCTTGGTATCTCTGCTCCTCACGAGATGTAGAAACAGGCAAATATTGAACCTGGAGATTAAACATGAAGGGGTTTAGAGACGAGATTCAGAAAGCAGGAGCCGTTATTGTTGGCGCGCTCAAGGATACTTATGGATATCTGGGCACGGTACTTCTAGTCAGTATCCTTTGGTTTGCAGCTGCAGCCGCTGTGGTATTTCTTATGAGTTTATTCATTGAATCTCTTCTTGTAGCGTTGCCCGTAGTAATTGTCCTGACATCTCCCTTAATAGGCGCAGGCTTTTACGTGACGAATCTCATTCTTCAGGGCGATTATGTTGCGCCTTTAGACATGCTCGAAGGCCTGAGGAGGTTTTTTTGGAGAAGTCTGGCCGTGTCCGGCGTTCAAGTAGCGCTTGCAAGTATATTAGTACTTGATATAGTATGGTTCTTGGCAAGGCCTACTTGGCTGTCAAAAATAGTGGGAATAGTTTTCATTTACGCCTTACTGTTTGTTGCCATGGTTTCAACATATTTGTTTCCGGTTACGATTAATCAAGATGTGGGATTTACGCAAACCCTTAAGAACGCTGCATTGCTTACACTGGCTAATCCCTTCTATTCTCTGGCCGTTGCACTATTTCAGATAGGAGTGGCTGTTCTGTCTCTAAGGTTTGTGCCGCCTGTGTTCTGCATGGCATATCTGGGTTTTGTCGGATTTTTGGGTAATAGGGCCACAGTGGTTCTCCTGAGACACTACGGTGTGATTCCTGATACGGAAGGGGGAGGGCAAAATGGCAGCGAAGCTTCAGATTAGGTGGTTTGGACATTCATGTTTCTTGATATCTTCGTCGTCCGGCGTGAAAATTCTTACCGATCCGTTTGATGAGAGTGTAGGTTATCGTCTTCCCGACGTTTTTGCAGATGTTGTAACATCAAGTCACGATCATTTTGACCATGGTAATGTCTCCGTAGCAAGAGGGAACCCGGTGATTCTACGAGCAGAGGGCCGGCATGAGGATGACAAAGTCAGGATTTACGCAGTTGAAACGTGGCATGACACTGAACATGGCGCAAAGCGCGGCCGGAACCGGGTATTTGTTATCGAAACTGACGGGATCAGGATAGTGCACATGGGTGATATCGGACATGACCTCACACCCTCACAACTTGACGCAATCGGACGAATAGATGTGCTTCTCGTGCCTTGTGGAGGTTATTACACTATTGACGCAGCAGGCGCTAAAAGACTTGTTGCAGCTACTCGGCCGAAAGTCGTAATACCTATGCACTTCAAGACAGAAGTGATTAGCGATTGGTCTATTGCGAAGGTAGATGAATTTCTTGAAGGCCTTGATAACGTAGTAAGGTTAGGCTGTAGCACACTTGAGTTGACGCCGAATGCGCTACCTGAGGATACTACAGTATACGTATTTGAATACACAATTGACTGAGGATAGGTTTTTCAGAGGAATAATTTGCGCAAGCCAGTAGTTGTACTTGTGGCAGGAGGGAAAGGGAATCTTGGCAAAGTATGTATTTGTAACCGGCGGAGTTGTCTCAGGACTGGGTAAAGGCGTCACTGCCGCATCTATAGGGAGGCTTCTAAAAAGCAGAGGCCTCCGAGTGACCGCTTTAAAATTGGATCCATACATTAATGTGGATCCGGGCACAATGAGTCCATATCAGCACGGAGAGGTGTTCGTCACAGAGGATGGCGCTGAGACAGATCTGGATCTTGGTCATTATGAGCGGTTCATTGATGTAGATCTCAACAGAGGCAATAACATTACCACAGGTATGATATACTGGTCTATAATTAACCGGGAGCGAAAGGGCGGTTTCCTCGGAGGCACTGTCCAGGTAATTCCACATGTGACAAATGAGATTAAATCCAGGATTACTCAGACAGGAGAGGAGTCCGGGGCTGATGTTGTGCTGGTTGAAATCGGAGGCACAGTCGGCGATATTGAAAGTCTGCCTTTCCTTGAAGCTATCAGACAGCTCCGCAGTGATTTGGGACGCGAGAGTGTCATGTACATACATGTCACCTTAGTGCCTTATCTCAAGGTAGCCGGTGAGCTAAAGACAAAGCCTACACAGCATAGTGTCAAAGAGCTCCGGAGTATAGGAATACAACCTGATGTGATAGTCGCGCGGTCTGAACGTCCTTTATCAGATGAAATTAAAGAGAAGATCGCTCTGTTTTGCGACATAGATGAACGTGCGGTAATACCGAATCTGGATGCGGAGACCATGTATGAAGTGCCTTTGGCTTTTGAGAATGAAGGCCTGGACGACATTGTTATTGAGCGGTTGGGCCTCCAAGGCCTGGCCGGTGAGAGAGATCTTTCAACGTGGAGAGACATGGTCTTCAAGCTGCTTAATCCCAAACGCGTTGTTAAGGTGGCTATTGTAGGAAAGTATGTGTCTTTACCTGATGCCTACCTGAGCGCTGTTGAGGCTTTACGACATGCAGGAGTAGCTTCCCAAACACAGGTAGATATTTTATGGGTGAATTCTGAACTCCTGGAGATTGATGACCCGGAGAAGGTTATCGGTGATGTCCACGGTATTGTGGTTCCCGGGGGATTTGGATGCAGAGGTGTTGAAGGCAAGATAGTTGCTGCACGTTATGCCAGAGAGAACAAGGTGCCTTTCTTTGGGCTTTGCCTGGGGCTTCAATGCGCTGTCGTAGAATATGCCAGGTCGGTTTTGGGACTTACGAACGCAAATACCACAGAGTGTGATCCGGATACCCCTCATCCGGTGGTCCGGTGTCTTCCCGGCCAGGAAGGCGTTGAAGAGCTCGGCGGCACCATGAGACTGGGCTCCCTGCCATGTAAGGTTATGCCTGGTTCTCTTGCAGAGGCAGCGTATGGAAGCGATATTATTTACGAGAGACATAGACATAGATTTGAAATCAATACTGAGTATAAAGACATGCTGGAAGAGTCAGGCATGGTAGTGTCAGGCATGTCCCTTGACGGTCGTCACATTGAGATTATGGAGTTAAAAGATCATCCGTGGTTTCTGGGAACTCAATTTCATCCCGAGTTTAGGTCGCGACCCAGCCGCCGTCACCCGTTGTTCTGTCACTTTTTAAAGGCGATTCTGAAATATGCAGGGTTTAATCAGGAGATCTAAAGGATATAATATGCATGACTTTAGATAGGCAGTTTTGAAGTTTTAGAAGGAATCCAAGTTCGGGTGACGAAGTTTAATGACAAATCAGTCCGTCATCCCACTATCTTGATATCTTGGTGATGTGTTCTCCAAGTAGCGATACCTGTTTGTCCGCAGTCTTTATGAGTTTCAAGAGGTGCTTTTCAATCCTAATGAAGTCTCCCTGGCAACTTTTCAAGAATACAGTGTATTAGATGTAGAGATGCTTCTCCACCTCGGCAGTGAGGCGGTTCTTTTAGTTCTTGCCGATTTTATACCGTGAATTGGTCTTAAGAGGTTCACGCGTGCATCTTCACAGCGTTACAAGTCCCAGGTTCTAAGTTCCGGAAGATGAGAGAATCTCGTGAGAAATATGATAGTTGTGCAAAAATTACAGGAAAGGGAATGATACGTGCATGGCGCGAAATGGTCAAAACCACAATGAGGATCCGGCGATGAACCTCGGGGACCTCGAAGCAAAAACCATCCAAGAGTTGTATGAGGTCGCACGGAATCTAGGTATCGCCGGGGTGTCAAAACT
>JAAYRV010000077.1 GCA_012518595.1 Bacillota bacterium
GAGACGCTGCGAGATTCTCTCGTTTTATCTCTTCATATATTTCCTCACGGAATATCTTATATTTGGCGGGCGCAGTTATTCCAAGAGTCACGTATGGCCTTCCGGATCTTGCGCTTACCGAAACAACCGTGACTTTAATGTCGTCATCTATGATAATGCTTTCACCGCTGCGACGAGTTAGGACTAGCACCTACTACCCCAGCCTTTCTGTTGCGGACACTCTCCGGAAAAAGATAAGCCGCAAGAGGGTAATCGCTGTCCCTTAGCAGCGCTTGCCTCATTTGGCCTGATTTCTCACTCACTACTATCGGGGCAAAGCAATTTCCCGTGGCCCATAAAGGATCACCGGGCACATTAACAATTACGTACAGCTTCGTATCAGCTACGGAATTTGCCCCAATAGCTTCTAACACATCCTGGGGTATTTCCGGCTGATAATCCTCCCAAAACAGCGTAGGGTCAACTACGATGAAACGGAGGTCTTTATCCACAGCCTCAAGCCACATGAATGGGCCGGGTTCTTCTGCCTCACTCAATCGGTAATCATGGATATCCTCAAATCCCAGTAATCCTTCATCGCAAATAAGCTTCATCATATTCCGCCCCTTGCGTCGCTTTACGCTCAGAGTTAAACAATACCCACAATAAGCCTGGTTTGATGTTCAGGCTGACGAAGATCAATTTCTTCGGGAGTCTCCACCAAAGCTTTGCCTTCCCTTGCCAATACTTGCACCACCGGCCTGGTAAGAAGGCCTGATGAAAGGTGCGATACAACAGCGAGCTCACCGGTGGAGAGCTTAACCGTCGCGCCTTCAGGAAATGGCGCAACACATGACAGCATCACTCTGACCACATCTTTATCTAATTCAAATCCGGCCAAACTCATCATATACTCCACTACTTCCGCAGGACTTATAGTCTTTTTAAGATAGGATCTATGAAGAAGTGAGCTATAAACATCTGCACATGCCACTATACGAGAATACAAGTGTATGTCATGCCCCCGAAAACCCCTGGGGAATCCGCTGCCGTCCATTCTTTCATGATGTTGGGAGACTATAGCCTTTACAAACGCAGATATTCCAGGGTGTTGTCTGAGCACCTTAACACCTAACTCGGGATGGGAACGATACAACGGGATGTCATCCTCCAAAAGGCCTTCTCCTTCTATGTGACTTGAAGAAATTTTAGTCAAAGCCATACCGATATCATGGAGAAAAGCGCCTACACCAACATCGTTAATACGTTTGACATTCCCCATGGCAATCGCGGTAGCTATGGAAAAAACAGCTACATCATACGGATGCACATATTCATATTCATCCACATTTGAAATAAGAGTCCAAGATACGAGCGGCTCAGGAAGGGCTTCAATATCTTCACGCATCCACTGGACAACGTCGAGCAATTCCTCATACGGGGGTTCAACCATATGATGTGCGTCTCCTCTTAGCTCGGCTATTAGATCCTTCATCAATTTAAAAGCGCGGCTGCGGGTCTCTCGGGAAATAACCCGTGTGGGTCTTTTATCCAATAATATCACCTCGTAGAGATACTTCACTCACAGACTTTACGATACAAAAACGGATGTATCAACTCAAAACCATAATTAGGCGCAGACATCAAAGTCTCCGTGCCCCCGATAAAAAGCACTCCTCCCGGGCGAAGGCTTTCGCAAAACCCGTTGAAAACATCGGATTTGGCCTTATCCGTAAAGTAGATCATAACATTTCGACAAATAATGAGATCAAAATCTGTCTCATATGGATCAGACAACAAGTTATGAATCTTATACTGTACCATCTGCTTGACGGAATTGCTCAAGATGTACTTGTCTGCTTGCTTAACAAAATATTTCGCCAGAACCAGCGGTTTTACCTCCTTGACGTCCTCCTCAGTGTATATTCCGTCTCGCGCCATTTGAAGTACGGCTTTGTTGACATCAGTGCCTAGAATATAGTGTCTTGTTGTCCCGGTCATCTCCCTAAGGATGATGGCAATACTGTACGGCTCTTGACCTGCTGAACACCCGGCTGACCATATTCGGAGTGTCTTACGAGTCCCGAGGAGCTCAGGCAATATCTTAGTCTGCACCTGGTCAAATCTCTCAGCGTTTCGAAAGAAATTCGAAACATTGATTGTCAAGAAATCTACGAGTTCTCTCCGCATTTCAGGGTTTTTCTCAAGCGTTCTCCAATATTCATTAAGACTGATATGCCCTGATTTCGCTAAAGCGGCCTTCAAGCGGCGCTGGACCTGTTTCTCCTTATAACACGAAAGGTCAAGCCCGCAAGCTTCCGTAAGTCTGGTTTGAAAGATTCTAAATTCCATGTCTTGCACGTTTTTTGCAACCCCTGGTCCCATATTATTCAGTTTCTTCAAGAGTTCTCATTATGACGTTTCCTACTTCATGGAGAGGAACTATCTCATCAGCCAGCCCCTGCTCAATTACAGCCTTGGGCATTCCATAGATAACGCATGTGGATTCGTGTTCCGCGATGGTCTTACCGCCTGAGGCCTTGATTGCAGCCATGCCTTCCATCCCGTCTCTGCCCATCCCGGTAAGCACCACACCAATCAGTCTGTTGCCATAGATACTTACTGCAGATTCCATTGTGTTGTCAATAGCAGGCCTCACTCCATTCCGCGGCGGCGCATTTGAAAGACGCACCTTTCCATTCGCCCTGACAACCATATGATGCCCACCTGGCGCTACAAGGGCCTTGCCCCGTTCAATCCTGTCTCCTTCTTCGGCTTCCTTCACCCCTATCACACATGCGTCATTGAGCCTTGTCGCAAGCGATTTAGTAAACCCGGGCGGCATGTGTTGAACAACTAGAATCCCTGCAGGAATGTGAGAAGGCAAGTCAGGAAGAACCTTGTTCAGCGCTGAGGGCCCGCCTGTAGATGTACCTATTACTACCAAAGCATCAGGGTGTTCGCCCCTCCCGGGAGGCAGCATGTCCTGCTCCCGTGTCAATGGGGCGGCGCGTATCCGAAGTCTCTCAGGCCGATACCTGACCTTACGTGGCTTCACATTGGCTTTCACTGCTACTTTTACTTTCTCTAGGAGGATATCGCGGATTTCATCTATACTCAAGACGATAGAACCCGAAGGCTTAGGCACGAAATCTACAGCGCCCATCTCCAATGCCTGAAGGGTGGTAGATGCTCCTTCCTGTGTTAATGCGCTGAGCATAACCACAGGGGTAGGGATTTCCCTCATTATGATCTCTAAGGCTTCCAATCCATCCATTACAGGCATCTCGACGTCTAACGTTATGACATCAGGCTTCAGGCTTATCGCTTTCTCCACTCCTATTTTGCCGTTCCTTGCTACATCCACAACTGTTATTCCCGGGTCTTCATTCAGCATGTCTGAAATGATTTTCCTGGTGAAAGCGGAATCATCAACGACTAAGACTCTAATAGGTTTTGACACATATTCTAACTCCTTATGCCTATTTCCCTACCAGTTTCTTTACTGATGCCAGAACCTTCTCGGGATCAAGGGGTTTTAGCAAATAATCATTTGCCCCTGCCTTTATTGCCTCAAGCACCAATGATTGCTGCCCCACAGCTGTACACATCACTACCTTCGCTTGAGGATCGATGCTTTTGATTCCCTTAAGCGCTGTTATCCCATCCATTACAGGCATAGTTATGTCTAAGAGCACGACATCAGGAGAGACTTCTTTGTATTTTTGAATCGCCTCTTCGCCGTCTTTAGCTTCTTCAACTTCATATCCGTTTTCCTCCAGGAGTTTTCGCGTCCTCAACCTGATGAAAGCAGCATCATCAACTATTAGAGCAAGAGGCATCACTATGTCCCCCCATCCGATTCCTTGCCGCTCTTCTTGAGCGCCCCAAGGATAGTCGCTAATGACTCATGAGTAGGAAGAATGAAAAACAGGGTGTCAACGCTCTCAGCGCTGTAGGAAAGGACAGTCTGAGCTACAAAAGCCTTATTGCAGCCTGATTGATCTGAACCGCCAAAAAAGCTCTGGAGTTCCTGGATCACTACGGCAGAACCGTTTAGCACCGGAGGGCTGGGCATAGCTCTGAGGCTTGTAGCATCTGCCAAGTAGTTCAAGAAGAATGCTCCTGCAAGATTCCCAATTTCGCAAAGAGCCGATCCACCCATATCAGTAAGGTGTGAACTTGTGCCGCGCTCGTTCCCCAATAGCAAGTCAATAACACAATAAGCGCTGGCAGGAGGAAAAAATAACGCTACATATCCTTCAATATTACCTGACATCTTCACCTGGACTCCGATGGATGGCTCATCTATGTCACATGTACATATCCTGGCAAGCTCATCATAGGACATGAGCGATACTTCAGGAACGCTCATATTAATCTTCTGGCCTATCATGTCAGACACGACTTGCGCCACACTTTCCATACCTTTGGCCAGTATGGTTTTTAGCAGATTAAGCTCTTTATCACTATAATCAACTCGGTCGTGGATAACTGTTCCCTCCTTCGACAACACCCTTCTCATAGTCTCTCATAGCCGATCTTGCAGCCGGCCACGTCCCAACGTTTTCTCAATAACCCTGGCTATGTCAAGAATAAGAGCAATTCTACCATCACCGAGAACAGAGGCCCCAAGAAATCCTGTAACCCACCCTGACAATATGCCCAGACTCTTGATGACTACTTCCTGCTCACCCAAGAGTGAGTCTACAATTATACCGACCCGGGAGTCTTCATATCGTACAACTACCATTATCAGATCATCTTTGCGGTTTCTCTCAATACCGGCGTTATCCGTGGCAAATCTGTTCAGATTGAATATTGGAAGAACCCGTCCTCTGAGGATAATCACTTCCCCTGTACCTATAGATTTCACCTTGCCGACCGGCACCTGGGCTACTTCAACAACCCCTGAAAGAGGAATCGCAAACCTCTGCCCGGATGCAGTTACAAGAAGGGCCCTGAAAACAGCCAGAGTCAGGGGAACTGACACCTGAAACGTTGTTCCTTCATCGGGACGTGTCTTTACCCTCACTGTACCCCCGAGTTTCTCTATGTTAGAACGTACAATGTCAAGTCCGACGCCTCTGCCTGATACGTCATCAGCTTCAACTGCAGTGGAAAAGCCGGGCCGAAAAAGAAGATCGATAGCTTCTTCTTCAGACAATGCAGCTGCCACATCCTGTGTGATAATCCCTTTTCTTACAGCTGACTCTCGAACCCGCCTCGAGTCAATTCCCCTGCCGTCATCCTCGACAGTAATAATCACTCGGTCTTCAGCGTATCCTGCAGCCAGACGAACTCGTCCGGTTTCATGCTTTCCCGCAGCAAGACGCTGTTCGGCATGTTCGATGCCATGACCCACGGAGTTTCTTAGAAGATGTATGATAGGATCCGCCACCTCGTCGATTAAAGCCCGATCGAGTTCCGTGTCTTCTCCCTCAACAATGAATTCTACCTGTTTGCCTAGCTTCGTAGATATATCCCTTACCATCCTGGGGAATCTCCTGAACAGGTGAGCAAGAGGAGTCATTCTGGCTTTCATCACTTCCTCCTGAAGCTCAGTGGAAAGCCTACTCATTTGACTTATGACCTGCTCAAGTCCTTGAACAACCTCCAGTTCGAAAGCGTCGGACTGGGTCAGCCTGCGCTGCATTTCAACTAATCTGGCTTGCTCAATCGTCATCTCGGAAGTGATTCGGACAAGTCTGTCAAAGGCATCTATGTCCACTCGGATGGCATGATCGCTGACTCTTCCCAGTATCCGCCGGGAATCACCGAGAGATGAACCATCGTCTTCCTCTTCTATACCGTTTACCTCTGTTATTTCACCTTCTGAGACGCAGATTTCTTCGTCGAGACCGTCTAGACTGCACTCGACACTGTCTACGTCAGGAACATCGCTTACATTCTCACTGATCTGTTCAAGAGTGACAGATAGAGCAGGCTCAAGCACTGCAAAGAAGTTGAAGCCTGTCATTTCACCTTCCGAAATCTGGCTTGCCGAGGGCTGAGAGTCAACGACAGTCCCAAGCTCACCAAGAACCTGCAATACTTGAAGAGCCCTGACAGCAGGCATGGCAGTGTCTTCATAGAACTCAACGGAAATCCCATAGATAGGAGAAGTCTCATGAGTCTCCGAAGGTTTGGCAGTTTTAGACGCGGCAGTCTCCAGTCTTGTAAGGTAGGACTCGATATCAAGTTTCTCCCCCTGAAACCCCGGGGTTACCTCAACTGCCAGACTCCTTAGCGCATCCAACGTATCAAGAAGGATATTGACAAGGGTTTGATCAGGCATAAGCTCACCATCACGTATCCTGGAAAACACATCCTCCATGGAATGAGCCAGGTCAGACATACGGTTATGCCCGATAGTGCCTGCACAACCCTTTACCGTGTGGGCCAGCCTAAACATGTCCTGGAGTAATTCTCTGTCTTCTCCCTCTTCCTCGAGTTTGATGATTTCTTCTTCGAGGACTTCCAGCATCTCCAGAGTCTCATCTAAGAAGAGTTTTATGTCTTCTTCGCTGAACGCATATTTATCCGACGTCACACCACCGACCCCTATCTCAAGTAATCAAGAAGCGATGTTTTCATAATGTCAGAAGTGGAATAAAGAATCGCCATATATACAGTGTGTTGCAGTTGCAATTCCACTACGGCTTCAGCAATATCCGCATCTTCAGCCTTGGACAAGAGTGACTCTATCTCAATTTCATTCTGAGATAGCTTAGTCGAAACCCGCTGAAGGTTCCTGACTTTTGCGCCGACCCCGGTTACATGATTCAAGATATGATCCTGAATTGCTGCTATGGCGTCTATATCTCTCGCAAGGTCATCATGGAACGTCGGAGATGAGTACGACTGGGCCACATGGTTCCGAATGTCAACAAGAGTCTGAGTTATGCTACGATTCGCGGCGCCTTCGACATCCGTCATGAAAGCTGACTTGCCGTTGGTGTTTATCTGCATTGTCATACCGGGCTCTACCTCAATTTCTTTTCGCCCGTCAGCGTCATCAGCCCCATAGTACACGATTTCCCCGTTTTCGAGAGAAAATGGCTTCGTAGTAGTTGCAAGCCCGGAGAAGATATATCTATTGTCATGCCTGGTGTTAAGAACTGCCACCGCCTCTTCAATAATCCTGTCAAGCTCCTGGACAAATGCTTCCTTATCTTTGTCAGAGCGGGTTTGGTTCGCAGCGTCTAACACCAAATCATTAGCCTGTTCAAAGAGATTATTAAGATTCATAAACGCTGTTTCAGTTGCGAGAAGCCAGTCTCTGCTGTCTGCTACGTTATTCTTGTGCTGATTAAGACCGGATCTCAGCGCACGGAGGGCAAGTCCTCGAGATGCTCCTACAGGGTCATCAGAAGGCTTTCTTACGCGTTTGCCGGTCGCTATGTCCTGGGATAGTTTGTTCAATTGAGAGAGCTGGTCACCTACACCTTTCATCATGTTATTCAAGAGGTGGTTAGTGCTTATGCGCAAATCTTACTCCCCCTTTCTCAGTAGGTTGTCACAAACCTTCGCCGCTCCTGATCCATAAGCCGGGCCCTGCCGTAGATGGAATTCCCGGTCGGTGCTTACTGCCTTATCTTCCAACGATACCGGTTCGATTAATAATCGTATCCAGCATTTCATCTACAACAGTAAAGAACCTGGATGCAGCCTGATATACCCTTTGATATCGGGTAAGATTGATTAGTTCTTCATCAATGGATACCCCTGAGACACTGTCCTTGTTGTTAATACATTGCCTGTACGTGGCCTCATGAACCTCAGTCATATAACCGGAGTTTCGACCGGCCACTCCGATCCTGGCAACAAGGTTCTGATAAAACCTTGGAATGCTCTCTGTTCCGCCTTCCATAACAAGCTCATCCTTCAAACCTGCAATGGCAAACGCCACTTGACCGTCACCTGTATGCTGAGTGGAGGCTGCCGCAATCAGAGACAGATCCCCTCCGACCTCTGGGTCAAGCGCCGGGTTAACTCTGAGGATCCTCTTGTCAGAGTCGTAAATATAAAAATCTCTACCACCGGTGGGAGGATCATCAATACCAAACCCTGACCTGTGAAGATTGTTCACTTCATCACAGATTGTGGTGATAAACGTTTCTATGTAATCGTAGTACTCAGGCACTCGCTCATTTCTTCCCTCAAGTCTCGCAGCGAGATCCCCGCCCTTCATGTCTACAGGCGCCAAATCCCTTTTCCATAGGATCCTGGAAATCTCTATATCATCGGGATCCAGTGGCTCTCCCGGTAAAGATCCGGACTCATAAGTCAGCTCATAAGCGAAATCCTCCCGGACCAGATCGCGGGACCCGATTTGAATCGCAACCGCTCCTCCTTCCGTCTCAAACGCAGTGATGTTTATCAGTCTCGAGAGACGGGAAATAGCAAGATCTCTTTTGTCTCTTAAGTCCCCGGGATCATTTCCAACCGCAGTGACTTTTACTATTTCATAGTTCTTGGCCGCGATTTCCTGGGTAAGAGAGTTTATCTCACTGACTTTTGCCAGGATATCTGCGTCAATATTAGAGGACAAGCCCCTAAGATTCCTCGTGATGCGATTCACATGTGACGCAAGGGTTTTCGACTCTTCTATGAGCGCAGCGCGAAGGGGAGTGCCTTCAGGCCTGCTTGAAAGGCTGTCCCATGCCAGAAAGAATCTGGTCAAGTCTTCTCCCAGCCCGACATCGGACGGCTCTTGAAACACACCTTCGATTTCTGTAAGGACCTGGTTCAAGCCTTCCCAATAACCTAAGGTTACATTTGACTCCCGGATACGGCCCTCCAGAAACCCGTCGAATATTCGGTTTATCTTTATGACTTCAACTCCGGTCCCAATTGCTCCGCCCCTTGCCGACGCTGTGCCTTGAGCAATCACATAGGGAGGCGTGGCTTCGAGCACAGCCTCTCGACGCACATACCCGGGATTACCGGCGTTGGCGATGTTGTGGCCTACGACTTCCATAGCTTTTTGGTGAGCACTAAGCGCCCGTCTGGCAGTCTCAAGCGCGAGAAATGTGGAATACATCAGGCCTCCCCCCTTTCTTCACCGTGTAAGTATTCATTTCGCCTCGGCATACTAATGTCTGGGCAGCAAAGTCTAGGTAATCCAGGATATTGTTGACAAGAGCCATGTTGCCTCCGTTAACCAACGCAAGCCTTTCAAGGGTCGGGGCCAGCATCTTGCTGATTCGTCCGTACCTTTCCGCTGCCCCATTCCCCCCGTTCTCTACGACATTTCTGAAAGTCGCAGTCCCGGAAGGGAGTCCGAGACTCGTCTCTATCTCGGTCAGGATATTTGCTCTTGCCTCTACGCTCTCCCTTATTTCCTCAACTACGGCTTCTACGTCACTTAGTGCCTGGCCAAGATCTTTGGCGTCCATTGTAATAAGAGCACCTTGTTTCCGAGTGGAGAAATTCAAGAGGTCGCGATACAAGTCAACTTCCCGCTCAAGAAGATCAAGAAGCAGACTACATTGCTCTTTCAAATCCGCGTCAGACTTTCCCATGACACACGCACTCCATATGCTGTAAATCTTCAACAATATTAATCTGACTGTAGCTTTCAGGATTCAAGCAATTTTTTGGCTACCATTGCCCCTGTTACTTCATAGACACCTGATTCCAAATCCTTGCGAATGCTCTCTACTTTCTCCCGGTGAGCATCAGCTACTCCATTAAGCTCTTTCAAAGCGTACTGAAGCTCCAGAGCACGTTCTGATAAGGTGACCTTGTCGGAAGGAGTCTCTTCATCCATGCCCTTAGCACGACTCTCTTTATTGCGAGCGTCTTTCATACGTGCCACTTCGCTTTGCTGCTCTATATATCTATTGAGAACCCTTCTCATGCCCTCGTCTGTAATTCTCATGGTATGCACCTCTTTTAGAGCAAGACTTATTCTCCTTATCCTTATCGGCAAGTTATGCTTTGTAATTTAGCCCTGTCAGTACACTCTTTTTGCATTCAATTGATTGTATAACATATCCGCTATACCCAGTCCGCCACGACCGCCTATTTGACCTGCGATCTCTTGATCAAGCAATTCCTGAAACACATCTTCGCCAAAGCCCCCGCTAAACAGCCCGTCTTTTGGCACAGTCTTACGCATAGCCTTTATTACTGACTCAATAAAGATTGTTTCAAACTCCGTACATGCCTTTTTCAGCGCAGCGTCATCTTGGGAGAGGGGATCAATCTTATCCGCACCGGACACTCTGAGACCATACCGGCCGGACATGCCGTCTCCGTATCTTACGAGAACATCCACTTTAGAGCACCTCAATTTCAGCGAGCAAAGCACCACATACTTTAAGTGCCTGCAAAATTGCAATAATGTCATGGGGGGTCGCGCCTATGGAATTTAGAGCAGCTACTAAATCATCCACTGTGTCCCGCGCGGAAACAGGAACCACAGTCTCACCTGAAGCATGTGCTACACTGTCCGGTGACCCTTCCATAACCTGAACTCTGAGATTGCCGTGGGAAACCACAGCCGGAAGCACCCTAACGTTTCCGCCGATAACCACTGTCCCCGTCCTTTCGTTAAAAACCACCTTGGCAGGGGTATCTACATCCACTGGGATTTCTTCTATTTGAGCGACGAATCCCACGACATTGCCGGAATACTTGTACGGAATCCTTATACTGACAGCCCCTGCGTCATCTGCTTTGGCAGACTCTTCCCCAAAACGCTCACATATGGCCTTCGCTACTCTGTCAGCAGTCGCAAAATCCGGTTCTCTTAGGGTAAGAACAAGCCTGTCCTCGGGCAAACCGAGGCCAGATGCGCCAAGCGTCTGTTCGACAGTAGCGCCTCCGGGGATTCTGGCAACTGTAGGATGAACCTTTGCCCGCCTGTCTGCGCTGCTCCCTCCAAGAGATATGTGGCCTTGCGCAGCAGCATACAGGTTCTCGTCAGGGCCGTAAAGCGGGGTCATAAGCAAAGTGCCTCCTTCAACACTTCGGGCATCTCCTATAGAAGACACTGCCACGTCAAGACGGTCACCGACACGTGCGAACGCAGGCAGCTTCGCTGTAACCATAACCGCAGCTACATTCCGCACGCGAAACTGGTCCGGAGAGACTGTAACTCCGAAGCGCATAAGCATGTTAGCTACAGACTGCACCGTGAACATGGCAGACCCGGAGTCCCCTGTGCCTTTCAGCCCTACTACCAGGCCATAGCCGACAAGATCGTTGTCCCTGACTCCTTCTATGCCGGCTATGTCCTTTATCCTTGATTGAGCCAGGGCACCCGAGCAAGTCCCCAGAATCAAACAGCAAAGGACAAAGACTGCAACGAAGTCTGCTATATTAAATCTCACGCGTCACCCCTCCTTAACCTCGCCTAAACACCTAACTCTCATCTCAGAACAGGAAGTTGATTACCCCGGCAAAGAATCTCTGCAAGAAACCAAGCAACCCCGTTTTTTGCTTCTCATCCAATACGCCTTCATATCTTATCTCAGCACACCCTACATGAGTGGACAACACTGTATTATCAGCGCTTATGTCTTCCTGCCTGACCAAGCCTGATATGACAATATTCTGCTTTTCATTGTTGATTACGAGACCCTGGGAACCTTCTATCCTCATCATGCCGTACGGCAATACCTCAACGACCCTTGCCGTCATTTTAGCTACCAGATCGCCTGAACGGGATGTTGTGCCCTGCCCTTTGAAACTCGTATTCGCGTTCATGCCGACTGCAGGCAGAAACGATAACACGCCGGACCCTTCAGCCAAGGTCACACCTGTTCCTTTGCCTGCCCCGGTTTGAGCTTTTTGGCTGGCGTATGCCCGTTCTATGATGAGAACGGTTATCAGATCCCCCTCTTTCCTGGCTTTATGATCTTGAAAGAGTGAGTTTGAATCAGGCTTCCAGAGAGATGAGCCGGCTCCTTCCGCCTGAAAACCCGGCGCGAAAACGCCGGCCAGCGTGGCCACAATACATAGGACTGAAGCTATCAATAGCTTACGATGCACTGTCCCACCTCCAATAACAACAAATACACATAGTATTAAATCCCCCTGACACGTTGGGAATCGATTACTCTGGCTCTGACGACTGTGCCGGAGGATCCATTCTTAACTCGAATCAGGTCGCCTAAAGCCCCTGATTCAAGGGCTTCACCTGGAATCACTACAATGACACCGCCTGATACCGCTTCCAACGTTACCAGGTCGCCTCTTTGAATTACAGGTGGACGTTGGATACTGCCAAACGTAATAGGCCTTGTCGCCGGAATTGTGTGTTTTGCCATCATGCCTACTACAAGCAAAGGATCAAATGCAACGTCAGAAGGGACATTAGAGAGATCGCAAATCTCAAGAGTCAAGTCCTCGCGGGATATAGTTTCATGCCTCTGGATAGTCCTTTTCGCAACTACTACCTCTTTTGCAACATCTAACCTCACTCTTACATGAAACGTCCGACACATCTCGCCATCTGTAAACAGCTTAACTCTCACACTAGTCGTCCCCAGGAACTTTGTGGTAGATAAGGGTTCCACTTGGATTTCGATATCACCGTCAGGCACCAAGATCCTATCCTGCCCCTGGGATACGCTGATTTTCGCCTCCCCCGGATTCCACGGCATGTTTGCCTTAACATAGTCCTCTACCGCCCGGGTAACCTCATCACCGGTCACTACGGCAGACCGTGTGCTAACCATTATGGTAACCGGGCCTGAAATCTTGACACTGTCAGGATCATGACCTGCTTGCCTTAGCCTGACCCTCACGATTGCAAGGCTTAGAGTCCTAGTCTGTCCAGGTGGAGGCGCTTTTCCAACTTCCATGCCTGACAAGCTTTCTACCATATCTTCAGGCATCCCGGTGAAAGTGGCGATGTCTCCAAGACTTATGACCTGTTTTCCGATCTCCACAGGACTTTTAATCCATATACCTGCTTCAGATGGGACAACTCCCGATTCATCCTGTAACCCCTCTGCTGCAGTGGAAGATACAGGCATGAGGATCATGAAAATGAGAAGAAGGATCTTGACCCATTCATGGATTTGCGCTCTCTTTCCGTATTTACCTGTTTGTTTTCTAACGCTAAACCCTAGCATTCCGGATCACTCACACTCATCTCTTAAGGTTGTTTGCAATAGCCAACATGTCGTCGGAAGTCTGGATCGCTTTAGAATTCACTTCATACGCGCGCTGCGCGATAATCATGTTGACCATCTCTTCCACCACTTTAACGTTGGACATCTCCAAGAAGCCTTGAGATATGGTTCCAAAGCCTTCAAGCCCGGGCGTTCCTATTACAGGTTGTCCTGAAGCTGCGGTATCAGCATATAGATTTCTCCCTATCGCAGACAGGCCTGCGGGATTCACGAATTTCGCAAGTTCAACCTTGCCTATCTCCTGCGGATCGCTGTCCCCTGCTAGAAGCACTGACACAGTTCCGTCTGTGCCGATGGATAGATCGACAGACTCAGCAGGAATGAGGATCTCAGGCTCCATTGGGAAACCGTCAGAGGTGACCATCCTTCCTTCGCTATCCCTCTTGAACGCGCCGTCCCGGGTAAATGCGACAGAGCCGTCAGGCATTAACACCTGGAAGAAACCGTCGCCTTCAATAACCAGATCAAGAGTGCCTTCAGTTTGAATGAAGTCTCCCTGAGAGAATACCCTCTGAATTGATGCAGGCCTCGTGCCGAGTCCCACCTCAATACCGGCAGGCACCCGTGCTCCTTCAGCTACGGTGGAGCCTGTCATACGAAGGTTTTGATACATGAGATCCTGAAAATCAACCCTGCTTCTTTTGAAACCATATGTGTTAAGGTTAGCCAAGTTGTTGGCGATAACATCCATGTTCAGCTGTTTCGCCAGCATGCCTGTGGCTGCGCTCCATAACGCCCTCATCATTTCCTATCACCGTCCGTTCAAAATCGTGTCTCTAAAACAATAGGGACGACTAAAACTCCGGCAGACCTCAAACAGCCTTTTGCGAGGTTCGGAGAGTCATCCCAGAATGTTGCATCAATCGTTCAGCAACTTATAGCCTCCGCTAGTTGCGGTCCGGCCTCTTACTTGAATCAAACGACTCTCCCTACGTCATTTACGGTTTTGTCCAGTGTCTGGTCTATTGCCCAGATCATTTTCTGACATGCCTCATATGTTCGCATGCCTGCAATCATTCGCACCATTTCCGAGATGGAATTCACATTGGACATTTCAAGGAACCCTTGACGAACAACAAATGAATCTGACGCAGCCTGCCTGGCGCTCCCCTCTGGGATCCTAAATAACCCGTCCCCTGCCTTTCTTACAAGGGATGGATTGTCACAGGACACAATCCTCAACCTATCGTAGGCTGCACCATCCACAAACACAGCGCCGTCCTTTAGGATTTCGATTTTTGCGGCATCAGGCGGAATAGTGACAGGCCCGGACATGCCCAAAAGAGGCATACCGCTCATAGTGGTCACCATACCTGAAGGTTGCAGCTTGAAAGCTCCGGAACGTGTCAACAAGTCTCCGGAAGGGCTTCTTACGACAAAGTAACCTTCGCCTTCAATACCAAGGTCTAACGTCCCTTGGGTTTCAATGAGCGGTCCCTGACTATGATCTGAGCCTATACTATGGACATACGACCCGTACCCAAGAACACCTACCGGCGCAGCCTCCACTTGACCTCCCCGTCCCGACCTGGCAATGCTTCTTACCATTTCTTGCTGAAAGGAACCTGTGATCGCTATATCCCTCTTGTAGCCCGGCGTATCTACGTTAGCCAGATTCCCGGCAATTACGTCATGCCCTATGAGTTCGGCAACCATGCCTGAAGTTGCAGCAT
Organism: Bacillota bacterium; assembly: GCA_012518595.1. GTDB lineage: Bacteria > Bacillota > SHA-98 > UBA4971 > UBA4971 > UBA4971. Next base: position 14,804 of record JAAYRV010000077.1, read on the forward strand.
ATAGACTATGGACCAACTTATCACCTCCCTCCGCTTTCTTGCTTTCTCACTCTTTTACTGCCTGACTGTTTCACTTCATGACTTCATAGCATCTATTCCATGTAATGAAAGAGCCCGCCAAACTAATGCTACTGACCCACTTTATAAATTAAGCAATTACCATGCCAGGCCCCAAACACTCCTTGCCCAAAGCCCTTAAGAAAAGCTAAACGGCAGCTCAACGAGCTGCCGCAACAGGTTCTGCGAGAGTCTGTCCCTGTTCTTAAAGCTTGACATCATGTGCCAAAATATCACTTTTTATAGGCACATGCGCAAAAATTGCCGAGTCATGTACTATGTCATGACTTACAGCCGCATCCGCATCCTCCCTTACCCACTGCTCTCCATGCTGCGTCCATAGTGTTGCGCATGAGCATAGCAATGGTCATAGGACCGACACCGCCGGGCACAGGTGTGATATGACTTGCAATTTCCTTCGCTTCGTCGAATTTCACATCGCCCACCAGTATACGCTTACCTTCGTCCGTTCTGCCAATCTCATTTACACCGACGTCTATTACTACTGCGCCTGGCTTTATGTAGCTCCCATCCAACATCTCGGGCCTGCCAATTGCAGCGACGAGTATGTCTGCCTCCTTGCACACGCCGGGCAAATCCACGGTGCGGGAATGACAAATAGTCACAGTAGCATGCTGGGCAAGAAGCAGCATAGCTACAGGCTTGCCTACTATGTTGCTGCGACCCACTACCACGGCACGTTTGCCTTTAATCTCTACCCCCGTCTTCTTTATCAAACGCATGATCCCCATGGGTGTGCATGGCACGAAGGCTTCCTTCCCGACAACGAAATTCCCGACGCTTATAGGATGGAACCCGTCCACGTCCTTTTTGGGGTCTATGGTCTCCAGCACCTCTCCCTCGTCAAGGTGATCCGGCAGAGGCAACTGCACAAGGATACCATGAATTTTCTTGTCCTGGTTTAGTTTCTTGATTGTGGCAATAAGCTCTTCCTGACCGGTTGAAGCAGGCATGGCATATGCTTCTGAGTATATGCCCAGATTTTCACACATCCTCTTCTTGCTACCGACGTAAACACGGGATGCCGGATCATCACCGACAATAATCACGGCAAGCCCGGGGGGATAACCGTACTTCTTCTTAAATTCTTCCACCTCTCCGGCTACCTCAGCTCGGACTTCCTTTGCTACTGCTCTTCCATCAATGATCGATGCAGCCATATCTTGCAGTCCTCCTCAAGTTTTTGATATTGCCACGCTATCTCATACCCTTCGCAATCTCCTTGAATCTTTCCCCTCTTGCCCTATAGTTGCTGAAGAAATCAAAGCTTGCGCACGCAGGCGACAGTAGCACAACGTCACCTGGGGATGCTTCCAGAAATGCCGTATGGACCGCTTCTTCAAAATCCCCGGACATAACAGTTCTTGCCTTTTTCCCCAGATTCATTTCGGCTTTTTCTATAGCAGCCTTGATTTCCCCGGCAGTATGGCCTACAAGTACAGTGGATTTTACTCTCTCCACAATTACTTCCCCGAGACTTTCAAAGGACAACTTCTTACTGGAGCCCCCTGCTATAAGGACTACCGGCCCACGAAAAGACTTGATCCCCGCAATAGATCGACTGGGTGTCGTAGCGCTGGAATCATCGTAAAACTTGACACCCTGCCTTTCTGCGACGAATTGAATCCTGTGTTCCACCCCGGCAAATTCCCTTGCCACGCTGCGAAGATATGCAAAGTCACAGCCGACCAGAGCTGTAACTGCAGACACAGCCAGGATGTTTTCTATATTATGTTCACCGGGCAATCGAATGTCTCCGAGGCAGAGAGCCACCTCGCTCTTACCCCCTATGTCAACGACAATTTCGTCACCTTTGACATATACTCCGCCTGGGACTTCCTCATGCCTTGAGAAAAACACAAGCCCCTCACGACACATGTCGCCCATTCGACCTGTCCATAGATTATCCCGGTTCAGAATCGCATAATCTCCGGGTTTTTGGTGCCTGAAGATGTTCTCTTTCGCTTTGGCATATTCGTCCATTGATCTATGATGGTCCAGGTGGTTGGGAGAAAGGTTCAATATCACGCCTATATGGGGACTCTTTCTGAGAGGCTGTAACTGAAAGCTGGAAAGCTCCAAAACAACAACTGAGTCACGTGTGATTCCAAACACTTCAGAAAGAAGGGGGTTGCCGATGTTTCCGCCTACAAAGACTTCTTTCTCCCCGGCTCTAAGAACCTCACCTACCAGGGTAGTTGTTGTGGTTTTCCCATCGCTGCCGGTTATGCCTATAACAGGTGCTTCGCAAAGATCCAGGAATAAGCCGATTTCATTTGACTGCCACACCCCGGATCTCCTTGCTTGGACGAGTTCAGGCAGGTCAAGTGGCATCCCGGGTGTAGGAAAAATCATGTCGAACTCATCCAGATCTTGAAGATAACGTTCACCGAGTCTAAACTCAATTGGCAAATCGGCTATATCGCGATATGCAGCGCCAAGCTGTTCTTCTTCCTTCATATCGCACGCCGTAACCTCGGCGCCTGCCTCAACGAGGAATCGGATTACCGGCGTATTGCTTATGCCAATCCCCAAGACAGCAGCTTTCTTACCTTTGAACCCCTCAATATACTGTCTCTGTCTTTCAGTCGCCACAATCCTCACCCTTCGCCGAATTTCCCGATTTCTATGAGCCTGTGGACTTCAGCTTCTACATTAAGTTTACCGATAATACTACTTAACGCAAGTCTCACCTCACAATCTGCCATATTCTATAGTGTGGCTTACATCTCCTGCCTGGAAAGTTGCGCATTTTTTAGAGGAGCTATATACTTTAGGTGACAGTAGTCAGGGAACTTTTTTGTCTTCGGTTCGTTTCCTTAATATGACTGGACTCTCCGGGTTTACCCTGGAGAGAGTCACGTAGGGAACATGTAGAATAGGGTGGTAGAGACATGCTAAACACGCGAGCTTTAGCCGGCGCCCAGTACAGAGAGAGTAACATAGAAGCCTTTGAAGAGCTGGTACGCACATACGATCTTAAGCTCTACCGTGTCGCCTTGAGGCTAACCGGAAATCCTGACGAAGCCAAAGATCTGGCCCAGGAGGCATTGTTCAGAGCCTACCGAGCCTTTGATAAATTCAAAATGGGCACGTCCTTTGAGAAATGGCTTTTTCGTATAGCATCTAACCTTTATATTGATAAACTAAGAAAATATGGCAAGTACAGATTTGAATCTCTTGATGAGCCTATTGCCACCAAAGACGGCTATGTAGAAAAAACGTTGCCTGACTGGACCGGCAACCCTGAAGAGATTGCTGAGCAAAATGAACTTGCCGAAAAAATCCAAGCTGCGCTTCAGTCTCTACCTGTTAATTACCGTATGGCAGTAGTCTTATATGATCTCGAAGGATTTTCTTATGAGGAAATCAGCGGTATTCTTGATTGCTCAATTGGCACAGTGAGGTCTCGCATACATAGAGGACGCAGACTCCTCCGAAAGAAACTAGCGCCATATGTTTACCAAGAAACTGAGGTTGGAGTTGGGTGATTAAGAATATGACTTGTGAAAAGGTAAGAAGCCTGCTTTCGGCCTATCTCGATAGAGAACTGGATTACCATGAACTTCGCAGCGTTGAACTTCACCTTATTGACTGCCCAAGCTGTCAAGAAGAATGTCGAACACTCAGAGCGACAAAGGATCTTCTTGGAGCGCTGGACTCACCTAAGCTGCCTCGAGAATTCTGGCCGGAACTGAGAGAAAAAATCAACTCGGGCTCAGCATCGGATTCTTACTCCAGACTCCTGGTGAGGGTTCTTGTCCCTGTTGCCGCCTTACTGGTCTTGGCAATTTTACCCCTTGCGTCAGCTACACACACCAAGGCGTCAAAGAGTCTCACTCAGGCGAGAACAAACTTAGTGGAGCCTTACGTCAGAGAACATATTATCTCAGAACTGGATAGGCCGTTTTCAGACAAGACTTCTCTTGGATTCGTCGCCGCCGGGCAAGCAGTCACGATGTATTCATCTGACTTCCTGGAATCCTATGACCACTCCGCGCCTCACGAGGTAGTCACCTCTTCAAACCGAGCCGGACGAAGAATACAAGCAGAGCCCTTTCAGCGCGTTATGTTTCTTTCACCTAAGTAAATGACGCTTATGTCAGAAGGTGAAGTCTCGTTATGCTTAAGAAACTAGCTGCTGCTACAGTACTATATTTACTCATAGCATCATTTCTGCCGGCATTACCAAAACATACTACGGCATTGGCCTCACTGTTTTCGTTGCCTGAGGAAAGCAGCGGCGTCGATTTTTCTGATGCAGAAGCTGCAATAAGAGTAATCCAGGAGGTAGCTGAGAAGAGCAGCAGCGTAAGCTTTAGAGCGACGAAAACTGTAATACTGTGGCATCAGTCCGGCACAAGCGCTTGCATATCTAACATAGCGCACAAGGCGCCGAATCTTACTAAAACTGAATATCTACCCTCTTCAGCGTCATCATGCGGATTCAGGACGGTAATATCAGACGGCAAGTCAACCTGGCATTATGAGCCGTCTATTCAAGTGGTGTTCCATATGCATGAAACATCGTTATGTCCTGACAACGGCAAAAGCAGAGCAGACAGGGAAGAGTATAATCAAACAGAAGATATGCTCCTTATTAGGGCCAATTACGAGGTTGCGCTGGTTGCCACTGAAAACCTGGCAGGCAGGCAGGCTTATGTAATTGAGTTAAAGCCTCGCCATCCCGGCAATCCTTCGCGAAGGATATGGGTGGACAGGGAATACCCGTTTATTCTCAAAACAGAGAAATACGGGCCTGACGGCGCCATGTCATCAGTATCTTTTTACAATCAGATTGAATTCGTCCCTCTCTTGAGTGACGATATCTTTAAACTGGACATCCCACCTCATGTCGCCAAGGTAGAATTACCTGTATCCGGTAACGTAATACCTTTGGACGAGTTAGAGAAGGAGGCGGACTTTCGTATTCCTGTGCCCGAATTCACACCGCCCGGTTATGTCATCGAAGGAGGCATACTTAGTCCATACAAAGCATTCCCGTCAGCTCATATTCGCTTGACTGACGGCTTGAACACAATATCTTATTTTGTCTCACCCGGAATCGCACGGGACAAAAGCGGAGAGAATAAGGTATCTGCTATGTCAGACATCTCAGGCGCAACGGTTCTTAGATGGTCCAAGGGAGACTATGAATTTACTCTTGTCAGTGAACTGGATGAATCACTGTTGACACAAATGGCGCAATCCGTAGGCGCACCCCATATGCAGGCAGATTCATCTCAGCAATCATTGTCACAGTATTTGACCAGGTTTTTCTATCAGCTGTTTTGGATAGAAAGACAGGAGGATTAAGGACGAGACAAATAGGCGAACATCTGAACCAAAGTGAAAGGAGTGGTATTTATGAACCTTGATAATTCAAGTTGGAAAAGAAGACTTACTTCCCACGTTCTAGTCGCTGTAGTGAGCGTACTCATTACAGGACTGGTATTCTTGCATTTCGCGGATAATGGCCACACATTTGCGGCAGCCGGCGTAACAACTGATGCGCCTGCTTCATCTGCTTTAGACATAGAGATTGCGCCCTCAGGCCTTATTGCAGCCCAACCCAGCGGATATATGTCAAAGGACAGTATCGCAAATGTGGCGGAACGCGTAGGTCGGGCAGTAGTCAACATCGACACAAAACGCACAGTGAAAGTCTCACCCCTACCATTTGGGGATTTATTCTATGAGTTTTTCGGCATGCGGCAACAGGACATGACCCGTGAAGTAGAGGTTCCCGCAATAGGAAGCGGGTTCATAGTCAGAGCAGACGGATATGTGCTCACTAACAATCATGTTATTGAAGGCGCAAAGGAAATCGTCGTCACTTTGGCGGATGGCAGAAAGTTCCAAGGCAAGACTATGGGCAGAGACCCTAGAAATGACCTTGCAATAGTCAAAATAGACGCAAAAGGCCTCCCCGCTGTACAGCTTGGCGATTCAGACAAAATTCGCCCTGGAGACTTCGCGATTGCCATTGGCAATCCGTATGGACTGCAACATACGGTGACAGCAGGCATAATCAGCGGGCTTGCCCGATCATTGGATGGAGATCCTACAGAGCCCGGCATATACATCCAGACAGATGCCGCAATTAACCGTGGCAATAGCGGCGGACCTCTTATTGACATTGACGGAAGGGTTGTAGGGATTAACACCGCAATCATCCCGCAAGCTCAAGGATTAGGATTTGCCATACCGGTGAATGTGGCAAAGAGCGTAATGGACGACTTGATCAGCGGAAAGAAGATCGTGTACCCGTGGATAGGCGTGCAATTACAGGACGTCACTCCTGAACTGGCTGAGTACTTCGGAGTGCGTGAGAAGTACGGGGCAATAGTAGCTTACGTGTATCAGAACTCTCCTGCTGAAAAAGCAGGATTGCAGGAAGGCGACATAATCCTTAGGCTTGGTAATGTCGACATCAAGAGTATAACAAAACTCCAAGAAGAAGTCCGTAATCATAAAGCCGGAGACAAAGTGGTGCTCCAAGTTTGGCGCAACAATAGTTACATGCTTATTACTGTTACCCTAGGTGAAATGCCTGACGAATAAGTGGGTGCCACAGGTTATCCCAAAAGAACATGGCATGAATGACTGCCTGTGCAAGAGTAGCGCAGGCAGTCATTTTGTCTGTGATTTTGCAGGCAAAATCCATTTATCATAGTATAATGACAGTATGATCAACAGAGTCAAAAAGGAGGAGACGGATCCCGCTATGTCAAATGTCAAGCGTCTCTACAGAAGTAGATATGAAAAGAAACTGGGTGGGGTATGCGCCGGATTAGCCAAGTATTTTGAAATCGATGTAAGTCTTGTACGACTTCTTTGGATTCTTCTTGCGGTAGTCTACGGTTCGGGCATTTTGGCCTATATTATTGCTTGGGTTATTATCCCGGAAGAACCCTGAAAGAGCCTGGAGAAACCGCTTACCCTCTGCGCCAGAAGTCCGGGATGAAGAGAACCAGAACAGTGAAAAGCTCTAACCTGCCCAGCAACATGCACGCACTCAAGACCCATTTCCCAAAGGCAGGTATGGGTTGATAGGTAAAGGCCGGGCCCACCACCTTAAAGCCCGGGCCGACGTTACCCAGGGTTGCTGCCACAGCGGAACAAGCGCTAACAAGATCCAGACCTAACCCGGTCATAATAAGTGAGCCGCTAATAAATGTAGCCACGTACACGAAGAAAAAAGCGGTAATGGTATTTAGCATACTACGGGAGACCGGAGACCCGTTTATCTTAGGCAAGGTGACAGCCCGCGGGTAAATAAACTGGAATGCTTCCTTGTAGCCATGTTTTACGAGAACGAGAATCCTACCCACCTTGATTGCGCCTGCTGTAGATCCGGCACATCCGCCGATAAACATCAGAGTCATAAGGACTGCTCTGGAAAATGAGGGCCACATGTCGAAATCGCATGTAGCAAAACCTGTAGTTGTAATAATCGAAACCACCTGAAAAGCCGAATGCCGGAAAGTCTCTGCCAAGCCTTGAAAACTGCCGGAGGCATAAAGGTTCACCGTGATCAAAGAAATGGCAGCCAAAATTATAGATACATAGAATTTAAACTCAGCGTCGTGGAAGAACACTCTAAGATTTCGACCGGTTAAGGCACGAAAGTAAAGAGTGAAGTTACAACCTGCAAGAAACATGAATACCGTAATAATCCAATGAATTCCTGAATTCTTCCATGCTCCTACACTTGCTGCCTTGGTGGAAAAGCCTCCTGTGGCCATGGTAGCAAATGCATGATTCACTGAATCAAGAAGACTCATTCCCCCCAAATAGAGCAAGACTATCTCGATTGCTGTGAATCCCACGTAAATCAACCACAGAGTCTTTGCTGTTTCCTTGATCCTCGGAACAATCCTTTCAGGCAGCGGTCCCGGCACCTCTGCCTTAAACAGTCGGCTTCCCCCGACGCTTGCACCGGGCAGGACAGCAATAAACAGGACTATAATACCCATTCCACCCAACCAGTGTAGTAAACTCCGCCAGAACATGATTCCATTAGGTTGGACCTCTATGTTTTCTATTACCGTGGCGCCTGTAGTAGTAAGTCCGGACATAGCCTCAAAGAAAGCGTCTGAGTATGTGGGACATGCGCCGTAGAAAACAAAGGGCAGAGCCCCTATTGCTGCAGCAATCATCCACCCTAACGCTACTATGGCAAAAGATTCTTTAGTGCCCGGCTCTTTACTTGTGTGCGAAATTCTCTTTATCAAAACACCTAAACCCACAGCAACAGCCGCAGCAAGAAAGAATGACCACACATCCCCTTGATGGGAGTAAACAGATATGGACATAGGAATCAACATGAGTAATCCTAACAGGACAACCAACGTCCCCACTGTATTGAATACAGGTTTAACATCCAAAATGAAGTCCCCTCACAGAATTTACGATTATATTACTTTACATACTCCTCGAGTTGCGGCGCTACAGAGGGCATGGCAAAAACTACAATGCTGTCCCCTGGAAGGAGAACGGTATTTCCC
>JAAYRV010000011.1 GCA_012518595.1 Bacillota bacterium
AACTGCTTTTGTGGTATAATTGCCATGAAGGTAACCCCCCTGGTATCTTTGTTGTTTGGTGTATATTACAACATTCGACACCTTGGGCCGGTTGCCTTCATTTTTATGCCCTAAAACAGGCCTTTTCTATGGGGGAAACTAATTCCCCCCCCCTCCTGCAACCCGCACCACTATTGGCTTTCGTTAACATCGAAAATGGCTCAAAACTCATAACATAATACAACCGTACTACCCTAGGACATCCAAAACGACGCCAGGGCGCTGCCTCGGTTTGGTTCCGAAACAGCGCCCTGGCTCTACCCTGAATGTTATTTTTCAGCTATACCCGAAATCCTCTGCGTCCCGCGTACTCCGAAACTTCATCCAACAGATCCTCAATCCGGAGAAGCTCGTTATACTTCGCCACTCTATCCGTACGAGAAGGGGCGCCGGTCTTGATTTGACCGCTGTTTGTCGCAACTGCAATATGGGCTATGGTTACATCTTCGGTCTCACCTGACCGATGAGATATCACAGCAGTATACCCCGCACGCTGCGCCATATCAATGGCAGCCAGCGTCTCAGTAAGGGTGCCAATCTGATTTACCTTGATAAGGACTGAATTGGCAGTCTTATCCTTGATACCTCTCTCGATTCTCTCGGTATTTGTGACAAAGAGATCATCGCCGACGATTTGCACCCGATCGCCTATCGATTCAGTCATCTTCTTCCAGCCATCCCAGTCATCTTCAGCAAAACCGTCTTCAATGGATATGATGGGATACTTACTGACAAGGTCAGCCCAGTACCCTACCATCTCTTCGCTCGTGCGCTTTGCTCCTTCACCTTCAAAGACGTATACGCCTTCCTTGTACATTTCAGATGCTGCAGCATCCAAGGCTATCAAAACGTCCTCCCCTGACTTGTAACCTGCAACCTCTATAGCGTTTACTATCAGATCCAAAGCCTCTTCGTTAGATCTAAGATTGGGGGCTATGCCTCCTTCATCTCCGACTGCCGTGTTCAGGCCCTTCTTCCTAACCACGCTGCGAAGGCTGTGGAAAACCTCGGCGCCCATACGAAGAGCTTCAGCAAATGTGACAGCACCTACCGGAGCTATCATAAACTCCTGAATGTCCACATTATTGTCAGCATGAGCTCCGCCATTTAGGATATTCATTAGAGGCACAGGCAAGACATGCGCAAAGGTTCCTCCGATATAACGATACAATGGGAGCCCAAGGGATTCTGCGGTAGCTTTAGCACACGCAAGTGACACTGCGAGAATTGCATTTGCACCCAATTTCTCCTTATTAGGGGTGCCATCCAACTCTATCATGAGATTGTCCAGTTCCATCTGCTCTGTGGCGTCAAACCCTTCCAGTTCCGGACCAATTGCATCATTAATGTTGGCAACTGCCTTCTTCACGCCTTTACCGCCGTAGCGATGTTTATCACCGTCACGAAGCTCAAGTGCCTCATACGAACCGGTGGAAGCCCCTGAAGGCACGGCTGCACGCCCTACACTGCCATCGGCCAAGGTCACCTCAGCCTCTACTGTTGGATTGCCTCGGGAGTCCAGGATCTCCCGGGCATATACATCTACAATAATCGTCATCCGACTACCCCTTTCCAAGGTCTTGGCCTTGTCGTCCACACACGTTCCTCAGATTAGCGTTTCTTATTTCAAGCCTTTACTATGGCTGCGAAATCAGATGCGTTTAAACTGGCGCCTCCTACAAGCGCTCCGTCTATGTCTGATTGACCGAACAATTCTCTGGCGTTACCAGGCTTTACGCTCCCACCGTACTGAATTCTGACTTCATCAGCGATCCTGGAATTGAAAACTTCAGCTACAGTGCTTCGTATAATCCGGATCACCCTGTTGGCCTCATCAGCTGACGCAGTGCGCCCTGTGCCTATTGCCCAAACAGGCTCATACGCTATTACTATGCGTTCAGCCTCATTTGTCTTTATGCCATCGAGAGCTGCCTTTGTCTGCCTTGTCACTACCTCTTCAGTCTTGCCTTCTTCCCGCTCTTTCAAAGTCTCTCCAACACAGATTATGGGAAGCAGGCCATTTAGGAGCGCTGACTTTACTTTCTTGTTCACGCCCTCATCAGTCTCGCCAAAATAGGTTCTCCTTTCAGAATGCCCAAGAATCACATACATACATCCTAGATTCCTAAGCATGCGAGGAGATACTTCACCGGTGAAAGCGCCTTCATTTTCCCAATGCATGTTTTGGGCTGCAAGCTCGATATTGCTGCCGCGAAGCGCCTCCCGAACCGCGCCAAGGGCAGTGAATGGAGGGCTCACTACTATTTCCACATCAGTTGCGTCCTTGACCAAGCCCTTCAAGTCGGCAATCAAAGTGACAGCCTCATCTACAGTCTTGTTCATCTTCCAATTTCCTGCAATAATTCGCCTCCGCAAACCTCTCTCACCCCTACCTGAGTACATATTCACCTAATTCTCGCTCATTTTCCGAGGTCTCGGGTTAGATGTCTTCTTTATCTTTCAGCGCAGCCACACCCGGAAGGACCTTGCCCTCGAGAAATTCAAGAGACGCTCCGCCCCCTGTAGAAACATGGGTCATCTTATCCGCAAATCCCATCTCCAAAATGGCGGCAGCTGAGTCTCCGCCTCCGACTATGGTCACAGCCGCGGAATCTGCAAGCGCTTTTGCGACTCGCCTGGTTCCTTCTGCAAACGGCTTCATCTCGAACACGCCCATAGGGCCGTTCCATACCACTGTCTTAGCATCAGCGATTTCCCGTGCGAACGCCTCTCGCGTTTTCGGACCTATATCGAGAGCCTGCCAATCATGAGGGATCTCGCTGACCGCGACTACCTTTACGTCGGCATCCTCCGCGAACTTGTCAGCCACTACCACATCAACAGGTAGAAGGAACTTGACCTCCTTGGCCTTTGCCTTCTCCATAAGCTCTTTGGCTAAGTCTACTTTCTCAGGATCAAGAATAGACTCGCCAACCTCCAAGCCCTTCGCTTTCAAGAAAGTATAGGCCATCCCTCCGCCGACTATCAAGGAATCCACTTTCTCAATGAGATTTGAAATGACACCCACCTTATCCTTGACCTTAGCACCACCTAGAATTGCAACGAAAGGCCGCTTGGGCTCTGACAAAGCCTTCCCCATGACTTCAATCTCTTTCTCCATAAGGAAGCCGGCGACACCGGGAAGGAATTTAGCCACTCCGGCAGTGGATGCATGGGCGCGATGAGCTGTGCCAAACGCATCATTCACATATATCTCAGCGAGAGAAGCCAGGGATCTTGCAAACCCCTCGTCATTGGCCTCTTCTTCTTGATAAAACCTTAGGTTTTCAAGGAGAATCACATCCTTGTCCTTCATAGAAGAGACCTCAGCTTCAACCTGTGGGCCAATACAATCGTCAAGTTTCAGGATAGGTTGTCCCAGCAACTCCTCAAGTCTCTTTGCAACCGGAGCCAGACTGAATTCCTCTTTACGCTGTCCCTTCGGGCGTCCCAGGTGAGACGCAAGTATCACCCTGGCGCCACGTTCCAAAAGGTACTTGATAGTTGGAAGGGCAGCCCTGATACGCGTATCATCTGTAATGTTCCTTTCAGCGTCCAACGGGACATTGAAGTCGACCCTTACCAGTACCCGCTTCCCTTTTACGTCAATATCTTCTACTGTGGCCTTGGACATGAAGTTATCACACTCCTTGCGCCTATCCGGATCAGACAACTGTTACCTGAGCAGATTGGCTTACAATCCTTTCTTAGCCATAAAGACAGCCAGATCCACGACTCTCCTGGAGTATGCCCATTCGTTGTCATACCAGGCAATGACTTTTACCATATTACCGTCCATCACCATTGTTGACAGTCCGTCAACAATAGAGGAATTCGAATTGCCATTGAAGTCCTTTGACACCAGAGGCTCTTCCGTGTATTCAAGAATACCCTTAAGCTCTCCTTCAGCAGCCTTCTTGAATGCTGCATTCACTTCTTCCACACCGGTGGATTTCTCTGTATTTACAACAAGGTCAACCACAGACACGTTGGGCGTAGGAACCCTCATAGCAAAACCGTTAAGTTTCCCTTCCAACTCAGGCAATACCTTAGCGACTGCCCGAGCTGCGCCGGTAGTCGTAGGTATAATTGAAAGGGCTGCTGCCCTCGCGCGTCTTAAGTCCTTGTGCATAAGATCAAGTGTATGCTGGTCATTTGTGTACGCGTGGACTGTCGTCATAAGGCCTTTGATGATCTTGAAATTATCATTGAGCACCTTGGCAACGGGTGCAAGACAGTTTGTCGTACATGACGCATTTGACACTACGTGATGTTTGGCCGGGTCATAACTCCCTTCATTTACGCCCATAACAATGGTGAGAGCGTCTCCCTTGGCAGGCGCCGTAATTATAACCTTTTTCGCGCCGGCTTTAAGATGACTGCTTGCCTTCTCCGGTACGGTGAATACGCCTGTAGATTCTATTACAATATTTACACCCATGTCTCGCCATGGAATAGCTTGAGGATCTCTTTCAGAGAAGACTTTAACCGTCTTGCCGTCAACAATTATGTTCCCGTCCTTCATCTCTACATTCCCGGGGAATATGCCATGGACGGAATCATATTTCAAAAGATGAGCATTGGTCTTGGCATCAGCCAGATCATTGATAGCCACAATCTCCACATCTTGATTTTCATAGGCTGCCCTATACACCAACCTACCAATTCTTCCAAACCCGTTAATTCCAATCTTTACTGCCATTTTCCTTTCCCCCTATCTTCAATTTCCAGTATTCTTAAGGCTGCAGCCTCGTCTATGACGAGGGCCTCTCGGGGCTGGCGCCTTATCACCGCAAGCAATGCCTGTGCCTTGTCTGTGCCACCTGCAACTGTAATAGTCTTCTTCCCATCGAGATCTTCAGGGCGAATACCCATGCTGGGAGTGTAGTAGACCATGTTTCCTTCTTTGTCAAAGTAGTACCCGAACATCTCCGCCACTGCGCCCAGCGACTTCAGAAGCTCCATTTCCTCCTTGCGGATATTTCGCCTTTTTACCATCTCCTCTAGGATTCCCACACCATGGACAACAATCCTGGCCGTTTTGATAAGTTCAAGGATTTCTTTTATGCGTGGCTCATTTACTATGATTTTGGATATTGTCTCAGGATGAAGATCATCAGGTACATTCAACACGCGATACGTCCCTCCGAGTAGCCGAGCAATTTCAACTGCAATGGAATCTGCTTGTATTTCTACCTCCTCTCCGAGGCTGCCTCTTGTAGGGACCACAGTAATGTGTTTTGGCCATCCTGATGGAACTATCGCCTTCGCCACCTCTACCATTGTCGTTCCGCCGCCTGCAGCAATGGTATCCCCTTCTTCCACAACGTCTCTAAGGACACGAACAACCGCCCTGCCCATATCCTTTTTTACAGCAGGGTCACGCGTGGAATCCCCGGCTACAACCACGATTCTGCGTACAGGCAACATGTGTTCCAGTATCTCTTCCAGCCTGGCAAACTCTCGTAATTCCCTGACGTATTGTCCCAGTTCCTGAACTATAACCTCACCGTCCCCGGTCAAGGTAACACCTGAGGAGCTTACTGAAATAAAGCCTTGCCTCCTCAGAAATTCCAGCTCACTTCGGACAGTCCGCTCCTTCACTGTAAGCTGCTGAGAAAGAGTGCGCCTGCCTATCGGTTGATAGAAGTGGACATGGCGCAGGATTGAGTAACGTATGTCGATAAGCTTCTCAATTTCAGGGGCAATCTTTCTTTGCAGACTTACAAATCTGTCCATTGGGATAAACCTCTTCTACATAGATTTGATATGGCATGTACTGAGTTCTTACTTAACAAAGCGCCCGTTCTTCGGGACGATATTCGTCCCGGCATTATAAATATTGTCCCGCTTCGGGTAAAATAAAAAGTGCCTTTTCCTTCTATAGTCTATTCGCTTTTCTGCTTTAAATTCCTTCTATTCCTAGCAAAATCTTTTCCGCAAATTAGAGGCGGCAATCCGTTCCTCCTCACGATACTTAGCTACTGTCCTACGGGAAATCATAATCCCCTTCTCATGAAGGATTTCCTTGATAGCCCTGTCGCTCAACGGTTTCTTCGGGTCTTCTCCTTCAATTATCTCGCGGATCATTTTCTTTACGCTCTCGCTTGAAGCACCTCTCCCATGGACTGTCGGAATCCCGCTGGTAAAGAAGAACTTCAGCTCAAACGTACCCCTTGGAGTCGATACGTACTTACCTGACGTCGCTCTGCTTACGGTAGATTCATGCACTCCGATTTCGTCAGCCACTTCCTCAAGCGTCAGAGGTCGCAAATACTTGACACCCCTGTCGAAGAAATCCCGTTGGAACCTAACAATGCACTCTATGACTTTTTGCAAAGTCTGCCTGCGCTGCTCGATGCTTCGTATAAGCCATAAGGCTGAGTTAAGCTTGGATTTTACATAATCGACAGCTGCCTCCTGATTCCCGTCTACTTGGCTCAACATCCTCCTATACAAAGGGTTTATGCTAAGGCGTGGAGCGGATATATCGTGGACTGTAACGACATACTCCTCTCCAACCCTTTCTATGCTTGCATCAGGCTCAATATAGACAGGCCCACGTTCGCCTGAAAACTGCCGTCCCGGCTTGGGATCAAGAGTCTTTATCAAATCACATGCATCCTGAACTTCCAGAACCTCGACTCCCAAGGCCTCCGAGATCTTGATAAACCCGCCCTGGGCTACATCATCCAGATGATTCTCTATCAATTTCCTTGCCGAATCCAGTCTGAAAGCAGGTATATCCGTGGTCCCTAAAGTCTCCAGTTGGATTAAGAGGCACTCCTTAAGGGTTCTTGCGCCGACACCTGCCGGGTCAAACTGTTGGATTACGCTAAGAACCTCCTCTACCTCGGCGCAAGAGACGCCGGACATAGCTGCTACTTCAGAAATCTTCATGCGTAGATAACCATCGTCATCAATCCCTCCGATAATAAGAGCACCGATTTTCATCCGGTCCTCACTGAGGGATGAAAGGTGCAGTTGAAACATGAGGTAATCATGAAAAGTCCCTACATAACCAATGAAAGACTCATATGATGCCTTTGGGTCATCGCGGGTTTCCCGAGGCGCTACGTACCCAATATCACTGGCGTCTTCAAAATACAACTCCCAATCTATGTCATGATCTGTCTTTTCGTCAACTTCATTCCCGGACAACTCATCTTGCTCTTGCATATCAGATGAATCCGCGCCTCTGTCGTCTTCCTTGTCCTTGAACTCCAGAAGCGGGTTTTCCAACATTTCTTCAGATATATACTGTTCTAACTCCATCCAAGGCAATTGAAGAATGGTTATAGCCTGGCGAAGCTCAGGAGTTATCACAAGCTTCTGGACCTGCTTAAGACTCATCTCATAACCAATCCTCACTACCTGACACCCCCCGCGTTACAGTATTCGAGAAGCCTACAGGATTTCCTCTGGGAAATCCCGGTGGGAATGTTATCCTGGTTCACCGTCTAAGCGTTGCGCCAGATAGGTAAGCCTTCTCATTCTATGATTAACAGCGGATTTACTTATAGGCGGTGATAATGCTTGTCCGAGTTCTCTCAACGTCATCTCAGGGTTAGTTAGCCTGAGCTCGGCGATTTCCTGAAGTCCGGGGGATAATGACCCTAGCCCGATGATTTCATCAATCTTTCGTATAGCTGTTATCTGAGCCAGACCTGCGTCTACCGCCTTCGTTACGTTAGCGGTTTCGCAGTTTACGACTCGATTCACATCCCCGCGCACTCCTCGAAGCACCCTTACACTTTCCAAGGTGAGAACTGCAGAGTGAGCGCCCATAACCCGAAGTAACTGGGCTACATCGTCGCCTCCTTTGACATAGACCATGTATCCCTTCTTGCGCTCAGTAATCTTAGGCATTACATTGAAAGACTCAGCAATACGCACTATCCCTTCGGCATGAATTAAGCTATCCGTTATGAACTCCATATGATATTCCTTCTCCGGGTTTTGCACATATCCTCTGGAAAGAAAGACCCCGCGAAGATACGCTCTAAGGCAACATTGCCTGGATAGCAAAGGCCATGGAACACCGTTCCTGAGAGATGCACCGCCTCTTCTTTGCGAGATTACGCCAATATCTTGAAGCGTCTCAAAAGCGCTGATATCACACGGTAGTTCCACAATATACTGGTTCCCGGGAAGTCCGCACCTACGATCAGCGAATCTTACCTTCGGCTTGACACAGAAGACAGTGCGGACAAATGCCATTATCTTACGGGCAACAGCTGCGCTTTCAGTTGAGATTTCGAATACCTTTCCTGATTCGCAGTGGTTTTGGCCTGACTCCAATCTACCGCAACTCCTGGCAATTGCGGCCAGCTCAGATATTATGCAGCATTCACTGTCAGGCATCGCACGCGCAAGCTCGCCTTTTGTCTCCACATAGAACATTCGCGGCATCACCTAACCCAATTCTATCACAAGGCAAGAACTATCTTGTAGTAATAATCTACTTCTCCCACTGAATATAGGTACCTAGGATACTGCCTGTACAGGCCGGACCAAAACAAACACGGAGGATGTCCACAATGATAAACACCATTTGGCTCACACTGATTGTCCTTGGTGTGCTTACAGGGGTTGCTACAGGAACGTCTGCTGACGTAACCAAGGCTGCGATTGAAAGCGCGAACGAAGCAGTGAGTATATGTCTCGGATTCATCGGCATTATGACCATGTGGAGCGGCCTCATGAAAATCGCTGACTCTGCAGGGCTTACAAGGTGGCTGGCAAAGATCTTCGCTCCCGTGGCAAGCCTGCTCTTCCCTTCAGTGCCTAAGGAGCACCCTGCGCTTGCTACAATTAGCATGAGCA
This sequence comes from Bacillota bacterium, assembly GCA_012518595.1. Lineage (GTDB taxonomy): Bacteria > Bacillota > SHA-98 > UBA4971 > UBA4971 > UBA4971. The sequence continues at coordinate 8,866 of JAAYRV010000011.1, forward strand.
TAGCTGCAAATCTTCTCGGCATGGGTAACGCTGCGACTCCTCTTGGGTTGAAAGCCATGGAAGAACTTGCGTCCCTTAATGAAAAAAAGGATGTGCCCAGTGACGCAATGTGCACTTTTGTCGCGATTTCCACCGCAGGTATCACCCTTGTGCCCACTACGATAATAGCCATTCGGGCACAGTATCATTCGCATAACCCGGCGGAAGTGGTCATGCCGATTATTCTCATGAACATCCTTGCTACCTTCGTCGCAATACTTGCTGACAGGTTCTTTCGTCCTATATCAAAGGGGCGTTAAGTAGGTTGCTTGAAGTCTCGTGCCCTTTTTGGCCCATAAGTCATGTCCCGGTCTTGAAGGATACTCAACCATTAGGCGCTCGTGTAAGAGGAGTGCTCCGAAGGAGGGCTCAACTATGCTGATAAAAGCTGTTACCTTCGTCTCTAACCTTGTGATACCTCTTATGATTGCAACTATCTGTGTTGCAGGATACATAAAGAAAGTAAAAATATACGAAACGTTTATAGAAGGCGCAAAAGAAGGCTTTGCCGTTGCAGTAAGGTTGATTCCGTATCTGGTAGGCATGTTTGTGGCAATTGGAATCTTTCGGGAGTCCGGCGCGTTGTCTATACTCACCGGCATTCTCTCTCCGCCGGCAAAACAGCTGGGTATGCCTAAAGAACTGCTCCCTCTGGCGCTTATCAGGCCGTTATCCGGAACCGGCGCATTGGAAGTCACGATAGATCTCATCCGAAGATTCGGGCCTGACTCGTCCATAGGCAGGATGGCCTCTACAATGCAGGCCAGTTCTGAGACTACAATTTATGTCATAACCGTCTATTTCGGAGCAGTGGGGATAAGGAAGACCAGGCACTCACCGATAGCCGGCCTTTTAGCTGATTTAGTCGCATTCCTGTCATCAGTGGCAATATGGCGTCTTATCATGAGTCTCGGCACGGTCAATTAGCCCATTTTCGCAGTGAATTCCCTACGGTTGAGGTGATCCCTAATACGGCTTCAGCAAGACGCAAAGAATCATGCCTGGCATAGTCCATGTTAGAAATAAGATCCTCTTCTACGATTCTGATTCCGAGAGACTTAAGCCTATCCATGTCAACTTCAACGGGATAAGCCCCTTCCATGCTGTATTTCTCAGCCAGCTTCAGAGGAACGCCCCCTGAGTTTATTAAGGCATAGTCGACAATCTCTCTCCCTGCATGATCCATAATAGCTTTTACATGGTCGGCAGCAGTGAAGCAATCAGTCTCTCCCGGTTGTGTCATGACATTGCATACATATATCCTTGGAGCCCGGCTCTTTCGAATAGCGTCAGCAATCTCTTCAACGAGCAGGTTAGGAATCACGCTGGTAAACAGACTCCCCGGGCCCAAGACTATCGCATCCGCCTCAGCGATGCTCCAAAGAGCCTCAGGAAGCGCCTGAGGATTCCCAGGCTGAAGTGACACTTTCTCAATACGCGCCCCGCACTTGCCAATCATGGATTCACCGTACACTACCCTGCCCCCTTGACATTGGGCAACAAGAACCACGTTCTCCAGGGTAGACGGAAGCACGCGGCCCCGCACTGCCAACACTCGACTGGATTCTTTCACTGCTTCCTCGAAATCACCGGCAATAGCTGACATAGTCGCGATAAAGAGATTCCCGAACGTATGACCCCCCAACCCTGTAGGATCTCCTTCGGGGAATCTGTATTCAAAAAGACGAGCCATAAGAGGCTCGGCATCGGCTAAGGCCACCAGGCAGTTGCGGATATCGCCCGGGGGGAGCACTCCCATCTCCCTTCTGAGCCTGCCTGAACTCCCTCCGTCATCAGCTACGGTTACTATGGCAGTGAGGTTACCGGTGAACTCCTTAAGGCCTCTGAGCAGCGTAGATAAGCCGGTGCCGCCGCCCACTACCACTATCTTTGGACCGAGACCGAGTTCATACCGTCTATCCAGAATCTCCACAACGTGATCGCCGTATTCCGGCGTCAGAGTCTTGATAACCAGCCTGACTGCCATTACAGAAGAAAATACAATTATCCCTACTCCGATAAGGGTCATAGTAAGGCCTGTCATCCATCCCTCTGAAAGCGATATGGCGCCAACTACCGTAAGCGCCACTCCCACTCCAAATATGAGAAACCACTT
>JAAYRV010000078.1 GCA_012518595.1 Bacillota bacterium
AAAGCAGCGCTCAAGAAGGGCTTCATAGATCCAGGGGAATCTATAGTAATGATATCGACTGGAAACGGGCTTAAGGATATTGTCAACGCCCAGCGTGCAGCGCCTCCACCCATCGAGGTACTCCCATCCGTCAAGGAGCTGGAAAATAACCTCAAGGAAAAGGCGCCTGATCTACTCAAGGGGGAATGAGCCTTGCTTGGTGCAAGAATACGGGCAAAACGCAAGGAACGCGGGAAGAGCCTCAGTGAGCTTTCTCAGCTGACCGGGCTGACCGCCAGTTTCCTGAGTCAGGTTGAAAGGGATGTCACTGAGCCGTCTATTACATCTTTACGCAAAATTGCAAAAGCTCTCGACGTTCCGATATTCTACTTTCTCCTAAATACTGAAGAATACAGTCCGGTGGTGAGAGCTGAAAACCGTAAAGTCCTAAGGTTTCCGCAATCCCATTTGACATTCGAACTCTTGACTCCGGATCTTAGCAGGCAAATGGAGTTAATGATCGCTACTCTTGAACCGGGCACATCCACTTGTGATGAACCCCTTACTCATCCGGGTGAAGAGTGTACTTTCGTCCTCAAAGGTGAGATGGAGATCCAAGTCGGAGAAGACATCTATCATTTGAAAGAAGGGGACAGCATCTATTATTATTGCGCTATTCCCCATAAAATCACAAGCGTAGGCAAACAAGACCTGATTTTTATGTCGGCAATCACACCGCCGTCTTTCTAGCTGACAGGTAGATTGTGATTCTAAGTCGCCGGATGAAAATGATAAAGGACGAGCTTCGTAAGGGGAATTCTGCTATAACAGAACATGGAAAAACAGAAATAAGTAGGGTTTGGCGGAGGGTTAGAGGAGGGGGATTATATCAGTGCAGCAAACAATCGTCTTAGCGCTGGGCGGTAATGCTATTTTGAGACCGGGCCAAAGAGGAACCGCAGAGGACCAGTTTGCGAATGTCAAGACAACATGCGAAAGCATCGCACGCATGGTCAAACACGGTTATCGGGTAGTCATAACCCACGGTAACGGCCCGCAGGTTGGAAACATACTTATCCAGAACACACATTCACAAGACCTTGTCCCTGCCATGCCTTTAGATGTATGTGGCGCGAAGAGCCAGGGACTCATAGGATACATGATTCAACAAGCTCTCCACAACGAGCTGGTCAAAGAGGACATCAACGTTCCTGTTGCCACCGTCCTTACTCAGGTGATAGTCGATGAAAACGATCCTGCGTTCAAAAATCCTACTAAACCCATAGGACCTTTCTATACAGAGGACGAAGCGCGGCGGTTCGAAAAAGAGCGCGGTGAAAAGTGGGTGGAAGACTCAGGCAGAGGCTGGCGCAAAGTTGTCCCGTCGCCTCTCCCGGTTGAGATATTCGAGAAATCCGCAATCGCAGCCCTCATCAAACAAGGCACCGTAGTGATTGCTGCAGGTGGCGGAGGCATACCCGTTATTCAGAAAGACAATACGCTACGAGGAATCGAAGCTGTTATAGACAAGGATCTGGCAAGCTCCAAGTTGGCAGGAGATATCAAAGCCGATATCCTAATGATCCTTACAGACGTTGAAAGAGTTGCAATCAATTACCGCACTCCGGCTGAAACATATCTTACTGAAATTACCGTTGATGAAGCTAAGAAGTACATGGAGGAAGGACATTTCAGTGCAGGCAGCATGGGTCCTAAAGTTCAAGCTGCAATTGACTTTGCTTCCGGTGGCGGAACTTCAATTATTGCATCTCTCAAACGAAGCTTAGATGCACTAAGAGGTACAAGCGGCACGAGAATCAAGTTGTAGGAAACACACAAAATAAAGACTGTCTAAAAGAACATCTCAAGAAAAATATCTTCCACCAAATGTGACATAAAGGTGAGCAACATCATGAATTACCTTATCAAAGGTGGCATCGTAATAACTGAAAAAGGCGCGCTCCCTCAAGATGTGGCCATCGATAACCAACGAATATCCGCAGTAGGACGTGACCTGCCTGATTCTCCCGGTAGAGTCACATTGGACGCTAAAGGGAAATATGTGCTTCCCGGTGTAATTGATGCTCATACCCATTTCGCGCTCCGTTCCCGCGGCACAATAACAGCTGATGATTTTGCATCGGGGACAATGGCTGCAGCGTGCGGCGGAGTCACAACTGTCATTGATTTTGCGGATCAGATACCCGGCAAAAGCCTGGCAGACGCGGCTCAGGTACGCATTGACGAAGCAGAACCCCATGTGGCGACAGATTTTGCCTTACACATGACTATGACAAAAACCCCGGACAATCTTGACGGTGAACTCAGAGACCTCCTTGAGTTGGGAGTAAGCGCAGTTAAACTATTCACAACGTACAGGGCTGCAGGATACCTCCTTGAGAAGGATGATTTTATTCGGCTCTCAAAAGCCGCACACCGGGCAGGCCTTCTTGTGACAGTTCACGCAGAAGACAATGATCTTGTTGAAAATCTTGAAGCCCGAATGCAAGAAAAGGGTGAAACCGCCCCTTCCTACCATGCGGCATCAAGACCTGCGAAAGCGGAAGCGTCGGCAATCCGGAATACTGCGTCTATCCTGGGTGAAGCAGGGGTGCCCGTCTACTTCGTCCATGTATCCAGCGGCCCGGGGCTGGAAGCGGTCAGAGAGGCCAGAGGGAAAGGCTACTCAATCTATGCTGAAACCTCGCCTCATTACTTAACACTCACTTCTCACCTATACGCAGGGGATGACGCGAGAGAGTTCATCATGACTCCCCCGCTCCGAGACTCCTGCGACATAGACACTCTTTGGGACGGGGTTCTAAACGGTGAATTTCATGTTATCGCAACTGACCATTGCTCTTTTACACGTAAGCAAAAAGCCCAAGGGACGTCATGCTTTAATACTCTCCCCGGGATTCCCGGGGTTGAAACCTTACTTCCTCTGGTTCACTACGAGGGTGTAGTAAAGCGGGGCATGCCCCTTTCCGAACTGGCGCGAATGCTTTCGTTTTGCCCTGCGAAATTGTTCGGGCTCTATCCGCAAAAGGGCACAATAGCGCCAGGCGCAGACGCGGATATAGTCATTTTCGATCCAAATCTGCCAAAGACCATAACTGCTGACTCACAGCACTCTAAGGCAGATTACACACCGTATGAGGGCAGGACCGTACAAGGGTACCCCACTACTGTCCTTGTTCGTGGCAAAGTTGTATATGATAACGGAGTTTTTCTCGGAGTTCCGGGAAGCGGCAGATTCATTGCTTCGAAGGGGCGTAAAAACCGAGATTAACTATCAAACGCGTAACTCGAAAAACGCATTGATAGGTTAACAATTCAATAATTACGAAGGGGGACGTTTTATGAAATTTACAGACGAGCAAATGGCAAAAATCAGGGAAGCTTCAGAAAAGTATACAGATGATATTGTCGCATTTCTCAGAGACCTTATTGAAATACCCAGTTTTAGTTCAGAAGAAGGAGACTGCATAAAGAGGATTAAGGAGGAAATGGAGAAGGTCGGGTTTGACGACGTGAAGATTGACGCCATAGGTAACGTCATTGGCACAATCGGAAACGGCCCGAGAAAGATCCTGTATGACTCCCACATTGACACAGTGGCTATCGCAGACCCAACTGCATGGGAGCATGATCCTTTCAAAGGTGCGATAAAAGACGGCATCATCTATGGACGCGGCGCTTCCGACAACAAGGCAGCGATAGCGTGTATGGTTTACGCGGGAAAAATCATCAAAGAGCTTGGTCTTCTACCTGATGATATTACCCTTTATATCGCAGGAGTCGTTCAGGAAGAAGACTGTGACGGTTGGGCAGTGTACGAGATGATTACCACACAGGGAATCAAACCCGACTGCGTTCTGATAGGCGAATGCACCAACCTGGCAATCAACCGCGGCCATCGTGGACGTTGTGAAATCAAAGTCACCACTAAAGGAGTCTCCTGTCATGCAAGCGCTCCTGAGCGCGGCCTAAATGCAGTCTACAAAATGGTCCCGATCATACAAGGAATCGAGAAGCTTCAGGGCAATCTGAAAGACGATCCTTTCATAGGACCTGGCAGCATCGCTGTTACATCCATCGAGTGCAAGACCGGTTCACTAAACGTTGTGCCTGATGAGTGCACCATCTATATTGACAGACGGATGACCGTAGGCGAGACAACCGAGTCTTCCATAGAAGAGATCAAGGCTCTGCCAGGCGCTGAAGAAGCTGAAGTCAGCCTTCTCCAGTATGAAACACCGAGTTGGACCGGATATACGCCTGAGTGGGATAAGTACTTCCCCACATGGGTGCTAGAAGAAGATCATCCGGTGGTCCAGGCAGGAATGGATTGCGGCAAGGCCCTCTTTGGCGAGATGCCCCCGACAAGCAGATGGGTATTCTCAACTGACGGCATATCCACCATGGGCAGACTGGGCATACCTACAATCGGATTTGGCCCTGCGGAAGAAAGGCACGCCCACTCCGTTGATGACCAGGTAAGGATTGATCATCTGACAAAATCGGCTATGTTCTACTCTTTGTTCCCTGCAGTGTACTCTAAGCGCGTTAAGTAATACGGAGGCTACGAAGTCACAGACCCGGTAATTGAACGTCAGCAGTCGGTAGTCTGGGACGAGGCAGAAAACAGACTCCATGTAGCTAAAGCCATAATGGCATTGACGATGGGAGGTAGGTCGTAAGTAACCTCCAAGCGGGATAGCCTTTTGTAAGGAGAAGGTGATTCATAATGGGTGATATGCCGGGCGCCGTTAATACAGGTACACCATCTTCCGTAAAGTCCACTCTTGAGGTGTCTATGGAAGTAAATGGAGATACTGTACGAAGGGAGGTCCCGGCATCCCGCACTCTGATAGACTTTTTGCGGGATGACTTGGGCCTTACAGGTACAAAAGAAGGTTGTGGCAAGGGAGAATGCGGTGCTTGCACCGTCCTAGTTGACGGCAAGCCTGTAAACTCATGCTTAATGTTGGCTTATCAAGCAAACGGATGCAAGGTCACGACTATCGAAGGCTTGGAAAGAAACGGAGAATTGCACCCTCTACAGGAAGCGTTCATGGAAGAAGGCGCAGTGCAATGCGGATTCTGCATACCGGGAATGATTATGGCTGCCAAAGCCATACTGGATGCTAACCCTGAACCAACACGTGACGAGATTCGTCAGGGGATTTCAGGTAATATCTGTAGATGCACAGGCTATGTCAAGATAATTGATGCGATTGAAGCTGCTGCAGAACGTAAGTGCAAGAGTTGCTCATGTGAGGAGTAGTCACTTATCATGATAGGCGCAATTATTCTGGCAGCCGGAGAATCTAAGAGAATGGGAACCTTGAAACAGGTTTTGCCATGGGGTGACAAGACAGTGATTGAAGCCTCAGTGGATGCAGCTTGCAATGCCCCGGGAGTCAGTCAAGTAGTGACCGTGCTTGGGCATGAAGCTGCCAGGATTCGAGCTGTCCTGGATAAAGAGAGCCGGCCCAAATTGCGACTTACGTTGAACCCTGACTACAAGTCAGGCATGTTTTCATCAGTTAAGGCGGGAATTAGTTCCCTTGACCCGAGAATTGAAGCGTTTTTTGTAGCGCCTGCGGATCAACCGGAGATACAACCTGAGGTGTATGAGAAGATCCTCGAAGTATTCAGACGCCAGGGGCAGTCCGACGATATAGTAATCCCTGTATACCAAGGACGAGGAGGACATCCTACACTATTTCGGGCTGCTCTCCGCAGCGAGATCATGAGTATGCCCTACGATGGAAACGGACTACGCGATGTAATCCGGAAGCATGAAGATAGGGTGTTCCGTGTGAATATGGAGTATTCAGGCATCATTTATGATCTGGACACCAAAGAAGACTACCATCGGGCAATGTATAGGAGGACGAGACATGACAGCTCGACCTGATGATTCTATAGCTGTATACGAAGGCATACACCGGGCAATTCAAGAAGGACGGCCTGCCGCCCTCGCAGTCGTAGTGGCAACCAGCGGGTCATCACCGGGCCTGCCTGGTTTCAAAATGCTGGTTTTTGCCGATGGAACATCAATCGGGACTGTAGGCGGAGGAGAACTTGAAGCCCGGATCATAAGAGAAAGTACACACGTTTTTGTGGAAAATGTACCTAAGTTTATGGAAGTCGATCTTACTCCAATGGACAGAGACAACCTGGGAATGGTTTGCGGTGGGCGAGCTAAGATCTATATAGAACCTGTCGTTCCCCGCCAGAGAGCAGTTATATTCGGGGCAGGCCATGTAGGAATCGCCACTGCTCACATCGCCGGAATCGCGGGGTTTCGAGTGACTGTAGTTGACGATAGGCCTGAGTTCGCCAAGGCAGCCGAAGCCGCAGCTGACGAAGTTATAATATCTGATTTCGAGGAAGCTGTAGACAATTTAGAAGTGGATTCCAGGACATATATAGTCATTGTCACACGCGGCCACAGCCATGACAAAGAAACACTGGCAGGATGCCTTAAGAAAAGCCAACCTTATCCTTCGTACATCGGCATGATTGGCAGCAAAACGAAAGTAAGGAAGACTTTCGATGCACTGAAAAGCGAAGGATTTTCCGAGGAAGATATCGAAAGAGTATATTCACCAATCGGGCTTTCAATCGGGGCCCAAACTGCCCAAGAAATAGCTGTAAGTATCGTTGCTGAGATGGTTGCCGTTAAGAACAACAAACTATGGAATCCCGGTAGTGATCACAAGGAGGCAAATTAACGTGAGCGTCCGACCAAAAATGAAAGAACTTTCACTTGAAGAACGGAAAGCCGGATTTGATGAGGTGGAGAAGGGGCTTGCCCGCCACCAAGCGCTTCCGGAAGCTTCAAGATGCCTTTTCTGTCACGAAGCGCCGTGTGTCACCGGATGTATTGCCGGAATTGATGTGGTTGGTTTCATACGTCGCCTCAAAACAAGAAACTTTATAGGAGCTGCAAGACTGGCAAGAGAGGCTAACGTTTTCTCCGCAGTATGCGCCAGAGTGTGCCCGTCGGAAGAACAGTGTGAAAAACCGTGCTCCAGCACTAACCTGGCTGAACCTATTGCTATTTCAGCACTACATCGGTTTATCACTGACGAAGAACTGAAACGAGGCATACGCCCTCAGAAAGCCGGCGCCCCTACAGGGAAAAAAGTCTCAATAATAGGAGCAGGGCCTGCAGGACTCACATGCGCACACGAGCTTGGCAGATTAGGACACGAAGTCACAGTCTTCGAGGCTGAGGATGCGCCCGGAGGGCTTATGATCCATGGGATACCAAGATACAGGCTCCCCAGGGAAATCGTAAGCGCAGAAATCGAATATGCCCTATCCCCCGGCGTTAAGATGAGAACCGGCGTCTCAGTGGGCAAAGACATTTCATTTGATGGGGTACGTAAAGACTCAGACGCTGTTTTCATTGGGATAGGCCTGGGTTACAGGTCCGAGCTGAACACTCCCGGACACGATCTTCCCGGTGTGCTCCAAGCAGGAGAATTCTTGCGTATGGCAGCGCTTGGAGATGTGCCTGAACTATCAGGAACAGTCGCAGTTATCGGTGGCGGCAATGTAGCCATGGACGCAGCTTGTTCCGCGGTCCGGGCCGGCGCAAGTGAAGTCATTGTACTTTATCGACGTCGAGAGGAAGACATGCCTGCATGGGAAAGGGAACGGGAGTTTGCCAAGAAAGAAGGCGTAAAATTCCAGTGCCTCACCGTTCCTCAGAAATTCATTGAGAAAGACGGTAGGCTGACCGCAATTGAGTGTGTTTCCACAAAACTTGGTAAGCTCGACTCAAGCGGACGTCCTCGCCCTGAGGTTATTCCCGGCAGCGAGCACACTATCGATGTTGACACCGTTATCCTGGCCACAGGTCAGGCGCCGTGGCCTGAGCTTTCTTCAGTATTCGGCGGTATTCGACTTAGCTCTTCCGGAACTATTGAGGTAGATCCGGAAACTCTCGCTACGTCAGTAGAAGGGATTTTTGCAGGAGGAGACGCTGTCAACAGAGGCCAAACTGTGGTTCAAGCTGTCGCTGACGGCAAATTGGCAGCTAAATCTATTAATGATTTACTCTCTTGAGAGATGAATATATACCACGCGACTAATAACTTTGGTCGTCGAAATGTTTAGGACTAATACGAGGAGGGACCGTACATGGTTGATTTATCATTGGAATTCTGTGGCGTGAAGTTCCCGAACCCATTCACCCTTGCTGCAGCGCCAACCACTGACTCTGCTGAGATGATAGCAAGAGCATTTGAAGCCGGTTGGGGCGGAGCAATCTTAAAGACAACATCAGTGGAAACAGAAGTAGTTGAACTTGTCTACCCGATGATGTCAGGTATAGACCTTGAAGACAAGAAACTCATGGGACTGCAGAATATCGACTTAATTTCCGAACGGCATATCGACGAAGTTGAAAAAGACGTAAAAACCTTAAAGAAGGAATTCCCTGACAAAGTAGTGGCTGCCAGCATCATGGGGGCAAAGAAAGAGGACTGGCAGCAACTGGTGAGGCGCCTGGAAGCTGCCGGCGTGGATCTTATTGAGTGTAGCTTCTCCTGCCCGCACGGTATGCCTGAGCGTGGCATGGGTTCCACGATAGGACAAGATCCTGAGCTTACAGAGCGTACAGCTCGCTGGGTAAAGGAAGCTGCCACAAGGGTGCCGATAGTCATCAAACTCACCCCGCAGATTGCTGATATCACCTCAGCAGCCGCGGCGGTAAAGAGATCAGGCGCTGACGGAGTATGCGCTATTAACACACTGAAAAGCATGATAGGAGTTGATCTCGACACATTCATCCCCTATCCCAACGTCGGTGGGTATTCCACATACGGCGGATACTCAGGCCCTGCCATCAAGCCTGTGACCTTGAGGTGTGTAGCTGAAATCGCCAAGTCAGTGGATATTCCCATAGCTGCAGTAGGCGGAATCAGCACATGGAGCGACGCAGTGGAATTCCTCCTCCTCGGAGCCACCAACATTCAGCTCTGCACAGCTGTAATGCATAACGGCTTCAGGATTATTGAGGACCTTATTGACGGCCTCAGTGTTTACCTCGAGGAAAAGGGTATGAATTCCGTTAAAGAGCTGGTTGGTAAGGCATTGCCGTACATTGTCGACCACTCCAAGCTATCGAGAGATTACCAAGTTGTCTCCTCTGTGAACCGTGAGACGTGCATCAAGTGCGATGTCTGCTACATTGCATGTATGGACGGAGCTCATCAAGCCATAGAGCTCGATGAGAACAGACTTCCCGTCATTGATGAAGATAAGTGTAAAGGCTGCGGAATGTGTGAAACAGTATGTCCTGTCGAGGAGTGCATAACTCTTAAACCAAGGGAGAGTTGAGTATGACCAGACTCCATGTGGCAATTCCCACAAGCATTGACGAGACCCTTGGACTGCTTGAAAAATGGGGGCATGATGCTGCAGTAATCGCAGGTGGCACCGACCTTGTTGTCGAGCTGAAAGACAAGCTGAAATCCCCGAAAGCACTGATAGATATCGGACGTGTCCCTGAGGTCCGCGGAATAAGGGAGGCTGAGGGCAATCATGTGTGGATAGGAGCCATGTCCACACATGCAGAAATAGCTTCTTCCACCGTGGTCAAGGAGATCGCACCCATATTGGCAAAGGCCTGCGCTCAAGTGGGATCCCCTCAGATAAGGAATAGGGGCACCATAGGCGGGAATATGTCTACAGCATCACCTGCAGGCGATACAATACCTGCACTATATGTCCTGGAAGCGTCTGTGGAAATCATAGGGCCCAGGGGTAAGCGAACCGTGCCTATAGAGTCGTTTTTCCAAGGCCCGAAGAAATCTGCATTAGCTCCTGATGAGATAGTCCTTGGGGTCAAGTTTCAGAAGTTGGGTAAAGAGTACGTTTCGTTCTTTAGGAAACTGGGACAACGAAAATCACTTGCAATATCCATAGTAAGCGTAGCGTTTGTCGGAAAATGCCAGAAACCCGGCCTCTTCACTGACGTTAGAGTTGCCCTTGGCTCGGTGGCACCGACAGTGGTTCGGGCACGCACAGTCGAAAACGCCATTCGCGAGAAGCAATTGGATCCGAAGACTGCCGAATACATCTCGAAGCTTGCATTTCGCGACTGTGTGCCTATAACCGATGTAAGAGGTTCTAAAGGTTATCGCGAGCAAATGGCATGCAATCTTCTATATGAAGGGTTACTCTCTTTGCTGTCATGTTGCGAGGCTTGTTAGAATTCTAAGGGGAGTATCAAGCTAAGGAGGTTCGGAAGACGTGAAAATCAATGTATGTCTCTTCGGTCCAATGAAAAAATACGCAGATAAGGATAAATTCCAGCTGGAACTCGAAGAAGGCGCGACGATTACTGATCTTCTGGACCGCCTGAAAATCGAAGACAGAATCTACATTGTCGTCCTCATTAATGGTAGGCGAGCCTATGATGAAGATGAGCCTCTCTCTGACGGCGCCGAGGTGCTCATTATGGCTCCAACCGGCGGCGGTTAAGAGAGAGGCTGAGGCTCCATACGGCTCTAACTAGATGAGGAGGGGGTAACACAAATGACAAAAACCAAGTGGGTTGGTATGGACGTCACGCGGATTGATGCAAAGGATAAAGTCCGAGGCGCGCTAAAATATATGTCGGATCTTTCTTTGCCAAATATGATACACGGCGCAGTGCTAAGGAGTAAGCATCCTCATGCCCTGATAAAGAAAATTGACACGAAACGCGCAAAAGAGCTGGACGGAGTGGTAACAGTCCTGACCCATGAGGACGTCCCCGGCTTAAACGGGTTTGGCATCGCCATCCCTGACCAACCGGTGTTATGCGGGGACAAGGTGCGATACATGGGAGATGCTGTTGCGCTTGTAGGAGCGGAATCAAAGGAAACAGCAGAACGTGCCCTGGAATTAATAGAAGTTGAGTATGAGCCTCTGCCTCTTGTTTCAGACCCTGAGCAAGCAATGCTCGAGTCGTCCCCTCTCGTGCATGAGACCGGAAATATCCATAATCATGTCAAAATCGAACGAGGCGACGTGGAGGCAGCATTTAAAGAAGCCCATGTTGTAGTTGAAAATACCTACTCTACGCCCAGGCAGATGCATGCCTTCCTTGAACCCGAAAGCGGCGTAGCTACTATAGACGAGGATAAGAACATCACTATTTGGTGCGGAGGACAACACCCGTACAGAGACCAGCTTCAAGTAGCACGGGCCCTCGGCATGAATCCAAGGAAAATCCGCATAGTCAACACGCCTGCCGGAGGAGCGTTCGGTGGTAAGGATGAGATTACCCTTCAAATATACCTTGCGCTTCTTGTGTTGCATACAGGTAGGCCGGCGAAAATCGTGATTTCGCGGGAAGAGTCAGTAGTTGCCGGGATGAAACGTCATCCCATGAAAATCTACATGAAAACTGCAGCTTCAGCCGACGGAACCATTCTTGCCAATCAAGCAAGGGTTGTCTCTGATACAGGCGCGTACGCGTCTCTCGGAGGCCCGGTTATCGGGTTTGCGATAGAGCACTCCTGCGGCGCGTACAGAGTGGAAAATGTGGACCTGGAAGGTTTCTGCGTATACACAAATAACTGTGTGGCAGGAGCGTTTAGAGGATTCGGAGCGAACCAGGTCACTTTCGCAGTAGAGACTCAGCTTGACATGATCGCAGAGAAGCTCGGCATGGGTAAACTGGACATTCGCAAGAAAAACGCCTTGCGAAAAGGCGACATAGCTGCGTTAGGACATAAGATGGAAGCTTCAGTCGGATTGATGCGTACACTGGAAGCAGCAGAAAACTCAAGGCTGTGGCAGATTAGGGAAGAGCTTAAGGCAAAGCCCAGTGCTCCCCATAAGAAGCGTGGTATCGGTATAGCCTGCGCATTCCAAGGATGCGGCCTTGGAAAAGGGCTTCCGGACTACGGCGCTGCCACAATTGAGCTCTTACCTAACGGACAGTTTGCCATAGGTATCAGTTGTCCTGAAATAGGACAGGGCAATACCACTGCTTTCGTGCAAATAGCAGCAGACTACATAAAGTGTTCCATTGATGACATAGTAATGTTATCAGGCGATACAGGGCATACCCTGGACTCCGGGACATCCACGGCTTCACGTTCCATCTATACCGGTGGAAACGCACTGAAGCTCGCTGCCGAAAACCTGCATGATGCCATATCGACTGTGGCGGCTGAGATCCTTTCCGTACCTGGAAATGATATAGATATCAGGTATGAATCCGCAGTCTCAAAATCCTGTCCGGAAAAGACGGTTTCGTTCAAGACAATTGCGGAGTTCGTGAAGAAGAAAGGTAAAACAATAAAGAGTGAAGGCCACTTCCTATGGCCGGTTTCCGAGACTGAGCTTGAAGGATATGTCGGCATACCTCACCTGCTCTATAGCTATATCACTCAGATAGCTTTAGTTGAGGTCAACACGTTGACAGGTGAGACCGAAGTCGTCGAAGCAGTATCAGTCCCTGATCCGGGTAAAGCCATAAACCCACAAGGCGTGGAAGGCCAATCTGAAGGCGGAGTCGTCATGGGCATGGGCTATGCCTTAACTGAGGATACAATTATTGAGGAAGGGATAACCCTTACTCGGAACTTCTCCACCTATATACTTCCTACCAGCTTAGACATGCCCCACAAAATCGACACAATCATCGCTGAAGAGCTCGAGCCTTCGGGCCCGTTCGGCGCAAAAGGTATAGGTGAAGCAGTGTGTGTCCCGATAAGCCCTGCTATTACCAATGCCATTTACGATGCTGTCGGAGTATGGATGAAGCAAATTCCTGCCACAGCTGAACGAGTGTATACTGCACTTAAGAATAAAGAGGTATCCTAGCAAATGGCAGGCGAATGGAGGCGATGAACAGTATGAGCTCGTTTACCGTAGTAAACCAACCAATAAGCCGGATAGACGCCATTGAAAAAGTAACAGGCAGAGCTAGATTTACAGACGATCTCGCCTTTGACGGAATGCTCTACGGACGAGTTCTAAGGGCAAAATATCCACATGCCAAGATCCTTGAACTCGATACCCGTAAAGCGGAAGAGCTCCCCGGTGTGGCCGCAGTCATTACCTACGCCGATATTCCGGGAGCGCAGGCAATCGGACCTGTCCGATCCGACATGCCCATTTTCGTGTCCACACGGACAATGTACTTAGGTGATGCAGTTGCCATGGTCGTGGCGGAAACGCCTGAGATCGCAAATCAAGCGCTCGCCCTAATACGCGTAGAATACGAAGAGCTTCCAACCTTATTTGACGTTGAGGAAGCCGTGTCTGAAGACGCGCTCCAGCTTCACAAAGACTGTCCCGGTAATATTGTGAACCACTACCCCCTCAGAAAAGGTAACGTAGAAAAGGGGTTCAAAGAGTCAGACGTCATTCTTGAACGGACCTACACTACACAGTTGATTGAACATGCATACATTGAACCTGAAGCAGCTATCGCTGTACCGGGAGCAGCTGACGGCACTGTCACTGTGTACGGATCCATCCAGAATCCTTTTACCGCCAGGCGGCACGTGGCTCAAGTCCTCGGAGTAAGCCTCAATAGGGTAAGAATCATACAGTGCGCTATGGGAGGTTCCTTCGGAGGTAAAGACGACGTAGTGTCTGCAATCTGCGCAAGGGCAGCTGTAGCAGCGGTGAAGACCAGGCGGCCTGTGAAGATAGTCTACACCAGAGAAGAGTCGCTTATTGAAAGCTACAAACGTCACCCATATGTGATGAAGTACAAAGTCGGAGCGACCCGTGACGGCAAACTCCAAGCCATGGAGATATACATGTTGGCAGACGGGGGCCCCTACTCTTCCATGACGCCTTTTGTAACATGGCGTTCGGTGGTTCAGGCAACAGGTCCGTATGAGGTTCCCAACGTCAAGACAGACATATACGGAGTCTTCACAAACAACACATATACCGGCGCAATGAGAGGCTTCGGAAGCCCACAGATTATATTCGCGCAAGAATCCCTTATGGACGAGCTTGCAGAAGAGTTGGACATGGATCCTTTGGAATTCCGTCTTGCGAACGCGTTCAAACAAGGCTCCGTAACCGCCAGCGGACAGGTCCTGGATGAACATACGGTAAGCCTTATCAATGTGATCGAAAAAGCGACGGAAGCCATAGGATACTCGGAAAAGCGAAAGGCTTATGCAGAAAACAAAGGATCGAAAGGGAAAGTCCGTGGCGTAGGTTTTGCTGCAAGTCACCGTGGAGTGAGCCTGGGTGCGGAAGGAGTGGACGCTGCAGGAGCGCTGGTGTCAGTACAACCTGACGGAAGCGTATATCTGCATTCCGGACTCGCAGAAAACGGACAAGGGCTTAAGACTATCTTTTCACAAATCGCAGCTGAAGAGCTTGGTTGCAGGTTTGAAGATATCATGTTTATGGATACGGATACATCTGTCATACCTGACAGCGGAGCTACAGTCGCCTCCCGTAGCACAACAATGGGCGGGAGCGCTGTCCGGAACGCTGCGAAAAAAGTAAAAGAGGTGCTCCTCGGGGTCGCAGCTGAACTTCTTAATGCACCGCACGAAGAGATAACAGCAGCCGGCGGCAAAATATATGTAAAGGAAGACCCTGCAAGGTGCGTGGAATTTAAGGACGTAGCCAGGGCTGCTTATGGCAAAGGCCAACTAATGGCTGCCATCGGTTGGTTCCAGGCGCCAAAGGTCTCATGGGACGAGGAAACAGGTCAAGGCAAAGCATACTTCACGTATGTTTACGGGTGCCAGGCAGCTGAAGTTGAAGTGGATTGCGATACCGGACAAGTCAAGGTTCTAAAAGTGGCAGCAGCGCATGACGTAGGCCGTGCCATTAACCCCGCTACCGTGAAAGGCCAGATATACGGCGGCGTCACAATGGGAATGGGTTATGGCATCTTGGAAGAAGTAGAACTTCAAGACGGTGTCACTAAGACCCGAAACCTTGACGAGTATCTCATTCCTACGTCTATGGACGTGCCGGAAATTGTTCCGATCATAGTGGAAAACCCTGACTCATACGGGCCCTATGGTGCAAAAACAATAGGTGAGCCTACTTGCGAATTGCTGGCTCCTGCAATAGCTAACGCAGTCTATAACGCGTGCGGAAAGAGAATTCGTAAGTTGCCGCTGGACCTTGAGCGAGTGCTCCTAGGTTATTCGCTTAGAGCAGCCCGAGGCAAGAGGGGAAGTGAACAGGCATGACCTTTGGATTCATTCGACCTGGAACAATCCGTGAAGCAATAGAATTCCTCAGCGAACATAAGGACAATTCAAGGATAGTCGCAGGCGCAACCGACGTTATGGTTCAGATGAGGAGCGCGAAACCCGCTGAAGAGAAGCCTCTTTGGCTGGTGGATATCACAAGTATCCCTAAGCTGTCCTATGTTAACCTTGAGAACGGCATAGTAAGAATAGGAGCTATGACCACCCATAGAGACGTCGCGAGAAGCGCTGTTATCCATGATGTAGCGCCTTTCCTTGCTGACGCATGTCTAAGTGTGGGTTCGCCTCAAATCAGGACACGAGGAACAATAGGCGGAAACATTGTGAATGCGTCACCTGCGGCAGACTCTCTCCCGCCGCTTACCGCCCTTTCCGCAAGGTTGCGACTAATCAGCAGGAAAGGCTCGCGGGATGTAGCGCTTGAGGAGTTTTTCAAGGGTCCCTATAAGACAATAATAGAACCTGATGAAATACTTGAGGAAGTATACTTTCAGGCGCCTGAACAATCTTCCTGCTGTGCCTTTTTGAAGCTTGGCAGAAGAGAGTCCCTTGCCATAGCTCGCCTTAGCGTAGCCGTGCTCCTTGATGTAGACGAGTCAGGCAAGATATCAAAGGCTTCAATAGCTCCGGGAGCATGCCTTCCTATGCCCGGTAGGATAACACCTGCAGAAGAAGCTCTCACAGGGAAAACCCCTGATGAAGAAACAGTCAATCTGGCCGCTCAGGAAGTGGGCGCAGAGATGATAAGAGTCAGCGGAGTGAGATGGTCCACAGAGTATAAGAAGCCTGTTGCTTGCGCCCTCACAAAGCGGGCTATTTGGAAGGCGCTGGGGGTGGATGAAGATTGAAAAAAGTTGAACCGGAACACAAGAAACTAATAACTTTTACTGTAAATGGCGATGATGTTGAGGTCGAAATATCCTCAAGCGACAGACTCATTGACGTGCTCAGGAATAAGCTGGAGCTCACAGGGACAAAAGAAGGATGCGGTATAGGTGAATGCGGAGCATGTACCGTGCTCATGGATGGAAAGCCTGTTAACTCATGTCTTGTGCCTGCATTCCAAGTAGAAGGCAGCGAAATAGAAACCGTGGAAGGTCTGGATAAATCCGGCAAACTCCATCCACTTCAAGAAGCGTTCGTGGAACATACGGCAATCCAATGCGGTTTTTGCACCCCTGGCATGCTCATGTCCGCTTTGGCTCTTCTCAGAGAAAATCCTAAGCCTACCAGGGAGGAAGTAGCCCGTGCGATCTCAGGAAACCTTTGCAGATGCACGGGATATCAGCAGATAATTGAAGCAATAGAGGATGCCGCAACAAAATTGAAAGCTTTGGAATAAGGAGGGATACTTGATGCTAATTGTGGGAAACGGCTTGCTAATCACGCTGGACGCTGATGGCAAGGTAATCCAAGACGGTGCCGTGGCCATAGAAGACGGGATCATCAGTAAAATAGGTGATACCGCAGAGATCAAGGCACGCTATCCGGACGCGGAATTCATTGACGCGCAAGGAAAGGTGATCATGCCTGGGATGATCAACACCCACATGCATCTCTACAGTACTTTTGCCAGAGGGATGGCGTCAAAAGATGCGCCACCCCGGACGTTCGTTCAGATTCTTGAGAGACTTTGGTGGAGATTAGATAAGACCCTGGGCCCTGAAGACATCTACATAAGCTCGCTCGTACCTATCATTGATTGCATCCGCTTCGGAGTCACGACAATCCTGGATCACCATGCAAGTGCAATGTCAATTCCGGGAAGTCTGGATGAATGCGCAAAAGCAGTCCAAGAAGCAGGAATCCGTGCATGTCTTGCTTATGAGGTCTCAGACAGGGACGGCATGGAGATCAGGGATCAGGGTATCGAAGAGAACGTGAGGTTTATCAAGAGATGTCGGGAAGAAGCGAGTCCATACCTGGCAGCTTCATTCGGACTCCACGCGCAAATGACCCTATCTGACGATACGCTGAAAAAGTGTAGAGAAGCAGCGGAAGGCCTTGATGTAGGTTTTCACGTCCATGTGGCTGAAGGACCGGAAGATCTTGAAGACTCTCTAAAGAGATCCGGCAAGCGAGTGGTTGAAAGACTCGACTCCTTCGGAATCCTGGGCCCGAAAACCATAGCGTGTCACTGCGTGCATATAAACGAGGCTGAAATGGATATCCTTAAGGACCGTGACGTGAACGTTGTGCATAATCCCGAATCTAATATGGGTAATGCCGTCGGAGTCGCACCTGTCCTAAAAATGATGGAAAAAGGCGTAAGAGTGGGCCTCGGCACTGATGGGTATACATCGGACATGTTTGAAGCAATCAAAGTCGCTAACATGCTCCATAAACTAAACGAAAAGAATCCAAGCGCAGCATGGGGCGAAGTGCCTACCATGGTATTTGCGAACAATCGCGATATTGCAAAGCGCATCTTAGGTATGAATATAGGCATACTGGAACCGGGTGCCCTAGGCGACGTAATTGTTGTGGATTATGACCCATGGACTCCTTTGACATCGGAGAATTTCTACAGTCATATTCTGTTCGGCATGTCAGGAGGACTGGTAGATACGACTATTGTGGCAGGACGCGTTCTAATGCGTGACCGCGAACTTACTACTGTTGATTCAGAACGAATCCTCAGCCGTTCGCGGGAGCTTGCCAAAGAAGTGTGGACACGATTCTAGCAATTTAGTAAACAGAAGTAAACGGAGGGAAAATTTAATGCTCAACTGGGCGAGAAATCAAAAACCATATGATAATATCCTACAGGCTGCCGGCTTGACGCCGATGGTCAGAATAAACAGGGTCGCAAAAGACGTTGACGCCACAATCTATGGAAAAGTAGAATACTTCAACCCAAGCGGAAGCTTAAAGGACAGAATCCTATGGCGTATGGTGGAAGCCGCCGAGGAACGCGGGGAACTGAAACCTGGAATGACTCTTATCGAGGGAACGACAGGAAATACCGGTATTGCTACCGCCTGCGTAGGCGCAGTAAAGGGATATAAGGTCATCATTGTCATGCCTGAGGGCATGAGTGATGAGCGCAAGAAGACCATTCGCGCATACGGCGCAGAGCTTGTTTTCACAGAAGGCGCAGAAAGCGATGTAGATATAGTCCTTGACAAGGTTGAAGAGATAAAAGCAAAGAATCCGGGTAAAATGTGGGAAGTGGGCCAGTTCTCAAATGTTGACAACGTCAAGGCGCACTACATGACTACAGGCCCTGAAATCTGGGAACAGACTGAAGGTAAAGTTGATGCCTTTGTCGCCTCCCAAGGAACTGCCGGCACTGTAAGCGGAGTAGGCAAATATCTGAAGGAGCAAAATCCTGATGTCATGATATTCGCAGTTGAACCTGCTGAATGCCCAATCCTCTCAGGTGGCGAGTGGGGAAGCCATCAAATCGAAGGCATAGGCGACGGGTTTATTCCGGATGTGCTGAATCTCGATGCTATTGACGGAATCATTCAGACCACATCAGAAGAGTCAATAGAAATGGCCCAAAGGCTGTCACGTGAAGAGGGCATTTTCTGCGGCATATCCTCAGGCTGCAACGTGGCAGCTGTGCTCAAGCTGGCTCGCAAATATCCGAAGCTCAAGAAAATCGTGACAATGATTAACGATAACGGACTGCGCTACTTCACGACTGCGCTTTGCGGCGAGAAGGTGGAAGTCGAAATCCCTGACCGCGACCACCCAATCAGTGACGAGGATAAGGAGAGACTCAGGAAGAAGAACTTAATCGTAATCCCCTCATAAACAGCCTGGATAGAATTACGATAGTAAACACTGTGCACCGGTTATGTGAATCACGGGACCGGTGCACAGTTATTATTAGTTACTAAACGATTTTCCGTCACTCTCTGTAGGTAGAACCACCGTGAACATGGCGCCTGTCCCGCCTCGCACGTTTTCCGCCCGTATTGTCCCGTCGTGCAGCCTTATAATGTGCATAGATATGTTAAGTCCAAGGCCTGTCCCATGTCTCTTCGTGGTGAAAAAGGGTCTGAACATCATCATCATTGCTTCCCTGCTTATGCCCGGCCCTGAATCGCGGAATTCTATTTCGGCATTTCGCCCGTCCTTTGAAATCCGAACCTCAACGCGAAGCTCGCCCCCGCTTACGCCCATGGCTTCAACAGCGTTTCTACAGATATTCAGGAACGCTTGCTGTAATTTACCTGCATCCCCAGGTATTTCTGGGACGTCATCCTGGTATACGCAGACTATGGAGATATTAGTATCTGCAACTTGTGACTCCATTGTGGCAAGGACTTCTTCCATGAGATTAGGCAGGTGAATCAAGGACATCTCTGCTGTCGTGAGTTTCACAAGGCCTGCCAGATCATCTGCGATTCGACTTATCTGTTCCACTTGCCTAAGGAGGCGTTCTATTCTTTGTCTTATTTCCGGAGACAACCCTTGGTCCAATTGCATTATCTGCATATAGCCTTTGATGACCGAAAGCGGATTTTTTATTTCGTGGGCTGTCCCTACTGCCAGTTGCTCCAAGGTTTCTATGCGTTCCAACATAGCTTCCACCGCAGGACTGATTCTAGGTTTTATGCGGGCCATAAATTTCTCCCATACCAGCATCAGTTCGTGGCGCACACTTTCACAGAAATCTATGTCTTCTTCGTAAAACCTGTCGCCTCTGGGTTTACCCATAATAAAGCATCCAATAGTATCTCCTCCGCTGACAAGCGGCACTGCCAAGCATGAAGGCCAGCTGCTGTCATGCATGTAAAAAGGCCGGATGAACATATGGGTTATATCCGGCTCCAATTGCTTGAGCGCCTTATTCGCCCATTCTTCAGCTTCCGGATCCCCGAGCACAATACTTGCGGATGTATCGCCGGATGCTCCAGGGAAGTAAAAGTCTCCGGTTATGTCCTGACTTTCAAATTCACCGGAATGAGCAATCAGAGGATCAGTAGATGAAAACAGCACTGAGAACACTTGAAATCCATTATGGTAATTCACGAACGCGCCCACCTGAAAGTTGACTGTCTTCCTTAATCCGGTCAGAAGCTCTCTGGAAATATGCGTAACATCTTCTGAAGCCCGGCTGGCAATGGAAACATACTCGGCTAAAGCAGTCTTTGTCCATGTACCTAAACCGGCAGAAAACATATGGGTGTCCATGAAAGCCCTCTCAGCAACGGATGCAATAGCACGGATAAGCCTCATATCCGCTGTATCCAGGTTTTCATCAGGGGGATTCCATAATGACAGGACTGCTATATTCCCTGAATCATCTGAGAAAGGCACGCAAATTGCCGGAACGTTCTCCGACCGACTTAAGGAGGAGTAACATTGATGAGGATCTACATACCTGGGAATTCGTGTTTTCGAAGGAAGGCACATAACAGAACACTTGGATGCCGGTACGTGAGAGCGCATATCTAAACCTTCGTGGTTCCCTGCTAACGCAACCAACTTGAGCATATTCGTGTCTCCATCCAGGATACGAACATACGCGGATTCAGCCAGCTTCAAACTAACCGCAAGTTCAAGCAAACCGTCCAGCGTACCGCATAATTCACTTACTGACAGAAGAATATTGCGGGCCCTGAGCACCCTTGAAACCTTACGGGATCTCAGTTGCGTGTTTTCAGGGGAGATTGCTGCATGCAATACATCTGTAAACTTACCGGTAAGACGGGAAAGTATCTTCTCATCCTCAGAATCAAACGGGCGGGACGAAGAACCGGTAAATACCGCAATAACTGAACCGCCTTTTGCGTAATCGAAAACCGGAGATACCAATACAGTCCCAAGATTAAGAGCGTCCCTGAGACTTTCAGGGATATTCAAGGGAACCCCCAGTCTGACGCTTTCCCCAATGTATGCTGCCATGTATTCCCATAGCTTCGCTTCCTCATCTGAGACAGGTTCAGGGTAGATGTACGTTCTACTTGATTCGTCATGGGGATATGCATGAGCACCCACTATGAGCACAGCGTAATCAGCCCTGCAAGCGCGGACCGTAAATCGCAATACCCTATCGTAAACCACTTTTTCTCTATACGGTATATATCTCCTGCCAATTCCTTTTCGAGAGCCTATCCAGTATGAGTGTGCATTTGCGGAATTTCCTCGCCTTCGGGACGGAGAGTGTTCGTCTTTTTCCATCTCACCGAAATGCTCGCGATTAGACATTACCCTTCCCACCCTACTATGGCATTTGCTCTTCCTTTCCACAGAACGCCGACACAAAGCACCGAGGGATGGTAACAGCAAAGCGGGTAGCACTTCAATCTTCGATGGGCTTGCAGAATATCCTGCCACTTTTTGACGCTTTTCTTCATTTTATGCCATTTTCTTAAATGTAGTGCAGATGTAGCACAAATCTGACCCCCACTCATCAGCCTAAGAGCAGTCCGGCGCCGATGGCAAGAAGCACCAAACCCAGCCCTTTAAGCCATGTGAAAGGCGCCGGATTTAGGCCAAAAAGCCCGAAATGGTCTATGATGAGAGCTGTGAGGGTCTGTCCGACAATAATGGAGGTAGTCGCTACTGCTACACCCAGTTTAGGTATGCTGGAAACAACACCCCAGACAATGAGGACACCTAGCAGACCGCCAATCAAAGAGTACCATGGTCCCTGAGTTATGCGGCCAAGATCCCCTTTCCCTATCCTAAACACGAATAGAAGGATCAAGATAGTGGCAAGGCCTACTACGTGTACGACGAGAATGGCTTCCCAATTGCCTATGACCTGTCCAAGCCTGGTGTTTATTGATCCCTGTATCGCCATGGATACACCGGCTGCCAACGCGATAACAAGAGCGAGGATTCTTGGAGACATTCCACACGCCACCTCTTATTCACAGGATTAACCTGCGCCTGGAACACCGATGCTGACCTCGCCGGAGATTACGTGGACATCTTCACCGGACTTAGTGCGAATGATTAGCCTGGCATCAGAGTCTATGTCTACTGCAATCCCCTGAATCGGCATCCCAAGCCGCGAGACGGTAACTTCCCGTCCAAGCGTGTCGCAGTATTCCCTTACCTCTTGCAGTATCTCCAAAAAACCCTCAGATAAAAACTGTTTGTACAAACGAGAGAAGTTGTTCAATATGGACGCTGTCAACGCCTCACGCGCCCCGGATGCATACGGGTAATCCGGACTTAAGAGAGTTGCTGAAGTCTCCTTAACGTCAAGGGGAAGCAAATCCGTATCGATTGCGACATTGACTCCTATTCCAACAATTGCAAAGTCCATCTTATCTCCGAGAAACCTGGTCTCAGGTAAGATCCCACACACCTTCTTCCCGGAGATCAGCACATCATTGGGCCATTTGACTACTGCGGGGAGCTGAAACGTTTCTCGAATTGCAGAAGATACGGCAACACCCGCTATAAGAGAAAGCCTACCCACATCCTGTGATTGAATCGTCGGCCGCAGCAATATGGAAAGCCATAATCCACCGGGTGGCGAGTGCCATACCCGTCCTCGCCTTCCCCTACCTGCGCTCTGAGTTTCCGCTATGACGCAAGTGCCTTCAGTCGCGCCAACAGACGCAAGATTAGCAGCTATGGTATTTGTCGATTCTACCTCGGTAAACCGCGTGACTTGCCAACCCTTACGATTCTGGTCCGCATAATGCCACCAGGGCGCTGCCTCAAATAAGCGAAGGCCTGTCCACACCTGGAGATCTTGGATGAGAGATTTAATTCGACGTCCGTCAGGTATTACGAGGTCAGGGTTTACCTCAGCTAATGGAATAATGACAAACCCCCTCTCCCAAATCCGAGGATGAGGAAGAGTCAAAGTCGGAGTATCCATCTTTACCTCCGTACCGTCCTCGCCGCTGTTTCCCAAACCACTCAAAAGAGTATCGTCTGATTCCGCAAAGTACATGAGAATATCGATATCAAGAATCCTTGGCCCCCATCTCACCGTGGGCTTTCGACCAACCCGAACTTCTACGTCTTTGCACAGGGACAGCAGGTCCAGGGGTGAAAGATCCGTCTCTACCCGGGCAACAGCGTTCAAGAATAACCCCTGCTGAGTGTAGCCTACAGGTTCTGTCTCATAGAGAGAAGATACCTCAGTAACCTTCACCTGCCCGGATTCATGTAACATGGCCAGGCCTTCAGCAATATTTTCTCGCCTGTCTCCTAAGTTAGAACCAAATGCCAAATATACGTGCGCGTGCGTCCTTGTCACCCCCGGCTATGCCTTGTGATTTCCACCTCAACATGGTCTACCACTCCACCCATGGGAACACTGGGCTTTCTTACTCTTACAACTACATAGTCCAATGAGTACGCTGACAAGATCTCCCCTGCGATGTTTTCAGCTACGGCTTCGATTAGATTATAGGTCCTCTCCTGGACAATGTCCTGCACGATTGTGTACACGTCAACGTAATTAATGCTTTGCTCCAAATCATCGGTTTGCCCCGGAACCGAAAGGTTTGTAGCCAATTCAACGTCAACTTCGAATCTTTGTCCAAGTTCCTTCTCACCTTCGAACACTCCGTGATAGCCATAAAACACCATGTTGCTCAGGGTTATCCTGTCACCCTTCACAAGCGCTCCCTCCCCTCACGATTGCGTCAGCCATCCGAGCCACTCTGGCCATATATTTCACATCGTGAACACGGACAATATCAACACCGGACGCTATCCCCAGGGCAACAGTGGCAGCTGTGCCTTCGACTCTGTCTTCCACCGGAAGTCCCAGGGTCGTTCCGATGAACGATTTACGAGAGGTGCCTAAGAGTATCGGATAACCAAGGCTTCTTAGTTCGTTGAGACGCCTTAGCAGTTCAAGGTTATGGGCGCATGTCTTGCCGAACCCGATGCCCGGATCAATGAGCAAATTCTCTTTTGATATCCCATATTCCTCGGCCCGGGCAATAGATGCGCGAAGAAACTCGGCCACCTCGGATACCACTGATTCATACTCCGGGTTCTCCTGCATATCTCTGGGCCGGCCTTTCATGTGCATCAGCACGATGGGGACTTTGGCTTCAGCTACGACTTCTCCTAGACGCGGATCTATTGCCAAAGCCGAGATATCGTTAATCATGTGAGCGCCTGCGGCAATGGCTGCTTCCGCTACCCCGCTCTTATATGTGTCCACTGAGATAGGAACAGGAAAATCCTCACCGAGCGCCTCAATAACAGGGGCCACTCGGCGAATTTCCTCTGCCAGCGGTGTAGGAGCGCAACCGGGCCTGGTAGACTCACCGCCAATATCAATAATGTCCGCGCCTTCTTCCACAAGACGCCAAGCATGTTCCACTGCTGCGTCTACCGTAATGTGTGTCCCACCGTCAGAAAATGAGTCAGGCGTTGTATTGAGAATACCCATGATATAAGTCTTGGTACCCAGGGTCAGAGTATGCCTGCCAAGTTGAAGGCGTCTAGCACCTAGGGGTTCCAAGGCATTAAGAACCTCCAGGATCTCTTCTGCTATTTGAGGCAAACCAAAAGGTTGACGCATGAGCCCTTCTGAAGCTTTGCGAAGCTGACCGGTTGTACCCATGAGTATGATATCAGTAAAGTCGCCGGCAAGAGACGCTACTTTACCACTTACAGCAGCATCTCCTCCTTTTGACAACATTTCCTGCTTGATAATTATGGCCTGTCTTAAGGATACCTGTTCAAGTAGGATTACCCGAAAGACGCCCTTTTTCTCCATTATCTGAATGCCTTCAGGGAAAACGCCGATTCTTTCCATTTCCGAAACCATGTCACGTTCGCATTCAATCATCAAAGCGCGAGCATTATGGTGTTTATGTTGCTGCAATTTGCCGGTTTCTGTCAGGGTTATCACTCCTTGGCGATTTTTTGATAGCGCAAGTCAAACGTATCATACTATACGACGGTTACACCCAGGGTTTGCTCCATTTCTTTGAGAGCGAACTTGTGCGCTGCTTCATCAAATGATGACATGCAGTCTCTGAGAGCTGTAACCTTGTAATTCAACATCCTGGCATCTGCTGCCGTGTACAAGTTACAGATATTAGTGCAGACCCCTACCAGCACTACTTCGTCTATGTCAAGCTCTCTTAAGGTAAGATCCAGATCCGTCTGAAAGAAGCCACTGTATCTTCGTTTAGGAATAATCTTATCCCCTGGATGAGGCTTTAGCTCATCAACTACTTCCGCGCCGGGTGTTCCGATAATGCAATGAGGCGGGAACATATTAAACTCCGGATCGTCCTTGCTGTGCGTATCGCACACATAGATTATCGGCCATCTGCAAGACCTGGCCTTTTCGATTTCCCGAGAAATGGCTTCAACCACACCCTTTGCGGTGGGACCAATATAAAGCTTGCCGTCAGGCTCAACGAAATCTCTCAGCATATCTATTACGATAAGAGCTTTCTTCGGCATGTCCTATCACTCCTCCCTTAGCGCAACACCTTCTACATGCAGCACAGTACACACAGCACACCGTATCCCTCATCTTACTACATTCCGCATGCAGCAGGGCACATCCTGTCCCTTACCTCTATACACCCCACGTCAGTGCCATGCATTTCACATTCAACGCAACGTAGCCTACACACAATAAATTCCTGTGCGCATAAATTGCCAATGTCTACGCATATGAATGCTTACATACATGGATGCCCATATACATGAATCCGGAGCGCCTTCTTAGTTTACTACAGAGTAACACAGGTGTTATGCACGTAAATTTCCAGCGCCTCTCCGATTGTCAGGTGACACTTGTTACAGCATGACTTTCCGGCGTCTATTCGGTTTGCAAGTAACACAGATGTTACGGCGTGGCTTTCCAGTATCTGTTCGCAGCCAATTACAGAATGGCGCATGTCGCGCGCGTGGATCTTCTAAAGTGACTGCTGGATTTGTGCCATAACCCGTTCAAAAATGTCACTCCCTGATGACATGCAATTTGCCACATCGCCTTCTATGCACTTGACAAAAGACGCATCTTTGATCGAAGGCAAATTAACCCTTACATTGAAATACGCGCCTCTCATCCCGGCCCAAGCGCTAAGACAGGCAACTGCCACATCTGAAAGCGCACTTTTCATCCCATACTCTACCATAGCCTCTGTAAGACGCAATACTTCCAGTGCACACGTGACTACTTCAGCCGGCACACGACACGCATCTTTAAGCGCATCTTGGATAGCAAGAGACCTGGCTTGCTTCTCCTCTTCAGTGCTCTTAGGCAACTTATAAGCGGTCATTACCTTATCATAAGCTGCCGAATCCTCGTTGGCAAGATCCAAGAAACGCGCTTGGAGATGGTTAGCAGTGTTTACCATATCGAGCATACGTTGTTTCAGGGCTTGATTCTCGCACTGAGTGTCACTATCTTCTCCATCGCGTTTTCCTGACGTCTTAGCCTGTACCCGGGCAGCGGTTAAAGAGCCAACCATGCCTACCAAGGCAGATGAAAGGCCTACTATTAAAGCGGACACACTTCCCCCTCCCGGAGTGGGAGACCCTTCAGCGACGGCTTGGATAAACTCAGATACCGTTAATTCCCCAAATTTGACAGTCAAGACACAATTCGCCTCCCTTCGCTTACAACAAGCCTTCCTTCTTTGATTACTTTGTCCACAATATTCGTGCCTGGTTTGTACGGAATCTTCAGGTGTGTGTCAGCATCTATAACAACCATATCCGCAAGCTTCCCTATCTCGAGACTTCCCACCTGGTTTCCCCGCATTAACCCATGTGCAGCATTGATAGTGCTTGCGCATATAATTTCCGCCGGGTGTAGCTTCATTCCAAGGGCAGCTACGTTCATGACAAACTGCATAGACAGGGTAGGACTGGTGCCCGGATTAAAATCGGTAGCCAAAGCTACAGGGCAGCCAGCCGAGATGAACGCTCTGGCATCTGCGTATCGCCCCAGCCCGAGAGTGAACGAAGTCGCCGGAAGAAGCGTCGCTGTCACCCCTGCCTCCGCCATTTTACGAATGCCTTCTTCTGAAGCGTACAGCAAATGTTCTGCAGAGACGGCTCGGATTTCCGCTGCCAACTCAGCTCCACCTAAGGAAGCCATTTCATCTGCATGAATCCTGGGAAGAAGGCCTAAAGCAAGTCCTGCCTCCAATATCCTTCTGGATTGCCGGACTGAAAACACTCCTTCTTCACAGAACACGTCGCAAAACTCTGCCAGGCCCTCCTCTTTGACCGCGGGAAGCATGTCATCTATCACATGCCGCACATATCCTTCCGTATCTCCGGCAAATTCAGGCGGCACAGCATGAGCGCCCATGAACGTGCTAACCACATCAATCGGGTGAAGCTTGTCTAATTCCCGTATGACGCGAAGAGTTTTCAGTTCCTCATCTACGGATAACCCGTACCCGCTTTTGATTTCTACGGTAGTCGTTCCGTGGCACATCATTGTGTCCAGATATGCGAGACCTAAGTCCACAAGATGGGAATGAGTGGCATTGCGTGTGGCTCTGACTGTAGAGAGAATTCCACCGCCGGCTGATAATATCTGAAGGTAGGTCTTCCCTTCAGCCCTTTGAATGAACTCTTTTTCTCTGGAGCCTGCAAAAACCAGATGGGTGTGGGAATCCACAAATCCGGGCAAGACCACCATACCTGTAGCGTCTATTACTTCTGCGTCTGGCACCGGCTCAACTCTTCTCCTAACCTCATGGGTTTCTCCTACTGCTACAATACGTCCGTTAAACGCAGCTACGCTCCCACCTGAGATTATCGATAGATCCCTCATGGAAGAGCCGATACGCGGCCCGGCTGCTCCGCCTTTAGATGGATCAGCTGCAAGAGTAATAAGTTCGGACGCGTTCTCAACCAGCAAATCAGCGCGAATACCCGAACCTCCTCTATTCATGAATATCATTAACCCCCTTTGTCGGGAGACCGGTCACCGTATTTCAACCAGGCTCTATTCGCCCCATATTTTAGCTTCTAACACCTGTTCCCTGGAGAAGTCCTCAAAGCGGAGGTAATGCTCGGCTGCATCCAAGAGAGCGTCCATAGGAGCAAGGCCTATAAGCTCACTACCGACAACAGACACGCCGTAGCGTTCAGCTTCTGTCTTCACCAAGTTAAAAACCACATGAATAGGGGTCTTCTTGAAATTCGTGAGGTTCATGGAGACTTGAGCCAAATTCCTGTCATCCAGCATGATGCCAAGGGCTTTCACATACATCAAGCCGCCGCTGCTTGCTCGAACCCGCCGAGCTATCTTCTTTGCAATAGAAACATCAGGCGTGCTGAGATTAATATTGTAAGCAACCAGATAATTACGGGCTCCTATGACTGTAGCGCCTGCAGTAGGATGCATAACAGGCTCGCCGAAGTCAGGATGCCTCGCCGGGAGACTAATCTCCTTCTTGAGACCTTCATATTCTCCTCTCCGGATGTTGGCGAGGTTTCGTCGGTCTTCACGAGTAGCTGCTTCTTCATAAAGATATACCGGAACATGAAGCTTCTCTGCGACTTCTTCGCCCAAGGATCGTGCCAGGTCTACGCAGTCATCCATAGTGACTCCACTCACCGGCACAAAAGGAACGACATCTGTAGCTCCGATACGTGGATGCTCTCCTTGGTGCTTCTCCATATCTATGAGTTCAGCAGCACGTGAAATTGCCCTAAACGCTGCAGATTTTACTGCGATAGGTTCACCGGCAAAAGTCAGGACAGACCGATTATGGTTTACGTCAGACGTCTGATTCAGTAGTCTTACTCCCGGAACGCTTTTGACTGCATCTGCAATTTCCTGTACTACCCCAGGCCTTCGTCCTTCACTAAAATTAGGGACACACTCTACAATTCTTGTTTTCATAGGATCTGCTCTTACCTCCTGTACCTCCTGCATGCTATCTACGGCCTTATTTCGTCAGGGGCGCCGTCTTTCCTTCCCGATTTTGTCCCTTCGTTCCCGATTTGCGCCTGGCCAGCTCCTTGAGCGCCTCATGTACGTCGTTCGCCATGTCCCATACATTGCAGTCCTGATTTGCGAGAATCGCAACTACAGTGCCAGTATCAGGATAATATCGGAGAACACCGTCGACGCCGGGGTTTCCGCCGTCCTTCTGCATGTACATGATCCTGCAGCTGCCCGGTTCGAGCGCGAATTCGAATGCGTATCCCATCATTAGGTTTCACATCCATTCTGACAACAGGTTGCACTATGCTCATCTCAACACGGCATGCGTGGCTCGCATAAAAGGCGCCGACATTCAGCCTATGAATACGCTGAACACGGCGCGTTGAACTTATCTTATGAGTCAACTAACCCACGGGTTTTCGGCTGAAGTTTTATAACTTAGCGTCAACAAGCCTTGCAAGTTCCTGCTTAGGCCTGAACCCTACGAATCGCTCCACAGCTTCTCCGCCTTTGAAGAGAATAAGCGTAGGTATGCTCATTACTCCATACGCACCAGCTGACTCAGGATTCTCGTCTACATTCAACTTCGCTACCTTCATTTTCCCTGAGTACGCCTGTGCCATCTGCTCCACTACCGGAGCCATCATCCGGCACGGTCCGCACCACTCAGCCCAGAAATCCACAAGCACAGGTTCAGTAGCGTTTAGAACTTCGTCTTTGAATGTTGCGTCCTTAACCTCAATTACTCCGCCTGCCATATCTAACCCTTCCTTTCTTCCCGCTATAAGTCTGTCATATTAAAGCTCTTCATATGTCTATAGGCTATACCTACGCAAGCTTGCTGAAAAGTCTTGCGAAACCCGCAATTTTGTCGCTGCAATTTCCTTCCCCTGAGGAGACACTCCGTGCAACACACTCAACTAAGTGCGACCCTGCTATGGCTACACCTGCTTGCGTTACAGCGGCCTTTAAGGCAGCAACCTGGATGATAATGTCTTCACAAGGCCGTCCCTCTTCAACCATTCTTTGGACTCCCCTGGCCTGACCTTCTATACGCCTTAGCCTTGTCACAATATCATTCTTAGCATTTTCACTAAGTAGTAATGTATTCTTATCATCGTCAGTCAGTGTTGGCATATCAGGCTCAACAACTCCTCGTTGCCTGGGTAATTCGCTTTGTTTCACTCCTTCTTACGCACCTCCTCCTTGCCTACCTGCGCCTGTCAAGCTGCTCCTGCCTACCTGCTCCTTGCGGGCTGCGCCAGGGGCACGATCAGCCGTGTGGCAGCCGGTGCGATAGGCAGCCTACTTCACAAAACAATAAGCGATGATACTGTACTCACTCATATGCCCTCATATACCCTACGGGGTATAATATACCTCGTCAAGAAACTTTTGTCAATAGGGGCTACGGGCGCCTCTAATGAACTGTAATGGTGAAAATGTGGCAGGAAATCAGCATATGTCAGCTAATGACACTAAATCACAGGCAGCAGTTACCCAACTCGAATCAATTTCGAGTACATTTTTGATGGGACAATATTATGTCAAGCCGTTGACATATGTTACAAAGCAGTTATATAATGGTAATAAGCCATTTCATAAATGGCCAAGGGAAGCGGCCGCCCCTAAAAAAACGAGTTGAGGAGGAAGAAGCATGAAGAAAGCGAGACTCCTAACGTTAGCACTCTGTTTAATGCTTATCTTTTCTTTTTCATCCGCTCTGGGGTTTGCTCAAACAACTGTTGATGTAACCGTACTTAATTCTAAAGGTGAGATTCAAACTCAATTGGAGGAGATTGCAGAGCACTATAACAGGGCAACTTCTGGAGTGAAGGTAGAGATCGTACCTTGTCCGGTTGGGCAATCGCCTTTTGAGAGAACTATGGCTATGTATTCTGCAGGTAATGCACCTACTATCGCTATGCTGGATCCTGCAGATGTAGTGAGATTCCAAGATAAAGCTTTAGACCTTACTGCAGAACAATGGGTAAAAGATGCAATTGAGAGAAGTTTGGACAGGTCAACCTTACCTAATGGCAGTGTGATCGGGTTTCCCTTTACGGTCGAAGCATATGGTTTTATCTACAACAAACAAGTAGTGGACAAAGCGGTGGGAGGTAAGTTTGATCCTATGTCAATTAAGACCACCGCTGACTTGGAAGCATTGTTCAACAAAATTGAATCTTCAGGCACAGGAGCTTTAGTTATTTCACCTATGGATTGGTCTTTAGGCGCACATTTCTTGGCTGTGTCTTATACAACCCAGTCCGCCAATTCTTCTGGCATTGATGAGTTCTTCTCAAAACTTAGAGACGGCAAAGCTAATCTAGCAGCAAACAAACAATTTATTGGTTTAATGGACACCTTTGATATGATGAAAAAATATAACGTTGACAAGAACGATCCCTTATCTGGAACATATGACAGGGGACCAGAACTATTAGGTAAAGGTAAAGTTGGTATTTGGTTTATGGGTAACTGGGCATGGCCAAACATAAATGAATTTGATACTGCTAATGGCCAATATGGTTTCTTGCCGGTTCCGATCAGCAATAACCCCAGTGATTATGGCAACTCTCAGATTCCGGTAGGTGTAACCAAGTATTTTATTGTTGATCGAGAACAGAGTACTGAAGCACAGCAGAAAGCAGCAAAGAATTTCTTGAACTGGTTGGTATATGACGAGAAAGGTCAAGAATATGTTGTAAATCAAGCCAATGTCATTCCAGCCTTCAAAAACGTTACAGTAGAACCTAAAGATCCCTTGGCTAAATCAATATTAGAATATGTCATGAATGGTAAAACCCTAGAGTTCATGACTCAATTACCAGCAGATCACTGGCCTGTAGTAGGAGCTTCGATGCAGAAATATTTAGCTGGAGCTATCGACAGAAATGGATTAGCTGCTGAAATTGAAGGATATTGGAGTAAGTTGCGGTAAAACTTTAGACTAAAGGCACTAAATAACGGGCATCATGCCCGTTATTTAGTGCCTGATAAATTATTGGCTTCTGAATAGAATCTTATGATAATGAGTGTCTGCCGGAAGTATGATATGAGGAGTTAAAGAAGATGGATACAGCAAAGAGTTTTCTTAAGAAATTAAGAACATTCTTAATATTTGCTGGACCGACTACTTTTGTCTTCTTATTTGTTGTTATTTTTCCTTTTATCTTTGGTATTTATTTATCCTTGACCAACTGGGATGGGATAGCATCTGTCTACCGTTTTATTGGTTTTAGTAACTACTTAACTGTCTTTCAAGATCAGTTCTTTTGGAATTCATTTTTGCTTACAGTTAAATATGTTTTATATACCGTTATTTTTGTTAACTTAATCGCTTTTACCCTAGCTTATTTACTGACTAGTGGTATTAAAGGGGAAGAAGTTCTGCGAGCAGGGTTTTTTGTTCCTAATCTTATTGGTGGAATAGTTTTAGGACTCATCTGGCATTTTGTTTTCTCGCGCGCTCTAGTTTTTCTAGGTAAGAGTCTGAACTTGGAACTGTTTTCTTATTCATGGTTGGCAAATCCACAAAAAGCATTATGGACATTAGTTATTGTTAGTGTTTGGCAGTATTCAGGGTATATGATGCTAATACATATTGCAGGTTTGGTAAATATACCTAAAGAAGTAATAGAGGCTGCCCTCATAGATGGTGCTAATGACGGACAACGGATAATAAGAATTATTCTTCCACTGATGGTACCATCGTTTGTTGTATCTATGTTTTTGACGTTGCAGAGAGGTTTCATGGTTTATGATGTTAACTTGGCTCTTACCAATGGAGGCCCTTTTAGAAGTACTGAGCTAATATCCATGCATGTCTATAAAAAAGCATTCTTGGCTCAAGAATATGGAATAGGACAGTCCCAAGCATTTATCCTCTTTATCATAGTAGCTG
This sequence comes from Bacillota bacterium, assembly GCA_012518595.1. GTDB lineage: Bacteria > Bacillota > SHA-98 > UBA4971 > UBA4971 > UBA4971. The sequence continues at coordinate 32,933 of JAAYRV010000078.1, forward strand.
CGATAACTCTTACGCAAGTTTATTTTAGTAAGAAGTTGGAGGTGGAGATGTGATGAAATACGGAAAAGCAAAGGCAAGAGGCAAGAATATTCTTGGCTATTTTAAGTACGGTCTTTTATACATATTATTACTTATATACTTATGCCCTTTCTATCTGGTGGTCATAAACTCATTCAAAAACAGAACAGAAATCATCTCCAATCCTCTAGGATTTATTAGTAAGATGGATTTCTCTAACTTTGTTAATGCATTTAGACAAATGAATTATTTGGATGCCTTCATTAATTCGTTAATTATTACCTCTATTAGCGTATTGATCATTGCCTTATTTTCTTCGATGACAGCTTACTTTTTTGTCAGGTTTAAATGGAAAATTAACAAGTTCTTGTTTTTCATGATGGTAACCTCTATGCTCATTCCGTTTCAATCAATCATGATTCCGTTGGTACGAATTTATGGGGCAAATTTGAAGTTGTTAGACAATAAA
>JAAYRV010000079.1 GCA_012518595.1 Bacillota bacterium
ACCAGGATTCTCCTTGACCTTGAACTCAAGAAGCTTGGTATCGGAGAAGACAGGATTTCCGGGTACGAGCATGAAGAATATACCCACATGGGTGTCGCTGCGTCAGTCGCGAATAACGTGGCTGATGTGGGCCTCGGCATAAGATCCGCAGCCAGGGCCTTGGGTTTGGATTTTGTTCCTATTGCCTGGGAGCGTTATGATTTACTTATGACCAGGGATTCTCTGCATTCTTCGTCCATGGACAAGCTGTTTTGCATTATATCCTCTCGGCAGTTCAAAGACCAAGTATTATCCCTTGGCGGTTATGATGTGTCTTCCAGTGGGGAGGTTATGTGGGAAGCATGACCCGACTTGTGGATTCTTTCCAACGAGAAATCACATATCTCAGGGTGTCAGTTACGGACAAGTGTAATCTAAGGTGCATCTATTGCATGCCGGAAGAAGGAGTGGGGCTGAAGTCTCACTCTGATATTCTTCGCATCGAAGAATTGGCAAGAATCGTACGCATTGCATCTCAACTTGGAATAACCCATGTCAGGCTTACCGGAGGAGAACCTCTGGTACGACAGGGAATACTGACGCTGGTTTGCTTTTTGTCTGAGACCCCCGGTATTTCCGATGTATCCATGACCACCAACGGCGTATTGTTGCCAGGTCTTGCCAGGCCTCTTCGTGAAGCAGGCCTCCACCGGGTGAACGTTTCACTGGACACTCTTCAGCCTGAGAGATTCAAGAAGATTACCAGGCGAGGTCATTTAAGATCTGTCCTTGACGGATTAAAGGCAATAGAGGATGTGGGGCTTTCGCCTGTGAAAATCAATACAGTGGTGTTAAAAGGCATAAATCATGCTGAGGTTGAAGATATAGCCATGCTTACCAAGGAGAATCCGTGGACTGTGAGGTTTATTGAATTCATGCCTTTTTGGAATAACGGGTGGCAATTCGGCAACAGGTATGTAGTGCCTATACACGAAATCAGGGACAAGATAATGGCGCAAGGGGCATATCCTGTTGAATCTGACGCGGGGAGAGATGACCGTAAGGACAAATCCGGAAGAGGCCCTGCGAGCTATGTGAAATTCCCGGGCGCCAAAGGCAGTATCGGTTTCATATCCATGAAGGATCATATCTGTTCAAGCTGCAATAGGATTCGTTTGACTGCTGACGGATTTCTCTTGCCCTGTTTACTTTCGGATATATCAGTTGATCTTAGAACCCCTCTCCGTGAAGGGGTAAAGGATGACGTTATCGCAGGGCTGATACGTAAGGCTGTAAGCTTAAAGCCGGAAAACGGCCAGGTTGCGCAAACCAGGGCTACGTGCCCCGGGGCGAATCCTTCCCTGTCAAAGATCGGCGGCTAGAGAGGTCCAGGCATAATGCGATCCACGACGCCATTGATTTGCAGTTGTGCTCTCACTGTATTGGGGTTTGCCGGTGTTGCACTCTGGGACGGCTCCCCAAGCGGGTCGCCTTGATAAAATCCGGCCCGTAGGCCGGTGGCCGAATTTTGACACCCCTCATTGCAATCACCGGCAACCCTTACAGAGGTTATTGTAGACAGGACCGATTACCCATAAGCTGTACGGACTTACGACGACCTGGCGACCAGATTATATAGTGGCAACCCACTCATACATGGGAGGAGCACACACATGAAACCGGAAAAGCCAAGCGAAGGACTTACCCATCTTGATGAGTCAGGTAACGCAAGGATGGTGGATGTCTCTTCTAAACCTGAGACTGCACGTCTGGCGGTGGCCAGGTGCAGGGTATCCATGTCCGGGTCTACCCTGAGCATGATTAAGAGCGGTGCAGGTCCTAAGGGCGAGGTTTTCGGGACTGCAAGGATTGCTGCTATTATGGCTTGCAAGAAGACCCCGGACCTGATTCCCATGTGCCATTCCATTCCGGTTACAGGAATAGATGTGGCATTTAAGACAGATGAAGAGAGCGGCATCGTCGAGATTCAAGTTACCGTCAAAACAGTGGGGAAGACCGGAGCGGAGATGGAGGCTCTCTCCGGGGCTGCGGTTGCAGCCCTCACTATATACGATATGTGCAAGGCAGTGGACAAGTCCATGACCATTAGTGATCTCCGCTTGGTGCGGAAGTCCGGTGGTAAAAGCGGAGAATTCGTGAGAGAAGGGGAGGATTCAGGCAAGTGGGACATGTAACAGAAGGCGTAGTCGTAGCAGTTTGCATCAGCGATGAAAAAGGCACAATGAAACGTGATGTAGGCAAGGGGACAATCGTGGACGGGTACGGACTGGAAAATGACGCTCACGGAGGCCCTTGGCACAGGCAAGTGAGTCTTTTGTCTGAAGCAAGCATACAAAAAATGGCTGACATTGGCCTTGACGTGTTCCCCGGGATCTTTGCTGAAAACATTACCGTCCGCGGAATTGATCTGCCTAAGCTGCCTGTGGGGATTTGGTTAAGGATAGGTGAAGAAGCAGTCCTTGAAATAACTCAAATAGGCAAGGAATGTCATACAGGGTGTGCCATATTTCAGCAAGTCGGACAGTGCGTCATGCCGAAAGAAGGCGTGTTCGCCAAGGTGATCAGGGGCGGAGAAGTCAAGCGAGGCGATGTGATTAGAGTGGGCTTTCCTGTGCGCACTGCCATCCTGACGATAAGTGACAAAGGGTCCCGTGGCGAGAGGGCTGACGCAAGCGGTGACGTCATAGAGGATGCGGTCAAGTCTATAGGGACTGTAATAGACAGGGGACTTGTGCCTGATGATTACGATAAGATAGTCAGTGAGCTAAAACGTATGGCAGATGATCTCGACGCAGATCTTATCCTCACCACAGGTGGAACCGGTCTCGGCCCGCGCGACGTAACTCCTGAAGCCACACAAGCGGTGATCTACAAAGCTGCCCCTGGGATTCCTCATGCAATGCTTCAATCAGGCCTGGCAAAAACCCCCCATGCAATGCTCAGCAGGGCGACAGCCGGAGTCAGGGGCAAAACTCTCATTGTCAACCTCCCAGGGAGTCCAAAAGCAGTGAAAGAAGGTCTTGACGCAATCTTGCCTGC
>JAAYRV010000080.1 GCA_012518595.1 Bacillota bacterium
TACCTGGTGAATTTCATGTCTATGCCGAATAACTGCTGCTTCTTGTTCCATGTGGCGCAAATATCGTAGCAGTGGTTATGGTGCATGAGAAGAACGCCTATATCGTCAACACTCTGCTTCTTGAAATTATACGATGTAGAAACACCTATGCTCCAGCCTTCGCTCACTCGGTAATCCACATTTGCAGATGCTTTGTTTAAAGGACTTATCTTGTCAAAACGAAACGGGCTCACGCCGCGGACATATGTATAATCATAGCTGATCCCAGCCTTGACCTGGGGCACAGTTCCCCCAAAAGCCTCCACCTTACCGAAATTCGCCTTAATCCTGGTGCCGGCTTTGAATGAATCAAGGGTATCCCCGGTTTCATACCATGCTCGCCTGGCACTGAGAGACAGGCTTCCGGTTACCCCACCGGACAAGCGAATAGAAGGTGATGCATAGGATCCAACCAAGTGAGTCCTGGAGGCTTTTACCGAACGCGAAGGCTCCTCAAATTGTCCGAAACCGCCGGAGAGGGTAAAAGACCCGATATTCCCTGGAATAGACACAGGCTTCAGGGATACCTCAAGCTCCGGTATACGGTATAAGTCCCCTGTTGAAAGGACGTCTTTGGCGAGAGTCGCCTTAGCCCTAACCGGGCCTTGGCCGACAGTCTCTGCTACCAACCTGGCTTCGACTGTGCCTCTCTCAAATCCTTTCCACTTCGCCGAGTCATCATCCGACTTTGCCGGGACGTAGCGCACGATTGCGTCAAGGGTTATTAAGTTTGAAAGGGACATGCCATAGCGGGCTTTGGCAGAAAACCCTTCCCATGAACTGTACGCACCTTCCAGTACCCCTGTTTTGCCCGGCCCCAAGGCGAGGTCCGCCTCTGCACGCGCTTTAATTCCTCTTCGCTTCGAAACGTAAGCGCCTTCATAACTTAATTGCGCCCAATCTTGTGTCTTGTCACGATATGTAAGTCCTATGAGAAAACCGTTGGAAGAGTCATAGCTAAACCGAGGGACTGGAACACTCTTATCCTCACCTTCCCCAAGAGCTACGCTCTCCCCTTTTAGAGGAAACGCAAGCCTCGGCACAATCATGACCGGGACACGCCCAAACCAAAGGGTGGGCCACTCTACTACAACACGGTCATCAGGATATATTACAACCTTCTTTGAGCTAACACGGTAGCACGGGTCATCCAGCTCACAACCGGTTACATACGCATTATCCAAGGTCAAGATGCCGGGCGCAAGATTCATCTCACTGCCACGGACGTATACGTCAGATATGTGCGCATCCGGTTCCAGGATGCGTCCTTTGCCTGTATAGAGATTATACGTGAAGAGGTCGCATTTGATAGTGCGCAACTCCTGACGTGCTACGACACTTCCACAGGCTAACAGCTCTCCCGGCTCCGCGTAGATGCGAATGCAGTCTGCCGAAATGAATAAGTCCTCATAAGTCACCTTAGCATTCCCTTCGGCCACGACTACCGTGCCTTCCGGCTCAAACCGGTACTCGGTTATGTCAGCTTCTATCACAATCCCGCCATTGCCTTGGCCGGGTTCTGCTGCATAGACCGATTCTGTAAGGAGTCCTGACAATACGCACACGATTATCGCAAGAACTAATAGCATTACAGGAGGCGCAGCCTGGGATGCGCGAAAAGGCCCTCCAATCCTTCCGTGGTTCCCCATATATCCACTCCTTGAGATGTCCTCCGGATTCCCCTTGAGTCCGGCCTATTTCCCTGGCTTTATTTCCACAATCGGCATATCTTTAGTGAGTTCCACCACTACATCTACAGGAAGTGTCATTCCGTGGACTCTTACGTCTGACCCGGCAGCCACGTAAAACTCAGCGCCTTCAGGGATTATTGCGTCTTTGCCGTGGACAAACACAGCGCCAAGCGCGCCAACCGGCCCGAAGACAATGAATCCTGCAAGTCCTGCACCGATCGCCCATTGCAAGGACTCATTCAGCTGCTTTGTCTTCTCGTCGAAAACCAAAGGCACAACAGTTCCGTCCAGCGCTTTGATACCCTGCAATTCAAGGGCTATCTTTCCGTCTTTCCCGAGTCTTCCTGCAGGTGACACATCTGTCACCACCCCGTAGGTCTTTGCTCCTTTAGGAATGACCAGCTGACTGTCGATAAGCACATCTCTTGCTATTTCAATCTCCACTCGCTGTCCTTTCTGAGTAGAACTGGAATCGAGTTTCTTGAGCAATTTGATGAGCACAGGTTGACCGCCTGAGACAGTCACATCCTCTGTCTTAAGAGTCCCGTCAGGCAAGCATACTGCAAGGAGATAGTCTACCCGGGATGCCATAGAACCGGTTCCGGGCGTGCCCAACACAATGGTCTCGAGCTTCTCCAACTTTGTCATTACAGGTTCAGTCGCAACGCGTCTCTTCAAAAACCACTCGACTGAAGCAAGCTTATACGCCACAGAAACCTTGGAGCCAAAAGACCCTGCGGTGGCAGAGCTGATTCTGTTTATGCGGTTAACGATTGAGCCGGTTTCGACCTGTCCGAAAACATCCAGTTCTATCTGTTCCAGCCGATCTATGATCGCCCCGGGTAGTTGTTCTCCGTAAAGAGACATCTCAGTATTCTCCAGACTCTCCAGAAGAGTTGATTGCTCCCCTCCTGCGAAAACCGGACCTGCACAAGTCGCCAGGACAACCATGGCCATAGTCATAACGGCAAGTAGTTTCTTCATAATTCCCTCCTCCTAACTTCGTGCTAAAATGCACAAAATGCGGGACCGAATGCCCGCAGACATAAGTCAGCATAACTCCTTCTATATTGCAAAACCAGGTAACCCTGATCCTAATTATCACAAGATCCTAGAATTTTATGGTCAACTCCGCAGTTGCAATATTTGTCCTGTGAACCCCCGGAAGCTGCGACTCAGGATCCACTTCGTGAAAGTCTATGAGCTTATAACCTAATACGATAGATGTCGTCCCGCTAAATGTATATCCCACACCTAAGCTGGCAGTGTGCTTACGGGCATCAAGGGACAGGCTCGGCACTGAATACTCACCGAAGAAGCCTGCGGACTTAGACTTACCGTCACTTGTTTGCTCAGAGCCTCCGGGCACACCTAGCTCCACCCCTTTCGGGACAGGGACATCAGCAGTCCTTGAGTAGCTGTAGCCTGCTTTTATGAACGCTGAATCAGAAAGAGCAAAATTGTAATCGATCCCTAACAGGGCGGTAGCCCTTGCAGCGCTGGCGTCCCCGTCTTGAGACGCCTCGTCCTCCTTAGCCAGTTCACAACTGGCCCTGAATATCGCAAGCTGACTCAAGGCGTACTTAAGATCAAGCCTTGCTATAACATCATCACCTTCACCTGTACCTTGCCCGATCCCCACTGACGCCGGGCCACCCAAGGAAAGCTCTGCCTTTGCCCCTGCATCCAGCGGAATACTGAGAGTTTTCGAAGGATTACCGGCAGCTGTCCCCTGGGATTCAGCGGAATCCATGCCTATTACCTCTGAAAGCCTCTTTCCTCCGCTGATAGTCTCAGGATGAGGGCCGGTAGATATGGGATAAACAGTGGACATGTCGCTGAGCCCGAGGCTGCCTGTGGCAGTTTCCTTTGCTCCTTCGCCTGCAGGCGCTATGAAACGCTCCGCCCCTGCCAGTAGCGCAAGTTCCAAAGAAAATTCGTCTTGTAGACGCTGGAGAGTTTCCATTTGACGCAACGAGAGGGAAATCGGAACAATCCTTGAAATAGCCCAGGCCATTTCGTATCTGGTGATTGGGCGCTCCCCGCTGAAAGCTTCTTCTGAATACCCTTCTATCAGCCCTGCCTCTGCAAACTCAGCAAGAGTATTATAAGACCAATGGTCTTTGTCCACATTGCTGAAAGGGTTGGCGGCAGCGACTACGATTCCCTGTGAGGCAAAAATAGCGCATAAGGCTACAACAAGCACCACAGATAACCATTTTCCGGGTGACTTCAGGTGCCCTATACCAAGCCTTATGCCAAGTACTGACTCACCGACAGAACATCTCAAAAACGCAATCACTCCCGGGCAGCGTAAGCCCATTTTCAACTCTCGTCTGTACCAAACACTATTCTATATATGTGCTAATAATCCCTCCCTAAGACCTTACCTTTTCAGACATTGGAAGAATCTTTCGGCAAGAACCACTGCAACGTAATCATCAAATGGCTCACCGGGGGTTCTTAGAGATATGGGTACCAGTCTCCCCAGCCCGCGAAGGGGATGATCCAGAAGATACCGGCGACGCCCCTCCATACTGCTTTTATGTTCATCTACGAAGATAACCTCAAGGTTCGGGCCTTGCTGATTGCCGATGGATGCGGAAAGACTTTTTGTCGCTTCCTTGATCTCGGAAGCAAACTCCCTTGAGCCGGTCCGGTCTCCAAGAATCACCTTATGCGCACCGTGCCTTTGGGCAAGCTCCAGGACTCTATGTACTGCCTCATCCCTAGAAACGATTTCCTTCAAAATCAGTTCCATATCGCTTGTAACCACTGCGACTCCGCACTTTTCCCTTCCAGGGTCTACAGATACTATGGTTTCTTTAGGGGATTGCCGGCAATCCATGCCTTTCACTTCCTGTGTTCTTTGAGAAGTCTTCTTGTGAGCAGTTCTGGAAGTAAATTTATCAGATGGGAGTACGATCATTATCGCTCATATTATACCATAACGCAAATTAACATGAGGAAATCCTTCTCTTGAAGACACTAGTATTTGGGTTGGAGAGTATTCAGGCCGGAAAACAGGAAACCCCGGGGGGAGACCCCCGGGGTGTAGTCCTAGCTTAGACTAGAACGTGACCTTCAGTGAGCCGGTGA
>JAAYRV010000081.1 GCA_012518595.1 Bacillota bacterium
ATGCGCTTTGAAATCAAGCAATTACAGGAAGAAACCGGAATCACCATTATTTACGTCACTCACGACCAAGATATTGCACTGGTCATCTCTGATCGGATTGCAGTGATGGATAACTCGGGAAGGATACGACAGGTAGACCAACCGGAAAACCTGTATACCGATCCGGTTGACAGCTATGTGTATCGATTCTTAGGCCTGTCCAACTTCATTCCTTGCGAAAAATCCGATGGTAAGGTGTACGTGAAGAATGATGCCGAGAGCATTCCGTTCCCTTACCCTCCCCCGGCAGGCCTAAAGAGCAAAGTGGTTTATTCTGCCTTTCGCCCGGCTGATGTCAAGCTCTCAGAAGATGGAGAGCTTAAGGGTCGAGTCACCCGGGTAATCTTTCTCGGAGACATCTACGAATACCGTGTGCAGTTAGGACCCTGCGAAATCCGGGTTCAACAAGACTCTTTCACTGCGCGTCAAGAGGGCATATTCAAAGAAGGAGATATCTGCGCACTGAATATCCGCAATCTCCGCTACTATGACGACGTTGAGGGGGTATCATTTTGAACGCAAGCTTGCTGGGAAAACGAAGTGATCTGGATAGGATGGAAGGCTCCAGAGTCAACACCGGGCAAATACTTATGACTATCTCAACCATAATACTGGTTATTACTGTCGCCTTACCCATGATTATGATCATCTATAATGTCTTCTTTTATGAGTGGTCATTTGATTGGCAGTTATTTGCGACAATGCTGACTGATCCTGACAATCTGGCTGCAATGTGGAATACGATAAAAATTTCCTTCTTTGTCACCGTCCTGGGTACAATCGTTGGCTTATTCTTCGCCTGGTTAATCGGCCGCAGCGACATACCGTTAAAAGGGTTGATGAAGACTCTGTTCGTCGTTCCATACATGTTCCCGCCTTTCATCGCGGCTATGGCTTGGGGCCTGCTTTTATCGCCCCGTTCCGGATACATTAACAAAATATTCATGGCCATAACCGGTGGGAGCCGACCCCTATTCAACATTAATTCACTGGCAGGAATCGTTTTTGTTGAGCTCTGTTACTATTTCCCATTCGTGTTTATTCAAGTCTCAAGCGCCTTGGAAAGAATGGATCCTACTCTGGAAGAATCCGCCAGAATCGCAGGCGCCAATCAGATGACAGTAATCAGGAAGATTACGATGCCCTTGGTTGTCCCGGCTATCGCTGCAGGAGCCATGCTGATCCTTATCTCGTCGCTTTCCCACTTTGGCGTGCCGGCAATCTTGGGTTTCTCAAATCATATTTTCACCCTTCCTACGAAGATTTACGAGCTAATCTATAGGTCAGCCGGGAGCTTTGAGGGAATTCGGCAAGGGGCTTCCCTTTCCGTCCTTTTGGTCGTTGTCGTAGTGCTCGCTTTAGCGATTCAGCAACGAATCTTGCGAGCAGGCCGCTATGACATCATCCGCGGCAAGAGTATGCGCCCAATGTTAATCAAGTTGCGCGGTTTCAAAATCCCACTTCTTGTAGTCAGCATACTCTTCCTGGCGTTTGTGGTAGTTCTGCCGCTTTTCATCATTTTTGCGGTTGGCTGCCTAAAGGCCTACGGCCTACCGCTAAGGCTGGAAAACATGACCCTTAACAACTTCAAGTATGTGCTTTTCAATTCGAAAATGGCCCGGGACTCCATCAAGAACAGCTTCTTCCTTTCCATCTCATCCGCAGTTATAACCATGTTTGCCGGGACCATGATTGCATATGTCATTGTGAAACTGCAGCCGAAAGGGAAAGGAGTTCTGGAAGTCTTAGGGATTCTACCCTACTCAATTCCTGGGATTGTGCTTGCTGTCGGCGTCATATTAACATGGAGCGGCGCTTTCGGTGTTAACCTCTATAACACCATTTGGATTATTCTCATCGCATATGTCGCAAGGTACATGGCCTTTTCCTTGAAGTCAGCTTCTGCATCTCTGGAACAGGTGCACGATTCTCTGGAAGAAGCTTCTCGCACATGTGGGGCCAGCCACTTTGAATCCCTGGTGGACATAACTTTGCCTCTAATCCGTCCGGGAATGGTCGCCGGCTTTTTCCTTATCTTTCTACCGTCCATGCGGGAACTTACCACGTCACTTCTGTTGTACGGACCATTCACACGTACTATGGGGGTGGCAATCTACTCCATTCATGAAGAAGGGAATACAGTCCAAGCTTGTGCCTTGGCCGGAGTGGCTATTCTGATCATTATTGCCGGTGAGTTGTTGCTTAGACACATTACCCGCGAAAGGAAGGGGACATGAGATGGATCAAGTTATCTTAAAGAATGTCACAAAACACTTTACAACTAAGGCTTTTGGCAAAGTAACCGCAGTCAATAATGTCAGTCTCAACATCAAGGAGGGAGAATGCTTCTCTTTTCTAGGCCCTTCCGGATGCGGCAAGACCACAACCCTAAGGCTAATCGCCGGATTTGAAGACCTATCCAGCGGTGAAATCTGGTTTGGCGATAAACCTATGTCAATTAAAGACAAGAACTACTATCTGCCTCCTGAAGACAGGGGCTTAGGCATGGTATTTCAGGCGTTTGCCGTTTGGCCGCACTTAAACGTCTTTGAGAACGTAGCGTTCCCTTTACGTATCCAAAGGGTTAACAAAACAGACATGGCCGCCAAAGTCAAGGAGGCCCTGAAGCATACTAATCTAAGCGGGCTGGAAGAGAAATTTCCTTCTGAGTTGTCCGGTGGTCAGCAGCAGCGGATTGCCTTGGCAAGGGCTATTGTCACCAACCCCAAGATTCTACTATTGGACGAACCCCTTTCCAACCTGGATCCGAAGCTCAGAGAAAACATGCGTTTTGAGATCAAGGATCTGCAGAGAAGGTTTAACTTTACCATTGTCTATGTCACCCACGACCAGGCGGAAGCGATGGCATTATCCGACCGAATGCTGGTAATGGACATGGGCGTAATTCAACAGATTGACACACCGACTGACATGTACAACAATCCGTCTAATAGATTCGTCTTTGGGTTCCTTGGACTGTCTAACTTCCTGCCGGTGAACCTGTCCGATGGAAGAGCATACCCTTATGGCTCAAGCAGTGTGGGTCTGAACCTGGAAATCCCACCCGACTTTTCTGATGATCAAGCGATATTGGCCACAAGACCTAATGAGATTCATCTGGTAGCGGAAGGAGGCTACCGAACTCGCATTAAGAACCGGGTTTTCCTTGGCGATTCCGTTGAATACCGTGTTGACATAGGTCAAGCGGAAATCAGAATCCACACTTATGAAGATAAGGGGTTTAAAGTGGGAGATATCTGCGGTGTAGAATTCAGCAAAGTGACTTGGTATCCCGCCAGGGAAGACGGTTCCGATGAGGAGAGGGAGAGAAGGAAGATCATCTAAAAGAGATAGAGGTAACAGGTATCCCCTTATGCTGTCGCATATTGCGGATCCTGTTACCGGTGAACCTTCCGCCGAAATGCAGCAAAATCACCCACGTCCTTTCCACTCAACCCCTGGGATGGCAGAAAGCTGTGCGATAACTGCAGCATAGTCCGCCTCAGGGACTAAGAGTTCATGGGAGACGTTGTCTTTGTAGTCTGTATTCTTGATCACTGCGTTATATTGACTCAGCAAGTAGTTGACCTGATCCAACTCTGAGTATTCGCAAGTTATGACCAGGGGGACACTGGGGACAACCTGGACCCTGTCGGCTTCTTCCAAGGTGGCGGCGGCTGTAGTATGATAAGCGTCAATAAGGCCCCTTACCCCTAGTTTTCGGCCTCCATAGTACCTCGTCACCACTACAACGGTATTCGTAACGTCTGCCTTCAAGATGGCGCTAAGAATCGGGCGGCCGGCAGTGCCTGACGGCTCACCATGGTCATTATAGTAAGTCAAAGGGTTTTCGCACAGCCCGACCCTATAAGCATAACAGTTGTGAGTGGCTTGGGCGTGCTCTTCTCTGACCTCAGCTATGAACTGCCTTGCTTCCTCCTCGTCTGCAGCGGACGAAGCGTGGCCGATGAAGACAGACCGTTGGATTTTCTGTTCATATTGACTTTTCTTAGCGACGGAAAAGAAAACTGTCAAGACGCCCACCTGCTCACTTCCAAACCTTTCTCATCTCCTTGATAAAGCGGTCCAGATCTTGGTCAAGCAAGGTCACTGTATCAGGTAGGCCCTTCAAGAGCTCCATGAGCCTGGCCGATTCAAGCCGAAAACCATAGATATTTCTGAATACATGTCGAAAAGAGCGATATCTCTCAAGCAGTGACGCGGTTTCGGTTGACAGCACATACGGGCGTAGCCCTGGAACCGGAAGTGTCATTTGCATCAGAAGCTCTCTATGCCACTCTTCCGCTGAAGGCATGCTTTTGTCGATTCTGGATGCAACGGTCTTTGCGATATTCTCGACGACTGTATAGAAATCGTGAAGAATCGAGCCAATAATCCTGGCCGCTTCATCGTCAGTCAGGCTAAAACCGCCTATTCTATCGGATTTTACGTCCGGGTATAAGCCGTGCTTCCCTAATTGCTTGAGAAGAAACGAGAGATTGCTCTTCTCTTTGAGGATTCTCGACTCGACCAAGAAGTACTCCTCAGGCTTCACAAAGGCACCCCCTTATCAAACACATGCTTAAGCAGAGACTCGTCTGCGTCTTCGCTGCACACTATACTTAGCGGGAACGGTTCCGCTAAACGATCCACGGCAGAATGCATCTCCCAAAATGGACCGGAAAATCCCTCAATTAAAATGTCTATGTCAGATCTCTCATGAAAGAATCCATCCGTGAGAGAACCATAGAGAATGACTTTTGATACCCCATATTCCCGTTTCAAAAAATCAGCA
>JAAYRV010000012.1 GCA_012518595.1 Bacillota bacterium
AAAGAAGTATGGTCTTTCGCAAAGGGGAATAGCTGCTCTTTTGGGGTGGAGCCCAGCAACAATATCAAGATATGAGGCAGGTGCAATTCCCAGTATTCCTCATAATGAACAACTGTGTCGTTTTGATGAAGATGCACCGTTTCTCACTCGTAACGCAAAGCCTCCACAGGATTTAACCTTGCTGCCCTGCTTGCCGGGTATATACCGAAAAAGAGCCCGACAGCCACGGCAAAGGCAAATGGAATCAGCACCGAGACCGGGGAGATGGCACTGGGCCATCCTGCAACCCGGGCTGCGATCTTCGAACCGGCAATTCCTACGATGATTCCTATCGCTCCTCCTACAACGCTTAGAACAATAGATTCGATGAGGAATTGCAGTAGAATATCTGTGATTCGTGCGCCTACAGATTTTCGCAGCCCGATTTCTCTTGTTCTTTCCGTTACAGAAACAAGCATTATGTTCATAACCCCGATCCCGCCGACGAGAAGTGAGACACCGGCAATTCCGGCAAGGAGTACCGTGAACACGCGAGTAACATCTTGAGCTGCCTCTAACACATCAGCTTGGTTGCTTATGGAAAAGGCTTCAGCCTTACCCAGTCGGGCAGTTAAGACCGACACTATCTCATCATTTGCCGAGCTCATGGATTTTGCATTGAGTGCCTGGGCGTATATTGTCCGCACGTACTTTGTGCCGAGGATGCGCTTTTGGGCGGTTGTTATCGGAACATAGACGGTATCATCTATATTCATCATCCCGCTTTGGCCTTTCGTCTCCATGATGCCTATGACCGAAAGACGAGTCTCACCGACTTTGATTTCTTTTCCTATTAGGTTTTCCTCGGGCGAAAGCTCATCTACAATACCCTGGCCTACAACAGCTACTTTGCCGGAGGAGTGTACATCTACATTGGAAAAAAACATACCCTCACTAACGTTGAAGGCTCTTACTGATAGATACTCAGGTGTCGTAGCGACAAGCTGGGTTTGCATACTGCCTGTCCCGTACTTCACTTGTACACGGCTTGAGATCTCCGGGGCAACTGCGAGGACAGAGGGACATTCATCGCGGATGGCTTCTACATCGTCCAGGGTGAGAACATCCATGCTTCCGAACGCGCCCATTGTTCGTACACCGGGTTCTCTCATTCTACCGGGGGTGACAACGAGAAGGTTAGAACCGAGCCTCTGAATCTGCGATGAAACCTGGAGATTGGCGCCTTCTCCGATTGCTACCATAATAACGACTGCAGCAACCCCTATGATTACACCTAACATAGTGAGGCCGGACCGCATCTTATTGCTTCTAACGCTTATCAGTGCAACACTGACGCATTCCAGTAGATTCATCCTGCTTTCACCTCTCCGGGGACCTGTTCTCGGAGACCTGCGATTAGGTTGTCCAGTGATTCGTCTCTGTCTGCTATTGTCCTGACAGATACAGCTTCGTCCGATACAATGAGTCCGTCCAGGAATCTGACAATTCTTTTAGCATAATTGGCAATATCAACGTTATGGGTGACTATGACTACAGTAATTCCACTGTCATTCAGTGCTTGAAAGATGGCCATTATTTCTCTGCCGGCTTTCGTGTCAAGATTACCTGTAGGCTCGTCTGCAAGGATAACTTTAGGGTGTGTCACGAGACTCCTTGCTATGGCGACTCGTTGTTGCTGACCGCCTGAAAGCTCCTGAGGTTTATGGAGGAGCCTGTCACCGAGCCCTACTGCTTCCAGCGTGCTTGCAGCAATAGACCTTCTGTGGCGCCTTGGCACACCTCTGTATATTAACGGCAGCTCCACATTGGCAATTGCATTAAGCCTCGGCAGCAGGTTGAAAGTCTGAAAGACAAACCCAATCAGTTGGTTTCGTATACGGGCAAGGGCTCTGTCGCCCATTTCGCTCACTGCTATACTGTCCAGGAGGTATGAGCCTTCAGTTGGCTGATCGAGGCATCCCAATACGTTCATGAGGGTGGTCTTGCCTGATCCTGAAGGGCCCATGACAGCAACGAATTCACCTTTTCCAATGTGGAGAGACACTCCTCGTAGGGCAGGAATCTCAATGTCGCCGATTCTGTAGATTTTCGTTAAGCCATCCACTTCAATCATGTTTAAGTCACCCCACTGAGACGCTGCTTCTTAAGTCTACCTTCCACCTGAGAACCCGCTCCTGTCTGACCCAATCGTACGTTGCATCACTCCGCCGGGCATGAATTGCGTCATTGGGTTTCGCTCTCCTTCTCGGATGCGGGCAGGGACAGTGGTTGCGGCGCCTGTGCCGGAACTGGGTATTGCAACCATTTCGCCTGCCTCGAGCCCGGAAATGACTTCAGTGAACGTCCCGTCAGATATTCCGAGTTCCACTCGTTTGAAGGAAGGTTCCTTGTTTTCGTCAAGGACGCGAGCCATGACGAGACCCCTGAAGCTTTCCAGCGCTGTGTTGGGAATGACGAGCACATTAGATCGTTCATCAACGATAATATCTACATCTGCAGTCATGCCTGATTTCAAAGCGCCGCTGTCATCGGTGACTTTGACCGTCACTTCAAAGTACACTACGCCGCTGATTACTTTCCCCTGTTCAGCGACACTTTCAACAACTCCTCTGAACACCTTTCCCGGACTGGACTCCACCATAACGTCTGCCATTTGTCCTGTTTTGACACTGTGGACATCTGTTTCATCAACGTTTGCCAAAATGTTCAGGTGTTTCAGATCTGTGACGACCGCAAGGGCGTTAGACTGCCCGGCCATCTGTCCCGGTTGAGCTGAGACTTCGGTTACCGTCCCGTCTATAGGCGATACGACGTTCGCAAGACTCACGTTGCGTTCTGCTGAGCTGACAGAGTTTCTTGCTTGAGCTACCTGTGCCTGGGCTGTGAGGAGCTGCTGCCGAGTATTGAGGGATGCCTCGTTTGTCTCTGCTACGCGGAGGTTTGTTCCGGCCTGGGCTACTGACGCTTCAGCCGCTGCCAGCTCCACCGGATCAGGGTCTGCCAGCAGAAGATCCAGCTTCTGCTCGGCAGCTTTAAGAGATTCAACTGAGGTCAGGTATTTGCTTTCTGTGCTTTCAAATTGCTGACGGGTTATCGCTCCTTGCTCAAATAGGGTTTTGTGACGATTGTATTCGCTTTCTGCATTTTCACAGCTAAGCTGCGCTTGTCTGACTTGTGTCTTGGCCTGGTCTATATCTTGAGACTTTGCGCCCTCCTTAAGCTGGGCCAACTTGGCTTCTGCGTTCAGAAGGCTGACTCTTGCCTGCTCTACCTGAAGTCTGGCCTGGGTTGGCGCGAGGCTGGCTTGGCTTTCCGCCTCTTGGAGTTTGGCTTCGGCAATGGCAAGGTTGTCTCTGGCTTCTTGAAGGCGTTCTAATGCGTCTTGTTTGTCAAGAGCAACCAGCAGCTGTCCCTTTGTTACAACGTCTCCCGGCTTCACAAAGACATTGGTCACTGTCGAGCTGAGCTTAGGCGTAACCTGGTATACTACCCCCGGTTTCACTGTGCCGGAAGATGTAATCTTCAGTGTGATGGAGCCATTTCGCACCGGGACAAGCCGGTATAGATCCCCGGATTCCACGGTTTTCCGGCGTTCCGTGTTATTCCTGTACCACACATATCCTGCCACTGCCACCGTGCACAGGATAACGATGATAAGAAGTGTGCGCCACCGTCCTATCTTATTCTTGTTATTTACCGTGCCTTTGCCTTTCATTTACTCCACCCCCCGGTACCTGGCAGACCAATGACTTTTCCTAGGCGTGCTTGGGCCAGATAGTAATCGAATAACGCTTCAACTACCCCGGACTCCGAAGAAGCCAGGGACTGGGCAGCATCGATGACTTCAGTTGCCACGCCTGCGCCTTTTGCGAAGCGGGCTTCTGTTATACGAAAGGATTCTTCGGCTTCAAGAACGGTTTTCTCGGCGAGCTGCAGTCGGATACGAGCTTGTTTCAAAGCAGTTGAAGCTGTATATACCTCTTCCGCTATCGCTTGTTTCTGACGTTCCTTGGAAGCCTCTTGCATTTTGAGGCTTATCTCTGCTTGCTTGAGTTTCTCTTGAGCAGTCCCTCCGTCCCAAAGGGCGAAGGATACGTTAATACCTACAGCGGATTTGGATCCAAATCCTCTATCAGGAGTCGATTCAGTGGACGTCTTGTTATCTAACGAGGCTTTCCAGGCGGCATCACCTGAGGCAAGGTCAAGGGAGGCGGACGCAGAAAAAGACGTCTTATCCTGATGTGAGTAATCTGCGAAGAGGCTTACGGAGGGTTTCATAGACCTCTTTGTCGTTTCCACTGAGGCTTTTGCTTTCTGATACGACAAATCGGCTTGCTTCATTTCAATGCGGTTTTCCAAGGCTATTGCTGTGAGTTTTTCAAGTTCGTATTCATCTTGTTCCATCTGGAATACTCGTGGCATCTCAAATGAATCTGACAACCGGAAGTCGGTTTCCGGAGGAAGACCTAATACCAGCGCCAACGAACGCATTGCGCTACATAAGTCGTCTTCTGTTTTCTGTCTGTTGAATGTGGATTGGTCCAACTGATTTTGGGCTTTCAGAAGATCAAGTTGTGTTGCCACACCTAGGGATAACTTGATCTTTACCTCATCCAGCAGGCGGACAGCTTTTTCATGAGCGCCTTCACTCAAATCTCTTAGCTGCTGTATTTTGAGGACGCTAAGATATGCTGCGATTGTGTCCAGCAGAATCTTTTGCTTGGTCTTGGCAAGGTCGAGTTCCCCTTCTTGCAGACTTATCTCAGCAAGATCTACAGGTGAAAGCCCGACCCGAAACGGTTCCGGCATTATCCCTGGTAGAGACTGACTTATGGTAACAGTCACAGATGATGTGCCCGCTGCCGTGGAAGACCCTGTAGGCAGGGCAGTCAACGTCCCATGACCTGACCCTTGGAGGACAATCTTCGGTTTCATATTCCCTTGGCTTTCCCGCAGCCTGGAGTTGCTGAGTTCCAATGCTTGTTTTGTGGCGACAATCTCAGGGTTTTGGAAAGCAGCGAGGTCAAGAGCATCGGCAAGGGTAAGTGTGGGAATCTCACTGCCGGTGGAAGCTTCAAGCGCAGGTTGCCATGGGAGGGCCAGGATAAGCACGCCTAAAAGGGCCAGGGCCTTGATAAATATCACGAATTGTGATTTATACATGATCTGCGGTCTACTTATGATCTGTAGTCTGCTTGTGACTGGTAATCTGTTCATAATTTGCGATTTGCCGGCAACGTGTAGTTTCCTCATGATCCAGGGACACCTCCGGTAAGGCCGGCCGTATCACCTATAGCACGCTTAAACTGCGACCTTGTTATGTTATAGTCGTATATAGCTTGAACCGAATCTATCCGGCTCTGTGTATACTGGTTTTGCGCAGAAAGGACTTCCACGTTTGTAGCCATGTCCGCTTCAAATAGAAGCTGGGTTATGCGTAGGTTTTCCCGTGCCTCATTGACTTTGGATCCAGCAAGTTCTACTTTGGCTTCCGCTTGCATGAGCGCTACATAAGCCTGTCGGACTGCAAGAGTTATTTTGTTTTGTTGCTCTTTCAACTTGACCCTGGCATCTCCGGCTGCAAGCTTTGCGCGCTCATATGTAAGTCTTGGTGTAAAGCTGTTGTCTGCAAGTTCTACATTCATGTCAGCGATTTCCACTGCTGATTGTGCCTGAGCAATCTCAATTCGATTAGCCAAGGCGAACTCTATCGAAGCGTCAAGATGCAGCCCTCCTGTTTTTTCATAAGAAAATTCATCGCGCAGAGAGAGAATCGTATCAGGGAGAAACCCGATAGCTTGATTTAACGCTACCATTGCCAGATCTCTGTTGAGGAGGGCGTTTGCCAGGCTGTTACGGGCTGAAGCAGTTTGATTCGCGGCTCTCATGATGTCCAGCTTTGTAGCCATGCCCACACTTTCTTTAGCCATGGCTATCTCAAGTTGCCTTTCCGCAAGGGCGAGAGCTTGCTCGGAGATGGACACTACGTGTTCCGCTCTGAGAAGAGAGTAATATAGCTGATCAGTGCTAAGGACTATGTCTTGTTTCGTTATCTCCAGGTTTTTCCTGGTGGATTCAAGGCTCATACGGGATTGGTAAAGTGATGTGGGAGATGGTTTTGTCAGGTTTGTGGCCTCTGTTTGCTCCAAAGACAGCTTAGCATCTTCCACTGCGCTTTTGGCCAGAAGCACGCTTGCGCTGTGTTCCATCGCCAGACTACGACACTCCTCAAGGCTCACTTCTATTACTTGCGGTTCTTGTGGTTCCGTCTTCATATCGCTTGCCGACACAAAGGCCGGAAATGCTGTTATGGTGGGAAATACTGTTATGATTGACAGTGCAAAAACTGTTATTATCCTGCGCAGCCACGTCAAATTCGGACGTCTCCGCTGTGACATCCCTTGCGATCCCTCCTTTTGCTTCCTCGTTTTGGTCGCACTGTTATATATTAACGAAAAGATTGTCAAGAACTTGTGGGGATTAAGTCAATATTTTATGAAGGTTTCATGGGGAAGATTTCGCAGGCGGATGCTTTTGCTAAAGCATCGCTTCCCGGATATGGAATCTCTTACCTGAGATGTCCTGATACCTGTCTAGGTGGCAGGTAAGGATCACAATCTGAAGCGTCTCTGACGCTGCCTCAAGGAGATTCAAGATCCGTTCAAGCCTGTTGGGGTCAGTGTTGACAAGAGGATCATCTAGTACCACCAGTTGCCGTTCTACTTGCCCGAGGAAGTGTCCTAGCGCTAACCTGACAGACATCATGAGTTGTTCCTGGGCACCTATGGAGAAGTCGTCCATAGATCCGATGGTTTCAGAATCTTCCTGATCGATCCTTATACCTGAAAGTGAGAGGTCAGAGGAGAGTTCAAGGGATCGAGCCGGGGAGCTTGTAACCAACTGAAATATTCGGGTTGCTTCGTCCCGGATGGGTTCAGTCAAGGTGTCAAGCAACTGCTCCTTTCGGGTATTGCCCAGGTGATGGAGAAGCCGTACCGCTTTGGCTTTTCGGAGCGCCAATGCCTGCTTGCTCTCAGCGATCTTGAGAGCTTCCTCATACCGGACTGCCTGGCTATACAATCCGCGGTTGCCTGCGTCGTCTAATTTCCCTCTGAGGATAGCCCGGTTGTCACTAACTTTGGGTATCGTTTCTTCATCAATCTTCTTTATGTCCCGGTCAAGTTTATCGGCGTCCCGCTGGAGTTCAGCCGCGTTTTTCGGGATCTGCTTTTCCAGTTGCGCCAGGTCATTTTCCTTTTGGGTTTTCGCTTCTTCCTTCTCCGAAAGAGCTGATTTCAGCTTTTCTTCGTCGCTGTCATAAGGCTCAAGCCGTCTCTTCCGTTCCCCTGAGGATGTTTCATTTGAGGTTTTGAACTTACTTATTTCTTGCTCCAGCTCTCTGACTTCCTTCGAGAGGCTCTTTTCCCAGGTATCCAACTTGGATATTTCTTTGCTTAATTCATCTTGCTGCTCATTCAGACCGTCAAGACGGTTCTTGAGGGCATCCACGTCAGGCGAGTCCGCCTCAGCCAGCTCTTCCAGCGCCATGCCCAGCTTGGAGCACTGCTCTTGAAGCGCCTCCTCTTCCTTCTGAAGCTGGGATTCGAGAAGCCTCAGGGTATTCCCTAGGCCTAAGGTGGTTTCGAGATTTTCCCGCAAGGTTTTGAGCTGTAGGTTTTTCTCACGTCCCCAATTGTAGCGTTCCTTAAGGTCAGACAAAGTAGGCACCCCGTACCTGTCCAGGATCTCCTTGAGCGCTTTCTTGCCTACTGCAATCTGCTCAAGGAGTTTCTTCACATCGGTAGAACCTGACTTAATCTCAATCCGTCCGAGGCCTGGGATATCCAGGGTCATCCTGTCAGTGGAAACTAACGACAAGGGGTCATCCGGGCGGATTGTATAAGTTTTCTCGTCTTCGGATGTGCTTATAGTTATGTCGAAGTCAGTGTAAGCTATGATGTCTACGGCGAGCCCTTGTGCGCGGGCTTCAGCTTCTCTCTGGTCTATGAGGGATTGTGAAGCCTCAGCCTTTTCTATATCAGCTTTGTTCGGATATGGCTGTTTGCGTAGTTCTTTTTCGATTTTTGATATTTCTCCGGCCAGACCTTGAGCTGACTTCACTTGTACTTGGAGATTGCCTACCAATTCCAGACGGTTTTTGGCTTGCTGAAGATCGCTGGCTTTCTGAAACTCGTGGTTGGTCTCTCTAATGTCTTTATCCAGGTCTTTCTCAGCAGTACGCTTGGAGGCGAGCTCCTTGGACGCCTTGTCAAGATCGGCTTTGAGCGGATCGAGGGCTTTTTCATTCCGGGCAATCTCTGCCTCTGTGTTAGCTATCCTTTTCTTGAGATTCTCAACTTCCTGCCACTCCTTTTTCACAGTCTCCCATGCCTGGGTGGCAGTTTGCAACTGGGCTTTCATTGTATCGCATTGTGACTTAAGTTCCTTGATACGGTTAAGCCGGTCTTCTAGGTCTTTTTTCTCTTGCTTCAGCTTGGCGGATTCAGCCTTGAGCTCCTCGAGGCTGGAGTTCTGTAGTAGAAGGCCGGCTTCTGCCTCCCGTATTGCTTCCAAGTCGCGGAGGGTTTCATCTAACCTCTCCTTGGCGATCTTGACTTCCTGTTCGGCACGATTCACTTCTGAATTTGCTTTAAAGTCTCCTGTTTTAGGAGTAAAGATGTCCGCATATCTCTTGCTGATTAGACCTAATAGCTTGTCATCTTTCTTGCTGAAGAGCGTAGCGCCCATGGCTTGACGAAAGTAATCCTGAATGACGGGTTCAGTAATAGACGGGCTGCTGAAGCGGTCCTTGCCCTGCGGCATCCAAAGGAGGTGCGCAAGGCCCCATTGAGTGTTCTTGGACAGCCCCCTTGTTGGAAGCTGGGCTTGCATCATCCGTCGTACTTTATCATCAGCGGCTTTCCCTTCGTCAAGGCGTTGGTAACAAAGGCCATCCCACTCTGACAAAATACTTCTTGCTTTGTCGAGGAAGCCTTTTTCCAAGCAATACTGCTTACCCTTGACGGTAAATTCAGCGCGAATGAGGGGGCTGAGAGAAGTCGCCCAGGGACGGAACGCCTCTATGGCTTCGCCGGTCATATCATGGCGGTTCAGGAATGCCAAGACGAGGCCGGAAATGAGAGTAGACTTCCCAGACTCATTCGGTCCATAGATGATGTTTATGCCTTCACTGAAGTCATTGAGCTCAACAGGATTTCTAAAGCAGCGCAGCCCGGATACGGTAAGTGAGCGCAGAATCATGACAATACCTCCTCAGCTATGGAGGCCAGCATTATGAGGGCTTCTTCCACGTCCTCAGCACAAATCCCCCACCCATCGAGGTAATCTTGCAGCTTATCATCTATGATGTCTGAATCCCGACCCCCTGCGCTTGCCAGGTCATCAGGTAGATCTTGGATTGGTTGGCCAAGAGCGAAAGCGACATCTGCTAAATCAGATATTATTGCCTGCAAGAACGGATTATCCGCTGCAAGCTTCTTCAGCCTTCTCCCGACAGGACGCGTGATGAGCCTGCTTCTGTCTATTTCAATGTACAGAAAGCATGTCTTGAGCCAGTCGTTAAGCTCCTTCAGCCACTCTAAATCGTCAGACTCGGCATGGCCTTTCAGTTCCAGACGAAGTAGGGCTGCCGACGGGTTTTGCACCTTGCCTACCTCGTGTTTCACACGGCTTATTACGTGGTCGGGATCGCCGTCTACGCTCAATTGGAGGGTTTGCCAAGACAAAGTGCCTGTGTCAAGTTGTTCGATGTTCGGCAACGAACCCTTAGTCTTTATTGTGACGTAAGCTGCAGCTCCTTTGCTCTGGCTATCGAAGCCTGTGGGTTCATGGGTTCCTGCATATACAGTCCTTTTGTCGTTATGCACGTAAAAAGAGTGCCAATGACCCAGTGCCAGGTAATCAAGGCCGAGTCGTGTCGCAGCATCCAATGCTATGGGGAAGTCGTTCTCCTGGAACTTGCCGGGAATACTTAGTGAGCCATGGGCTATCCCGATTAAGATCAAATCCTCCCCCATCTCAGACGGTATCTGAAACTCCTCGGTGGGGTCTCTGTACGATTCTTTGGACATCACCGGGGCAGGCAAGAGCAGCACTCCGGGCACAGGCGACACAGGTTCAGAGGTCCGTAAAATGTGGACGTTCCCGGGTAGATAATCTGTAAATGCCAAGCGGCCATAAATGGAATCAGCAGTCAAGGGATCGTGATTGCCCGGGAGCACATAAACGGGTATAGGGGAACATGTGGAAAGAACCTCAGCCACCCGGTGAGAAGCTTCGTTATGCACTAGGTTGTTTTCAAAGAGGTCGCCTGCAATAAGCACAAAGTCGACCTCGCGTTGGGAAGCCATTCGCATAAGCTGTCTTGCCGTATCAAGGCGGGCCTTGCGGACATCTTCCGCCACATCCGCCACGCGGCTCGCTTTCATGCCTATTTGCCAATCTGCGGTGTGGAGAAAAGATACCAATTCTATCACCATCCTAGGGAGTTCGACGGTTCTAAGTAGATTACCAATTACATTCTTCATTGACATTAATATTCCTTCAGCTTCCAACAATGGGACTTATGCTCAATACAGGTATTATGCGGATTTCTTCGCTCCTCTCTTCCTTCGCGTCTGATAGTATTGGACTATCTTGGGAATACTCTTAGAAGATTCAGTTCTCTTGCCATAGAGTGGTAAGGGACGGAAGTGAATCAGATATTGGAAAACAGGATCAAGAGAGACGAAAGAGAGGCACTGGTAATGACGTTGAAAAGTCTATATGTAGGGAATCTGCCCTACCATGCTACTGAGGAGGATGTCCGCAGTCTGTTTGCAGACTACAGTCCGTCGGATGTCCGAGTTATTCATGACAAGGGTTTTGGTTTCGTGGAGGTATCTGAAGACGTAGCTGATGATGCGATTGCCGCCCTAAACGGAGTGGATTTTCAGGGCAGGAGTCTAACTGTAAATGAGGCCCGTCCAAGGCCGGAACGGACAGATGAAGGCGGTTATCATCGCAGACGGTAACCAACCTTTGCCGGAAGTCTCGAAAGACTCAAGTAGAGACACAAGTAGCGGAAGAACTTAGTTTTGCCGATTAAAGGACGTGTAGGACTATTGTAGCAATAGAGAGGCCTGCCTATCCATGGTGTTGTGGCAAGGCCTCCTATTTGCCTATGCTTCTTCAATTCTTCTTGTCTTCTTCCCTAAGGGCATACCTTTTTGATTTCTGTATTGATGTCTATTTATATAAGGGTTAGAATGGTTATGAACATATGATTAATATCAGATTCGCTCGACTGTGGACGTGAAGGAAATACCATGAAGCGATGATACAGATCCTGCCGGGGTGCCCGGATTGTCCGCTGTGTGGCGGTGGGGTGATCTAGTGATATACAACGAGTGAAGTGGAGTAAAAGGGGAGGGGGGAGTCTGTGAGCGTCAAAATCCTTGATGAAATAATATCCTGCATAAAGGAGGACGCGCCTGTAAGTGATGTCCGTATCGGACCTTTTTGGACAGCTGTTCGGACTCGGGGTTGCGGGCTTGCGTCTACCACATTTGTCCACGAACACAAGAAGCGTTTCCCAGTCGAAGATGCCGGTATTCTAACTGAGAAGAGCGGGCGTGAGCTTTGCGCTTATTGCAGGTCGCAGAGTTTGCTCGAGGCCACGCTTGGCGTAGCAGCTATCAATTCGATGCTGGACGTTGATCCTACAGATCTTACTGAGATTAACGCATCAGAGGTTCTTTTTGAAAAAGGCGCCGGGAAGCGTGTGGCTATTGTCGGGCATTTCCCGTTTGTGCCTAAGCTACGAGAAGTTGCAGAAGAACTTTGGGTTATTGAACGGCGTCCCCAAACCGGAGATCTTTCTGAAGAGGCGGCAGAGCATGTGATACCCCAAGCGGATGTCGTAGCTATTACCGGAACAGCGTTGATCAACGGCACCATGGACAGGCTATTGGAACTTTGCCCGAAGGACAGCGTAGTCATGGTCCTCGGCCCGTCAACTCCGCTTTCACGGGTTTGGTTTGATCATGGCGTGGATCTGGTTTCCGGAACCATTGTGACTGATCCTGACGCTATTTTGCGATTCGTATCTCAAGGAATAGTTTTCAAGCAGTTGCACGGGCGGGGAGTAAGACTTGTTACCATGTCCCGGAATCAGATATAATACGATATGATAAAAAATGCAAGACTTCAAGGTGAAAGCCCTGCGTTCGCCTGGTTTGTCTGGAATAAGCCTACTCTGTTAAGGGGGACGGCTTGATTTTATGTCGGAGGATCGGAAAGAAGGATGAGCTGAAGTATGTTCTACAATGAGAAGGTTTTGGAGCATTTCTTTGATCCAAAGAACATCGGTGAAATTGAGGATGCGGACGGAGTCGGAGTAATCGGGGATCCCGAGTGCGGCGATTGTATAAAGGTGTACATCAAGGTCAAGGACAGGCGAATTGACGATGTCAAGTTTAAGGTTTATGGGTGTCCTGCTGCCATCGGGACCAGCAGTATCACTACTGAGCTTGCCAAGGGTAAGCTCGTGGAAGAAGCCTATCAAATTGGGGAAGAGGATGTCGTCGGTGCTCTAGGCGGTCTTCCGGATCAGAAAATCCACTGTTCTGTGTTGTGTCCGGCTGCGCTTCGACTTGCGATTCTCGACTATATTTCTAAACTCAAGGCGAAGAAGCTTCAGAGAGAGCAAGCCGAGAACCGGTAGTTTCAAATGCCTTCTCTTTTCTCGATTCACTTCAGGGTCTTCCTATTCACTGTCTATAGAGGTATAATATGGACTAGGCAACTGTGTAATCCACAATGTTAATCAGGCGGTATCCGGCATTTCACGTGTATGTGGAATGCCATGCAAGGTTAGGCTCCTAATGGACTATGGTCAGAAGGAGGGCTTGAACACAAATGCTCAAGCGATTCCCAGTTATTGTAGTGGTAGTGGTGGCAATGGTAGCGTTGATTGCAGGGGGCGTCGTGTCAGCCGTCGATGTCACCGGTCCTGGTTTGGATCCTAACGAAAACCCTGATGTAAACCTGGAAGTAGATCCTGAAGAAGATCCTAACCTTAATGACGACGAGGAAGTAGATCTTGACCCCGAGCCGGAACCTGATCCCGATAACGACGGGGAACTTGACGATGATGAGGACTTAGATGGCGAAGACGAGGAAGACAATGAAGAAGATGAACCCATAGTCAACAATATCTTCGCGTTAAACATCATCCAGGCTTATCCCGAGCTTAATCTCACTGAAGCCGATGTCCTGGCATTAAGAGAGGCCGGGTTCGGTTGGGGTGAGATAAGCATTGCTTGTGGTATTGCTGTGAACTCAGAAGAATCCCTGGATAGCATTATAGCTCTGGCAGGTGAGGGTACAGGATGGGGTGAGATTGCCAAGTCCCTCGGTATGGAAGACAGGGCATTCGGCCAATATGTCAAGGGAGTCATCGGTAACGGACATGCCTACGGTAGGGATAAGGAGAAACAGAGTGAGCTGGATGATGCAGCATCAATAGATATTGTGCTGGATGGTTACGGCCTCTCTGAGCAAGACGTGACCGAACTGATAGAACTTGGTTATAGCGCAAAAGACGTGCTTTGCGCTGTAAGCCTTGTGGCTTCCACCGGAGAAGCATCCAAGCTCGAACTCGTCCTGCAACTCCGAAATGAGAAGCGAAACTGGTCTCAGGTTGCCAAAGAACTGGGTGTTGAGGATAATGATATGCCTGCCGAAATGAGGGCTCACAACCGTGTCGAGTTGAAGGACGCCTTGAAGCAGGCTGTCAAGGAGCAAGTCAAGGAACAGAAAAACAAAGATAACAAAGACAATAAGGACCGCAAAGATAATAACGATAACAAGGGCAATAAAGATAACAAAGACGATAAAGATAATAAAGGCAACAAGGATGATAAAGACAAGGCTAAACCTTCGAATTCAGGTAAGCCTGCCCATGCCGGAATCCCCGGCCAAGGAGCTAAGAGCTCAGAAAAAGATAAGGACAAGGGTTCTTCAGGTAAGTAGTTGATCTACGCTGTCTGTGTAGATTAATCTGAGGTTGGATTGACAGAAAGTAAAAGGCCCGGCGCTTGCTAAGCAAGTGCCGGGCCTTTCATCATGGGAGATCATTCTTCCATCAAGACTGATCCCGCAGCTACTCCGTTACCGCGGTAGCGATGTCATATAGTGGTCAAGATATCGCTTTAGTCTCGCCTTATCGTGGAATGACCAACTTCTGGCCGGCCCAGATAACATTGGCGTTTGTGATTCCGTTAGCGTTCATCAAGGCCTGAAGCGACACTCCGTACCGGGTTGCGATTTGCCACAGGGTGTCCCCAGGCTCTACTATGTGAGTCCTGCTTCCGTAGCCGGTTCCCGTCCCACCGGGAGTTACAATGCCGCCACTGACAGGAGCGGAACCCCACTGGCTGCCGTTTTGAACGATTATAACTTGGCCTACCCATAAGGCATCTGCGTTTATGTCAGGGTTAAGCTCAATGAGCTTGTAGATGGTTACGCCCTGCCTTGTTGAGATCGCCCAAAGGGTATCCCCTGGCCGCACGTAGTAGACGACACGTCCGCCGGTTGTGACAGGCGGATTCTGCGTAACAGGCGGACCCGGAATCGGGTAGTCAGGAGTCAAGTCATAAGCTGCGACTGTCGGGCCGTTTTGTCCCCAGTATGTGAACGACGTCTTAGCCTTCTTCGCGATTGTCGCAGCGTCCTCAGGCTTAGTGATCTCGCGGACATTATTGATTGTCCAGATCATTCGTGATCCTGAACCAAAAGGTTGGATCAGTTGGACGACGTAAGCCCGTCTCCCGTGCTGTACAAGAACGTTTGCTTCCCCGGTTCCTGAATACCTGCCAACTTCCACCTTGCTGAACATAGTGAAGGTGTCAGTTGAAGGATTCAGGCCAAGGTCCTGTCCTTCAAGCCGGGAAACTTCCACCGGGTCAAGCCGCCACAGGTGATACCCCTGGTTTACCTGTAACTGAATCTGATATAGAGTCTGCCAATCTATGGTTACAGGTCCTGTGGTAACAGATGACTCAGATGAAGTGTTTCCAGTGTAGTACACCTGCCCGTTTTGTCCTGCCCTAAACGATGGGTGGACCGGCAGTCCTCCTGTGGACTTCTGCACGGTTGCATCGCCGGCCAAAGCGCTTGCTGCGACCGAAGCGACCATAGTGACAATTAGCCCAAAGGTAACTACATATTTCTTTAGATAAGACAACGAACATCTCCCCTTCTGCGGCAGAAGCCGCCAGGTAAAGTATGGTATTGAGGGCGTTATCACCCTCTGCGCCATGATACCTATCCAATGGGAGACTGTCACCCCACAAATGATTCCACAATATGAAAAGAAATGAACAGGGGATGTTTCGGAAGGAATTTGAGAATTTTCAGCGAATTTTGTTTGTATAGAAATCTGCATGGATAATCCTTGGAAAGGGAGACTGATGTGTCAACACTACTTATCAATGGCGCGACTCTTACTTATGAAGATGTCGTAGGGGTTGCGCGTTATCAAAAACATGTGGGGATTGCCCCTGAGGTGCGGGATAAGGTTGCGAGGAGTCGGGCGACAGTGGAGTCTGTCTTATCCCAAGACAGAGTAATCTATGGAGTCAATACCGGCTTCGGCCATCTTGCCTGCGTCAGAATCTCTCCTGATGAACTCTGCAGGTTGCAGGAAAACCTAATCATGAGTCATGCGTCAGGGACAGGCCTTCCTCTGCCGGATGAAGTAGTCAGGGCGATGATTCTTCTCCGCGCCAATTCTCTCGCAAAAGGCCTATCCGGGGT
Source organism: Bacillota bacterium (assembly GCA_012518595.1). GTDB lineage: Bacteria > Bacillota > SHA-98 > UBA4971 > UBA4971 > UBA4971. Next base: position 15,820 of record JAAYRV010000012.1, read on the forward strand.
TAGATACGAGTTAATCGAGGCTTTGGTGGATCTCGTCAATCATGATATTTGCCCGATTGTTCCAGAGCAAGGATCCCTTGGGGCTTCAGGCGATCTTGCGCCTTTAGCTCACCTCGCCCTTGCCCTCTTGGGTAAGGGTAAGGTCAGGATGGGCGGTGTGTTGATGGATGCTGCTGAAGCGCTTCAGCAGGCAGGAATGTCGCGTCTTACGCTTCAGCCTAAAGAAGGCTTGGGCCTCATTAACGGCACCCAAGCAATGACTGCTCTTGGCGCTATTGCGCTACACGATGCTATGCTCATGGCAGTAACGGCTGATGCAGTTGCATGTCTGTCCATCCAGGCTCTCAGAGGGATTCCTGACACCTTCCGCCCTTGTCTTCACGAAGCCAGGCCCCATCCGGGCCAGATGGAATGTGCAGAGTTTATCAGTAAGTTGCTGGACGGGAGTCAGCTTGTAAGCGCTCCGGGTGAGCTACGAGTGCAGGATGCGTATTCGCTAAGGTGCATACCTCAAGTTCATGGCGCCACCAGAGATGTCCTGGGATACGTACAGAAGGTGATTAATACAGAGATGAACTCAGCCAGCGATAATCCCTTGGTTTTCCCTGACGGTAATGTAGTATCAGCAGGCAATTTCCATGGCCAACCTGTAGCGTTTGCCATGGATTTCTTATCAATTGCCGTTGCCGAGCTTGGAAACATATCTGAGAGGCGAATCGAGCGGTTGTTGAACCCGACTTTATCACAGATGCCGGCTTTTCTCGCTGCGCACAGCGGTATCAACAGCGGTTTCATGATTCCTCACTACACTGCTGCATCCTTAGTGTCTGAGAATAAGATTCTTTGTACGCCTGCAAGTATAGACTCTATTCCGGTATCGGCAGCTCAGGAAGACCACGTTAGTATGGGAACTACTGCTGCCAGAAAGGCCCGTACTGTCGTGGACAATGTTGCCCATATTCTCGCTATTGAGCTAATGTGCGCTTGTCAAGCAGTGGATTTTCGAGGGCCTGAGAAATTAGCCCCTCAGACTCGCAAGATCTACGATTTAGTCAGGGAAGTTGTGGCTTCCCTTGACGATGATCGCTGGCTATACCCTGACATTCGCGCAATCACGGAGTTGGTTGTAAAAGGTGAAATAGTGCAAGCGGTCAAATCCGCTGCGCGCTAGGGAACATCCCGGGCTTTTGGCTTGCCCTGAAGGCCCCGGCAAGAGCCGAGGTGAAGGCTCTGTCTATTATAGGGCTCTGTGTGTTCTGTTATCTGTTGTCGCGAGTATGAAACTACCTGTTATGAATGGCAATGCCACGGGCGTAAGAAGGTGATTGGGATGAGACTGAGGTTTGCAAAACTGAACCCGGCAGGCAATACCACAATACTTGTCTTGGATCCCGTCGCCGAATCCATGCATGCGGAGGTGGCCTCGCATTTGATGAATCCTGCCGTCCTCGGCGGAGAACAGGTGGGCTTTGTTACGCTTATGACAGGAGGCCCGGTTACAGCTTCCATGAGAATGATGGGCGGTGAGTTCTGCGGTAATGCAGCCAGGTCCCTTGGAGCGTATTTGGCGTCCATACGGCATCCGGCAATGGCATCATCGAAAGACACAGGCAGCCTCTTCCAAGGGTTTATCCAAGTACAAGGCGCAAATGAGCCTGTCCTCGTCGAGGCGAAACTGAACAGGGAGGAGATGCCGTATTGGGCATCATGCGCGTTTCCCGGGGTGCCTGAGGTTGATTTCTATTTTGTGGAGACTCTCTCATGGACTTCGCCCGGGCTTGGCAAAAACCTTCGCATCTTGCCGTGTTTCAGCCCTGAGGATGTGTTAGAGTCATGGCTGGGCGAGGTTTCGCTGAAGATCCGGCCGACGGTTGTAGCATTAGTTCGATTGGAAGGAATAACGCACATAGTTGTAGATGCAAGAGACTATCGTATGAAAGAGGATGTCCTCTTGGAGCTGGGCGAGGCCTTTGACCTGGAGGATGAAGCATGTATCGGGGTGATCTTTCGTCGGGGACTGGATGAGATAATCCCTCTGGTACACGTTGCAGCCACCAATACGTTTGTTTGGGAGTCAAGTTGCGCATCAGGAAGTGTCGCTGTTGCGCTGGCTTATGCAGCCGCCTTTGGAGAACCAGGCTGTTACGACTTTAAGCAGCCTGGCGGAACCTTATCAGTCACCGTCAGGCCTCCCTATGCGGGTGGGGTTCCTTCCGCTCCTTATGCCATAGTAAGCGGAGAAGTGAGAGTAGTCGCGGAAGGCACCGTCTTCATTGACACAGACGCTTCAGGCAACTCGCTTGCACTTTCTTGAAGAATGGTGTAGTATCAAGGCAAAAGGAATAGCTAATAGCAGATCTTCGGGGCAGGGTGAGGCTAGGGTTTCTAGCCAATTCCCGACCGGTGGTGATGCCGAAAGGCAAGTCCACGAGCCGCAAATGCGGTTGAGCCGGCGTAAAACCGGCACCGACGGTACAGTCCGGATGGGAGAGGGTCGCAAGCTTGCGCCAGATGCTTGTCGCAGTTTGGACGCTGTAGAAATTAAAGCCCTGAGGTCTATTGCCCAGGGCATTGCTATTTTACTCAAAGCAGCATGCATCGCTCATGCATCAAGTTTTCCCGGAGCAGCACGCAATAGGCGAAGAGAAACCGAATCCTGGGCAACGAAGGCTATGAAGGCTATGAAGGAGGTTGCCCGGATTGACAAACCAGAAAACCAGACGGATTGTGATGTTAGGTGTACTTGCCTCTGTAGCAGTGCTTCTATCCCTTGTAAACTGTCCGATATTTCCATCTGCGCCACATCTTCGCTTCGAGACGGCTGATGTGCCTGTATTAATTGCAGGGTTTGCTTTTGGGCCGGGCGCGGGATTAATGGTGACTTTCATCATGGCTGTTTTGATGGCTGCAATTACAGGTCTTGACGGGGCAGTCGGGGCCCTGATGCACTTCTTAAGCACAGGCAGCCTTGTGCTGGCCGCAAGCTTCATATATAGGCGTTATCATACTCTCCGTGGAGCTATAGCAGGTCTCATAGCCGGTACCATTGCACAGACTGTAGCAATGCCTCTTGTGAATCTTGCAATAGTTCCTATAATCTATGGGTTTTCCAGAGAGCAAGTAGCAGCCATGCTTCCTATACTCTTTGCCTTTAATGCTGTCAAAGCAGGACTGAGTTCCATCATAACGTTTCTCGTGTATAAGCGCGTTTCATGGTTTCTCAAGGGTTTCGTGGTGCAGGATGGAAGACAGGAGGATTATGAGGAGAGCACAAAAGGCGCCTATTAGGCTTTCTGTGTTCCATGAATATTTGATGCTTCATAGCAGGAGTATTAAGAAGCTGTATCGAATAACTAATGATACCTGACAGTTTATGTGAGTATGGGTACGTTATGAAGCTGAAAAGCAACTTTGGGGGTGATAATGGGATAACGTAGTTGAAAAAGGGAAGAGTTTTCAAAATCCATAATTTCTTAAATAGATGAAGAAGGAGAGTAGAATAATGAAGAGAGTTGTGGTTTGTTTATTGGTTTTGACTTTTCTTTGTGGAGTGGTAGGTGTTGTCGGGACTGCAGCCCCTGCTTATAAGATTGGACTTGTAACAGGAACAGTCTCTCAAGGTGAGGATGAGTATAGAGCTGCTGAGAAGATGAAGGGTAAATACGGTGACATGATAAAGCACGTCACCTATCCTGACAACTTCATGCAGGAGCAGGAGACCACGATAGCCCAAATCACAGGCCTTGCCGCAGATAAGGATGTCAAAGCCATCGTAGTTAACCAGGCAGTTCCTGGCACAGTCGCAGCTATCAGACAAGTGCGGGATATTCGCCCGGATATTATTTTCCTCCTGGGTGTTCCCCATGAGGATCCCCCTCTGGTTGCGGTCACTGCAGACCTTGCATTCGAGACCGACCAGGAAGCGCGAGGCGTGACAATTGTCAACCTTGCAAAGGAGTTGGGAGCCAAGAAATTCCTCCACTATTCCTTCCCAAGACACATGTCCATGGATCTTCTGGCTAAGCGCCGTGATATCATGAAAGCCGAATGTGACAAGATCGGGTTAGAATTTGTTTTTGTTACCGCTCCTGACCCAATGGGCGAGTCCGGTATACCCGGTGCTCAGCAGTTTATTCTCGAAGATGTTCCGAGGCAAGTTGACAAGCACGGGAAGGATATCGCTTTGTTTAGCACCAACTGCGGTATGCAGGAACCTCTTATCATTTCAGCGCTGGATACAGGCGCGATCTTCCCTGAGCAGTGTTGCCCGAGCCCGACCCACGGTTACCCGGCAGCCCTCGGCCTGGAAATCACTGAGGAGCTAAAAGGCAATATCCCTGGGATCCTAAAGGCTATCAATACTGCTATTGTTGAGAAAGGTGGCGCAGGACGGTTTGCCACCTGGCCGATTCCCACCAACTATCTTCTTGTTGAGGCTTGTGTAGAAATAGCCCGTGACACAATCGAAGGCAAGATGAGTCTTGACGACATGGATGCCGTCAACGCCAGATTAGAGGCTGCGGCCGGCGTTTCCATGGGAATTCGTAAGCTTGAGGGTCATGAAGAAGATAATTTCTATCTCATAACAAGTGCTTCCGTCATTTTCGGGAAAGACGAATTCTAGTTTAGAGGATGTATTCCATAAAGTGGGGTTCAGGGTGCCGGGTAATCCACACCCGGCGCCTTACCTCTTCTTATCTCCTTTGTGGAGCTTGTACTTTGAGAAGGGAAGAACAGAAACATGGAACGAGCACAACAAGTCCTGGAAATGAAGGGTATCACAAAACAGTACTTTGGCAATACCGTCCTAAACGATGTTTCCATTGACCTTTATCCCGGTGAGATTCACGCTCTCGTTGGCGAGAATGGGGCAGGTAAGTCAACTCTTATGAATATCCTTTTCGGCATGCCTGTGATTCATAGTACAGGCGGCTTTTCCGGGGAAATACTCATTGACGGAAAAAAGGTGGAGCTTCTATCTCCTGCCGAAGCCATGCAAATGGGAATCGGCATGGTTCACCAGGAATTCATGTTATTGCCGGGGTTCACTATTACGGAAAACATTAAGCTGAACCGTGAAACAACGCGTAAGAACGCGCTTAGCAGACTATTCAAATCCGAATTCTTGGACTATCTTGATACTCCCGCCATGCGGAAGGATGCCAGGCACGCTTTGGACCGTCTTGACATGTCCATTGACGAATGGCTGCCTGTTGCGGGTCTCCCTGTAGGCTACATGCAGTTTGTTGAGATTGCCAGAGAAATTGACAAGAAAGAAGTTAAGATCCTGGTCTTTGACGAACCTACCGCAGTCTTAACTGAGACAGAAGCGGATCGCCTTTTAGGCTCACTGCGTAGGCTTGCCGCAGACGGTATTTCAATTCTTTTTATCACACACCGTCTGGATGAAGTTATGGCAGTAGCGGACAGGATTACAGTCCTTCGTGATGGTGAGGCTGTGGCAAGATTGAATAAGGATGAAGCGGTTGTTGAGAGAATCGCTGAGTTAATGGTGGGGAGGAGAATAGAAAAGGTAGACCTTCCTCCTCGGGACAAGGAGCCTGGTGATGAGGACTTAGCTTTCACGATTGACAACCTTATGGTGGATATGCCCGGTGAGATGGTCCGTGGTTTGTCCTTGTCTGTCCGGCGTGGCGAGATCCTCGGCATCGGAGGGCTTGCCGGCCATGGAAAACTAGGTATAGCCAACGGAATAATGGGGCTATATCCCGCTTCAGGCCGGGTCAGCAAGAACGGGGACCTTATCCCGCTCAATTCGCCTGAGCAAGTTCTATTAGAAGGGCTTGCGTTTGTGTCTGAAGACAGGCGCGGCGTCGGCCTGCTACTTGATGAGCCTATTGAACGGAATATCGGGGTCACCGCCATGCAAGTGCAACACAAGTTTCTCCGACCTTGGCCTCGTTTTCTGTCCGGGCTTAGGCTGGAAGACAGAAAAGAGCTAAGGGCTTATTCCGAGGAGATGATACGCAAACTGGATATCAGATGCCTGGGCCCGACTCAACCTGTGCGGAGCCTGTCCGGAGGCAACCAGCAAAAGGTATGCGTAGCCAAGGCGCTTGCGCTTGATCCTGAGATTCTTTTTGTCTCTGAGCCGACACGAGGAATTGACGTCGGAGCTAAGAGACTTGTTCTCGATCTCTTGGTCCGTCTAAACAGAGAGCACAATGTGACCATACTAATGACTTCCAGTGAACTCGGGGAGCTGCGCAAGATATGCGACAGGGTTGCTATTGTGTATCGTGGCAGACTCGCCGGGATTTTGCCGCCTGATGCCTCTGACGCCGAGTTTGGACTAATGATGGCAGGCAGAGTCAGGAAGGAGGCTATCTAGACATGATGCCGAGACTTAAGCAAACTGTTGAACATATAGGAGTTCCACGGCTCATTATCGCCGGGTTCCTTGCAATCATATTTGTCATAGCCTACCTTACTGATATGTCAGTGCCTCAACTGATTACAGACTCTCTTGTCAGAGTCGGCATGAACGGCATACTAGTCCTGGCAATGGTTCCGACGATAAGTTGCGGAGTCGGTCTTAATTTTGGCTTGCCTGTAGGGGTGTTGAGTGGCTTGGTAGGCGCTCTCATTAGTATGGAGAGGGGTCTTGCAGGCTTTCCCGGTCTACTCGCGGCTATTGTATTTGCTGTTCCCATAGCGGTTGTCGTGGGATACCTTTACGCATTACTATTGGAAAGCGTGAAGGGTCAGGAGATGATGGTGGGAACTTATGTAGGATTCTCCACCGTGGCAGTTATGTGTATTTTCTGGCTGATGGCGCCGTTTAAGAACCCGGAACTCATATGGGCAATCGGGGGGAAGGGGCTACGATTCACCCTGACCTTGGGGAACCATTTCGGCAAGGTTCTCAACAACTTTGCGGTATTCCAATTGTTCGGGGTCAAGATATCAGGAGGGCTCCTAGGATTCTTCCTGTTATTTTGCCTGCTCATCTACTTGTTTTACAGGACGAAGCTGGGTATTGCCATGGTGGCTGCAGGAGCGAATCCTGTGTTTGCAAGGTCTGCAGGCATAGACGTGCGTCAGATGAAGGCAGTAGGGGTTGTCTTGTCGACGGTGCTGGCTGCTGTAGGCATAATCATATATGCGCAGAGCTATGGGTTTCTTCAGCTTTACATGGCCCCCTTGATGATGGCATTTCCTGCTGTAGCAGCTATCCTGATAGGCGGGGCCAGCTTACAGAAAGCGACTATCTCCAATGTCATCATCGGCACAATACTGTTCCAAACCCTACTTACGACTGCTTTGCCTGTGACAAGCAGGGTGATCCAAGGGGACATTTCAGAGGTAGCCAGGCTGATCATTTCCAACGGCATGATCCTTTACGCATTGACGCGTCCGACGGGAGGTAAGTAACAAATGACACAAACGCATGACAAAACTGTTGAATCACGCCCAACCGTCAGCTTGGATATGCGTCGCATGATCTTGACTAACGGTGTACCCATACTGTTTCTGGTGCTTTCTATCACTATGGCACTGGTTGCAGGGCTTAATATCACATTTCTCCTCAATGAGGTAGTGACACGGCTTGGCAGAAACTCTCTACTGGTATTATCTCTTCTGATCCCGGTTACCGCAGGAATGGGCCTGAATTTTAGCATAGTAATCGGTGCCATGGCCGGCCAGGCTGCTGCAATTGCCGTTACCTACTGGCGCATTACAGGTGTTCAAGGATTTTTGCTTGCTTGCTTGCTTTCCACACCTATCGCAGCAATTGCAGGATGGCTTGCAGGAAACGTGCTGAACCGGGCAAAGGGGCGTGAGATGATCACCAGCATGATATTGGGCTTCTTTGCAAACGGGATTTATCAGCTGATTTTCCTCTTCCTTGTAGGACCGATAATTCCCCTTAAAGATCCGGCCATGCTGCTGCCTCAAGGAATCGGCGTCCGAAACACCGTTGACCTTATTAACATATCTCAGGCCTTAGACAAGATCTGGAGGCCTGTCATAGGCGGAGTGCGTATCCCAGTTGTCACGTTGCTGGTATCTGCGGGGATGTGTGTGCTTATTGGTTTCTTGCTGAAGACCAAGATCGGCCAGAATCTCCGCGCAGTGGGCCAGGACATGCACATAGCTGAGGTAATGGGTATCAAGGTTGATAAGACCAGGATTATCGCGATGATTTTATCTACGGTAATAGCAGGCTGGGGACAGTTGATATTCTTGCAAAACATAGGTACGCTGAACACCTACAACAGCCATGAACAGGTAGGAATGTTTTCCATAGCAGCTCTTCTTGTAGGAGGGGCATCAACCAGGCGCGCCACTATTTGGCACGCTATAGCAGGCGTTATTCTGTTCCATACGCTCTTTGTCGTCTCGCCCCTGGCAGGACAGAGGCTCTTCGGAGTGCCACAAATCGGCGAGTACTTCCGCGTGTTTGTGGCTTACGGAATTATTGCCGTTGCCCTGGCTCTCCATGCCTGGCAGGGACGACAGGTTAGGCGACAAGAAATCAAGGAAGCCATGCTTACGGAATAGGCGCATGGGCGGTATGTACAAGAGCATTAAGAGCATTGTGCAGCTCTATTATTTGCGGGACGCTCTGCTTCGCGCTGTAGGAAGCAGGGCGTTTTCATGCCCCGGTTTTCTTGCACAAGCTTCTTTGCTTTGTGTGCTTCGTGCCATGCTTCTTGTTATAGGCTCTGAGTATGAGTTCATGGGTTTTCGCTGGTTTCCCAGGTCTTAGGTGGCCCCGCACGGTACGTACACTTTCCGGAACCG
>JAAYRV010000082.1 GCA_012518595.1 Bacillota bacterium
CCGCTTCTTGCGTCAGCAGGGAGAGGAATATTGACCACCTGCTCTTCAGGCTCATGGTTCACAACAACAAATACATCCCTGCCGGGGCCGGTGAATCTTCTCACCTCGACTGCAGGATTCCGACCTTTCCATTCCACATCCAGCCCTGCTGTCTTAGCTACGAGAGAGTAGATTTCCCAATATTCGTCCTGATCAAAAACATATGGAGTCGTGGCAAGATATAGCTCAAACGGAAATCCTACGAATATGGCATGTCCTTGACCATAACGATTAACAGTAACCTCCTGGCAACCACCGATTCCACCTGTAGCTGAGGCAAAGTTAAGGTGCTTCCTTCGGGCGAGGCCCAGCGGCTCAGGCACAAGTCCTGAAAGAGGCTGCTCGAGCCCAGGAACTTTTACAGCCCATTCGTCCCCTTGAGGCACACTCGCATGGAGGATAGTCGTGCCGAAAACCTCTTCCATCCCGCTAATGGCAATCCCATCATAGGAGCAATACAAGGTCCCTCCTGATTTCACGAAGTCTTGGAGATACGCGAAATCAGAGATATTCAATGTCCCTCTGCGTGTGGCGCACGGGACAAAGAGCGCCTTGTAACTTGATACCTCGTCTGTTGCCAGCTTGTCGCAGGTAATGAAGTCCACGTCGAGTCCTGCGCACTTTGCCAGGATAAAGGATGCAAAGAGTGCTGCTGCATTCCTCGTAGGAGTGTTTTCAGGATCAGGGTTATCGTAGTACCTCCTCGGGATCACTATCGCAGCCTCGGCCTTAGCAGGGGAAAGCTCATGTACACGTGCATCCCGGACTGTCCTTGCAAACTCTGAAAGCACAAGTCCCTTCTCTTTGACCGTGCCGTCTCTTTTCGTTATCCCAAAGCCTACTTCGTATGGGGTAGAATCATACGGCAGTCTCGTCTGCTTCACGAAATCCCCAAAACACCAAGCCAATGCCCCGATGACTCCGTTGGCAAGGGCGCTGTGCAGGGCTACGGAATGAAATCTCGCTTCAACTTCGGGAGCTGCCATCTGAGTCGTGGATCCGAACTCCGCAAGAAGAACCCTCTTTCCACCCATGCCTTCTGTAAACCGGCAAGCGAACGGGACAAAGTACGTGCTTCGCAGACTGTCCAAAGGCTCAGGACAAAGCTCAGTATATAGCGGATACGGATGCACGCAGAGGATGTCGTTGACTTCAGCTACATCGCCTATTCTAAAAGGCCCCGGCCAAAACAGGGATGTCGCGTGGATACCGAGGGTTACCTGACGTTCCGGGTCATGTGTCTTCAGCTCCCGGTAAAGCACGTGGGTCCAAAGCCATGCTGCATCCACCGATTCGGGCTTTTGAAAAATATCAGGTTCATTGGAAATATCCCAGAGCAGTATCGCATCTTCATCCTTGTAACGATGAGCAAACTCGCGCACAAGCCTCACCTGAGCCCTGAGCATGAACGGATCTTCATAAGGGTCGCGCCCTGATCTCCATGGGACATCCCAGTTTTCACCGCTCATGTGTCCTGTAAAGAACGTCGGGATCAGCCCTACACCGTGTGTTTTGCTGATCTTTACCAGCTCATCGAATTTCGCCATTGCGTCTTCGGATATGACACAAGGCGCAGGCTGGAAATCCTCCCAAAGGAGAAACACCCGGCACGCGTTAAGGGATAGTTCCGCCATCTGCCTGAATTCAGCGTCAATGGATTCAACGTCCCATTCCTTCCACATGTGGACCCCGGTTTTCCGTGGCCAGTAATTTACACCGCAAATAAACTCTTTCATCGAATTATCCGTCGCCGCGTCACGAATTACATCGATAGGTTCTCGGCTGATATTGGTTTCCAGCTCGCGGCGACTCTGCCTCCCTCCCTTATGACCTTATCCTTATCCCTATCCTGCCTCGGAGTGCAGCAAATTCTCGGTATCCTCGCCTGTTGGCGTCTGCCGCCGACTCGCCCACATGCTTCTGGGAAAAGTGGCGGGAATGAGTGGCGTCGACACTTAGCCCTTGATCCCTGTAAGCGAAATTCCTTCAACGAAATGACGCTGCGCGACAAAGAAAATCACCAGCATAGGTAAGGCAAAAACCGTGGACATCGCCATTAACCAGTGCCACTTGGGCGCCTCGTGAACGCCTCCCATAAAGAAATACATTCCCAGGGTGAGCGTATATTTCTTCATGCTGTTAAGATACAATAGCGGTCCTAAGAAGTTGTTCCAATAACCCCTGAACGCAAAGACGGCAACTGACAGGATTGCAGGCTTCACTTGCGGCAACATGACATAACCGAACGTCTGAATGACGTTCGCGCCGTCAATTGTAGCAGCTTCTTCCAAGTCCCTCGGAATCCCCATAAAAAACTGCCTTAAGAGAAACACGTAAAACGGCCCCCAGGCTGTCCATGCCGGTAAAACCAGAGGATCAAACGTGTCAAGGAGCTTAAGATTCTTCCAGATCATATAAGTCGGGATCAAGGTAACGTGGAAAGGGAGCATCATAGTTGCAAGGAGCACGAAAAACAAAGCGTCTCTTCCCGGGAACCAGTAACGGGAGAATCCGTAAGCCACCAGCGTTGAGCTTACCACTTCAGCAAAAACTCCGAGGATTGTTACGAAAGTAGTATTAGTCAGGTACCTCCCAAAGGGCACTGCCTGCCACGCGTCTTGATAGTTGCGCCATTGCGGCGGCTTCGGGATCCACTTAGGCGGATATGCGAACACCTCATTTAGGTCTTTCAGTGATGTGGTCACCATCCAGAAAAACGGCACGAGCAGCACTATTGCCCCGAGAGTGACCACAAGATACGCTATTGCCTTGGACAACCGCATTTTCATGCGTCTTCTACGCCTCAGAGTAAGTCCACCCGGACTTGTTGCCGCATTCCCCTTCATTTTCGCACCTCCGCTTCGTAGTAGACCCATGCAGTTGATGACCGGAAAACAAGCAAGGTCA
>JAAYRV010000083.1 GCA_012518595.1 Bacillota bacterium
AACATATCAAGAAATTCCTGCTAAATACCAACAGGAACATATTACTATATTTGGCACTCCCTTAGCTGAGTACCTTCTGGATGCAACGCGCGTGCCACAATCCGGCGAGCCAAGACTCTGAGAGTATGATTACAAGCAGGAGTCTCCTCCATCACCAAACGCATAAGTTCAATGGTAGCAAGTGGGCCCATTCCCCCGACGATACCAGCCAATTCTCTTTTGGCCATCATCGTTCCATCCCTGCCTAACCTATGCTTATTTCACAGGTTTACAGCTTCCATGCCGTTTCAGCCGGATCCCATTCCGGCATGGAGTATTCCTCACGACTCAATCATCAGAATGACTCAATCGTCTGACTCCACGGAGATAGTTTCTCGTCGCGATTTAAGAGGACGCGTTAACTGAGACGGAGAGAATATGCGGTTGAGTTTGTCTTCCGTCATGAGTCCTTTTTCGAGCACAATTTCCCGTACACTTTTGCCGGTAGCGCGGGCTTCCTTCGCGATATCAGACGAGACCTGATATGTCAGATATGGAACAAGTGCAGTGACAATTCCTACGTTCTTCTCTACCGCCTTACGGCACCGCTCTTTGTTGGCTTTAATTCCTACTACGCATCTTTCTCGAAGTGTATTCGCTACATTGCCCAATATATCTATGGACTGCAGCAAATTGAAGAGCAGAACCGGCATGAAGACATTAAGCTCCAGCTGCCCTGCTTGTGTGGCCATGGTAACTGTAACGTCATTGCCGATTATCTGAAATGCCACCTGATTGACTACTTCCGGAATTACCGGGTTCACCTTAGCAGGCATGATCGATGATCCAGGCTGAACCGCAGGAAGGATGATTTCACCGATACCTGCCATAGGCCCTGAAGCAAGAAGTCTCATATCGTTTGCAATCTTACATAAGTTGATTGCGCAAACCTTGAGACATGATGAAAGTTCAGCTAACACATCTGCGTTTTGCGTGGCATCAACAAGATTTGAAGCGGTCGTCAGCGGATACCCTGATATTTTCGCAAGTTCCAGACACGAAATACGTATGTACTCCATGTCTGCGTTCAGTGCCGTTCCTACTGCTGTCCCACCTAGATTAATAGTGGTAAGACCTGTAGCCGCATCCTCAAGCCTCTTCACATCACGTCGGATAGCCCCTGCCCATGCGCCGAATTCCTGTCCTAAGGTTATTGGGACTGCATCCTGTAGGTGGGTTCGGCCCATCTTAATTACGTCCTTAAACTCTTCCGCCTTGTTCTCCAGGGCATCAGCCAGCTCACCCAAGGCTTTTATGGTATTATCAAGTTCAATCAGAATCCCAATTCTGGCTGCTGTAGGCACAGCATCGTTTGTGGACTGAGACCTGTTTACGTGATTCAGCGGACTGACTGTTTTATAATCGCCTTTCTTGCCGCCTAACAACTCAATTGCTCTGTTAGCTATAACTTCGTTGATATTCATATTGATGGAAGTGCCTGCTCCGCCTTGGATAGGATCAACAATTACCTGATCATGGAGTTTCCCGTCAATTAACTCGTCTGCTGCAGCAACTACTGCAGCGCCGACTTCTTCAGGGATATGACCAAGTTCCGCATTTGCCAACGCAGCTGCTTTTTTTACCATAGCCATACCCTTAATAAGGGCGGGATGGAGCCTTAGGCCGGTTATGCGAAAGTTCTCAAAACCACGCAAAGTCTGTATCCCATAATACACATCCTTAGGGAGCTCTTTCTCCCCTATCAAGTCCCTTTCCATCCGCTGTCTACATTCTTGTTGCTCACAACATCTCTTCTTAGCATCCATTTCCATTCTTAACGACGCTCCTCATAATATGCATGTTATGAAATAGGGATCTCTCTATGGGACTGCACCTACTAAACAGCTGTTAATCTTATTTTTGAATCGTTCTACATGGCCGGTCAAAATCCTTCTGCCTTTGCCAGAACTTTCACCATTGGTTCTAATTGCCTAAGCATTCGACAAGACTCAAGAGTCACACATCGGCCGAACGTGCTAACTAATCCATTCGGGCTTCTTCTGTGATACCTCCCCGTAGTCAGAACAACACTCACGAATACCGGTTATTCAGGTAGTTTTCGCAGAAACCTGACCCCCCACAACATCGGCTTAATATGCACAGGTTCCTTGCCGCCGCTTGCAAGCGCTTTTTCAAAAAGCTCCATAGCTACTTCAACACGGGCAGCAATCATTGCCTCCCCTGCTTCTTGATTAGCTTTCCCTGGATCCCCCATATACGGCTTCATGTCGGGATGGCTTATCCAGGCCAAGGTGTTGGCAAGATGTTTAAGATCTTGTCCAAGCTTGCGACCGCCGAAAAATCTAATGAATCTACCCAGACCGGCAACAAAAGCAGACCCTCCGCGAAGCGGAGGAGGCAACGAGGGTTCCACTTCTCTAAAATTTCTTCCTACTCTCTCCGAACAGCATGCGAGCATGAGTGAAGTCTCATTGGTCCCGGCATGACTGTCCGCGTCGTCTCCGCATTCGCCCGGCCCGAGTCCGGTGCGCTGCATAAAATCCGGATCATGCTGCACCATATAACGGAAGACCAGTCCGAAGGGATCTATCAGGTAGAAGTTGTGCTTTCGCCACAATTTCCTTGCAGATGCTTCAATAGCCATCTGATGGCGAGGCCCGCCGTGGTTGTCTGCAACGAAGAGATAGCGAAATCCTTGTTTCGCCAGGCCTTGCCCGTATGCGGTAAGAATCCCTTCAAGGTGCGGTGCAGGGACAGATAATGAGCCCGGATATGGCAAGGCATCTGACCCTGCATAAAGCGGAGGCAACTTGACAAGCGTCAGCTCGGGATGGTTCTTCCCGAGTTCCGATACATAACGGTTCAGAAGCTCATCGGCAATGAAGACATCCGTCCCTACCGGAAGATGCGGACCATGAACCTCAATCGGACTTACGCTTATCAAAAAGACAGTCTTCTCCCTGTCCAATTCCAGTATTTCCGGTAGGCAGAGCTCAACGTATTCCAGGACATCAGTACCGCCGGCATGTCTCACCAAACCAGCACCCCCATGAAACAATAGTCAGCTATATACAGTTCCTGTTAAATGCCTCTATTACTTCGGCAGTAGGCTGCGCATTCCTTCTTGCAGCCAATCCCGGTTCATCCCGACAAGCGCGGATCATGCTAGATTGACCGGAACTCGTGGTATGCTATGGTTGAGTGTTTTTTGGGTTCGCTGCTCCGGGCAGTGTTGACTCTTCCGATAACTTTGTTCGGTCAACATTTTCGGAGACAGAACTTCAGCGATTCCGCAATGCAAGAGATAAGTACTTAGGGGGTATTCCAGTGGTTGATTGTAACGACAGTGGTCTAGGCCGGGATTATAAATTATCACCAATCATAAAGAGCGTATATGAAGTTCTGACCGCAAATCACCTGGTAAAACGTGGCCTTGACTTCATTAAGGCTGATGACGAAACAACCCTTAAAGACCAGATAACTATCTGCGAAATCCCGGCGCCTACTTTTAAGGAAGAAATGAGAGCCGGGTATTACATGGATCAATTGGTTGCAGCAGGCCTTGACCATGTGGAGATGGATTCCACAGGCAATGTTTTCGGGATCCTCCAGGGCACAGGAAAAGGACCGAAGCTCCTTGTGGCAGCACATCTTGACACCGTATTCCCGGAAGGATGCGATGTTACAGTCATACATAAGAACGGCAGGTATTATGCTCCTGGGATTGGAGATAATTCCAAAGGGCTTGCCGCCCTCTTGTCTGTTGTTCGCGCATTTCGCGACACGCGCATAAAACCCATAGGGGATATCATCTTCTGCGGCAATGTGGGAGAAGAAGGATTAGGAGACTTAGCAGGTATTAAAGCTTTTTTCCGCGATAATGCGGATGTTGACGGATTTATTGCCGTAGACGGCGTAGGTTCGAAGGATATCGTATATCTTGCCACCGGTAGCCGTAGGTATGAGGTAACGTACAGAGGGCCAGGAGGTCATAGCTTCAGCACATTCGGGGTTCCCAGCGCAATTCATGCAATGGGCCGTGCTATTGCCAAGATAGCCGATGTCAAAACACCGCGAGATCCCAAGACTACCTTTACGGTAGGCACGGTATCAGGCGGTACATCAGTTAACTCAATCGCTGCAGAAGCCGCCATGCTGATAGACATGAGATCCAACGCTACAGAAGAACTCTTGAAAGTTGAGGCGAAAGCGCTGGAAGCGGTCAGATTAGCTACATATGAAGAGAACGCAAGATGGCAGTCGGATAGCATTACAGTCGATACAAAGCTAATCGGAGACAGGCCGGCAGGAAATCAGGCGCCTGATTCCGTTATTGTCCAAGCTGCATATGCGTCAATTCAAGCATTGGGCAATACTCCTTATCTGGAAGGCCCCCTTAGCACAGACGCAAACATTCCTATTGCCCTTGGAATCCCCGCTATTTGCTTAGGAGGAGGCGGACGCGGCGGAAGTGCCCACTCACCTGATGAATGGTACGAGAATGTTGACGCATATCTCGGCCCCCAGAGCATATTCTTGACTATACTCGGCCTTGTGGGAGCTGACGGCATGTCAAAGCCACTCCTCCCATAGCAGGGCCGACCTCTGTAAAATGACAGAATTGTCAAGACCTCTTCGCCTTTAAAATCCTTGATGGCAGGGCTAAGTTATGGTATCATAGGAATGCTCAGCTGGAAGATACGCGTGGGCACGTTAAATCTGCAGCATAATAGCATTTTAGACTAGGTGGGTCATTAGCTCAGGTGGTAGAGCACCGGACTTTTAATCCGGGTGTCGTGGGTTCGAGTCCCGCATGACCCACCAGTTAT
>JAAYRV010000084.1 GCA_012518595.1 Bacillota bacterium
AATCATTGACGGAACTCTTGTCGTGGAACTACCCACTGGTACTAAGTAACGGACAGGAGTTTGACCGGAACAGGCCGTAAAGCCCCTAGCTTCAGCGATGGGGATATGAGGCCGACAGCTTGATAACTTAGGGGTGGGGTTTCCCCCACCCCTGATATGAACCATGCGCCAAATGCGCAGCGAAGATTCATAGCACCCTGCTTATCACAAAAACAGGATCCGGGTAGGTGGCAGAATACCATGGAGTTACAAGAGGGGCTTCGGATTAAAAACGTAAAGATGAGGGGGATTGTTAAAACTTTCCCCGGGGTTGTAGCAAATGATAATGTTGACATAGATGTTAGTGCCGGGGAGGTTCTTGCCCTCCTGGGCGAAAACGGGGCGGGCAAAACCACGCTCATGAAGGTGCTGTACGGTCTTTATCGGCCGGACAGCGGTGAGATACTCATCAATGACGAGCCGGTAAGCATCTCGTCGCCAAGCGATGCCATCGACCTTGGCATAGGCATGGTGCACCAGCACTTTATGCTGGTTCCCAGTTTAACGGTGACAGAGAACGTGGTTCTGGGCCTCAGATCATCCCGAGGCCCCTTGCTGGACTTGGAGCCTGCCGCAAGGCGCATAGAGGAGCTGGCTTCTAAATATAACTTGGCAGTTGACCCTTATGCTCCTGTCTGGCAGCTCAGTGTTGGAGAGCAGCAGCGTGTGGAGATTATCAAGGCTCTTTATCGAGGGGCTGAGCTGCTCATAATGGATGAACCCACTGCTGTTCTTACTCCTCAGGAGGCAGATGAACTCATCAGGGTTATGAGGGGGATGGCAGAATCAGGACGTGCTATCATACTTATAACCCATAAGCTTCATGAAGTGATGGCTGTAAGCGACCGCGTCACCGTGCTTCGCCTTGGCAAGCTTGTAGATACTGTGTTGACAAAGGACGCGAACGAAAAACTACTGGCTCAAATGATGGTTGGACGCGATATTCCCCAGACTCGTCGAACTGATGAAACGTCCCAAGGTGATCCTGTCCTTGTCCTGGACGATGTTTGGGTGGACAGCGATAAGGGACCGCCTGCGTTGCGAGGACTGTCTCTGGAAGTGCGTGAAGGGGAAATCCTGGGAATTGCCGGTGTATCCGGCAACGGCCAGAGGGAACTGGCAGAGGTCATAGCAGGCCTTCGCAAGGTGTCTTCCGGTTCTGTGTGTCTGAAGGACAAAGATATGACAAATGTGACGCCTGCTGAGATGATTGAGGCAGGGTTTGGATATATTCCTGAAGACCGTATTGCTGATGGAATTGTCCGGTCGTTTTCTGTAGAGGAAAACCTGATTCTTAAGGATCATCATAGACAGCCGTTTTCCCACGGGATTTTTCTGCAGAAAGATGCTATAAGTGAGTTTGCCGAGGATATGGTTGAGACCTACGACATTAGAACCCCCAGCATTGACACTCAGGCATCACACCTGTCAGGTGGGAACATCCAGCGTCTAATCCTGGCAAGGGATATGTCAAGGAATCCTACTTGCTTGCTGTCATGCTATCCTAGTCGAGGGTTGGATATTGCTGCCACTGAATACGTGCGCAAGAAGCTTCTGGACGTACGGGCTGCAGGATGCGCCATTATCCTGATTTCTGAGGAGCTTGAAGAGATCCTTAACCTCAGCGACCGCGTAGCTGTGCTGTATGAGGGGCAGATAGTCAAAGTCGCCAATGTTGACGACGTAACCCTTGACGAAATCGGGTTGCTGATGGCAGGCGCAGGTCTCGCTGAAACAGGCGTCGATAATAGCCAGGAGTTTGCGGACAGGGTGTAGAATCCGGG
>JAAYRV010000085.1 GCA_012518595.1 Bacillota bacterium
AACCCGGGTCTTCTCTTCTTCCCTGAGAGAGTAAAGGTAGTCTCTGATCTCATCGCCTGTGACAAGGTTAAATTCCACCATATCCATAATGACATGATCAAAGAATTGGTCGAGACATTTTTGGGGAATGCCCCCATGAAGCAGGATGGGTGTGACAAACCGCAACGCATCTTCAATCGGAAATTCGGGCAAATCCATACGCCGGAGGAAGTTGATGAATGCTGCGCCAAACTCCTGCTGCCACCTGGGCTCTTCCAAGCCAATAGCGCGAAGCGCCAATGTCCAGTAGTCGCCTTCCTCATATTCCATAATGCCTTGCCAAACGAGGAATGCGGCAATAGTCGCAGGGGCTCTTTGCCTAAGTAACCTAAGCCCACGCCTGGGATCACGATCAAGTTCGGTAGTAATAAAGTTGGTTAGTGTTCGAATGTCTTCAGAGGAGAGTTCGATTTCACCGATGAACTTGACTTTTTGGAATTTCTCAACAAGGATTCGCTCACAGTCAACAAGGGAGACACACGTTTCCAGCATAGCAAGTCCACCCCGTGTGAGACGTTTTGGCAATCCTATTGTTTATTTCGACTGTTCCGCCTAATTTCCTTGTCGTTACGGCAAACATGACCTGAGGAAAGGTCAGCCGGGAAGTTGACACAAAACGGGGACTCTCTGAGGCGTTCGGTGAAAATCACCCACCATGAAACAGAAGCTGAATAAACCCATGAATCCCGCAAATCTCGTAAATCTACGATTGACTCGAACGTCTGTTTGGCATATAATAGTTTTGAACCCGAATAATGTCTATCCTGTCACATTAATACAGAATACTGTGGTTCAATGGAATGGTGCTCGGTGAGCATGAGCGAGATACGAAAGAGGTGGCCCCCGTGGCGGAAGCGGACATACCGAAAATCTTTCGTGATCCTGTTTACGGCTTCATACAAGTAGATCGAAACATCTCCCTAAAAGTGATTGATACAAAGGAATTTCAGAGACTAAGGCACATACGCCAACTTGGTTTTACGTCATTTACATATCACGGAGGCGAACACACTAGATTTGCCCATTCCCTAGGTGTTTTTCACCTCTTCAAGCAGGTTGCTGAAAGGCTTGCACAAATTGGTGACCCGCTTGATTCTCATGCTGTAATGGTCGGCTCTCTAGCAGCATTACTTCACGATATTGGGCATGGCCCCTTTTCCCATACTCTAGAGACGGTTCTTACTCCCAGAAAACACACGGACTGGACTATCGATGCCATTCTAAATGAAGAATCCTCAATCAATAAAGCGCTGAGGGAAGTGGATGAATGTCTGCCTGATGAAATTGCTTCTGTAATCCTAGGCGACTATCAGAACCTGATACTTGTTCGTGCTATATCTGGCCAATTCGACGTTGACCGCATGGACTATCTTTTACGCGACTCTTGGGCTACAGGAACGTCTTACGGCAATTTCGATCTGGACAGAGTTCTCATGACGCTTCGAACTCACAAGGATCAACTGGCATTTGGTGATAAGTATCTAGCAGAGCAGTTCATTTTTGCTCGGTATTTTGCATACTGGCAGATTTATTTTCATAAGACCACAAGAGGAATAGAAAGCCTCGTGAAATCGATTTGGAAAAGGGCAAAACGCCTTTACATGGATAAGCAGCTTGAATATGTCCCGTCTAAAATTAGCCCGTTTCTGGGGGAAGGCACAGTCGCCTTTCAGGACTACTTCAACATTGATGATGCAGGCATCATATATGCCATCAAG
>JAAYRV010000086.1 GCA_012518595.1 Bacillota bacterium
CCAAGTGTCCAGTTCATACTTGAACACCAGATCCCCTGAGCTTCGCGCGCCGTAGATGATCCTTACGTCGCCAAATTCGTCTCTATGCTCAGGAGACAGCACGTAAGTAATGAGTGAGCGGAGGGGAGCAAGGCCTATCCCGCCTCCGATGAAAAGGACATTCCTGTCTCGCATTTCATCTATGGGAAACGTATTCCCGTAAGGCCCTCTGACACCGATTACAGTCCCCTCATCAGCATAGTGCAAGGCAGTGGTGACCTGGCCGACTTTTTTCATGCTAAACTCCAGGTAGCCCTTTTGGGTAGGGGAGGAAGTGATTGATATAGGCGCCTCACCTGCGCCGAACACGGAAACTTCGGCAAACTGGCCTGGGTCATAGCGGAAATCTTCCCACGCAGACAAGTCACAGAACTCCACGCGAAAAGTCTTAACATCGTTTGCTTCAGTCTCCTGTGCAATACCTGTAATCTTGGCAAGTTCCGGGACATATGGATTCTTCATGCCCCGCAGAGTCTCCTGAACCATGTTCCGCCCCCCTTACCACATCTACACAAACGCACACTCGCCGTTATCTGACAACACTCACGAGCCTCTTTCGGAGGTCCTCACAGGATCCACAAGCAACTACGTCAACTCCTGCCTTGCAAACGTCGTCAAGACCTGCCGAATATCAAGATTCACAGGACAGTTTTCAACACACCGGCCGCAGCCTACACACGCGATACAGTCGTTGTTCTCCACAAAGTAGTTGAACTTGTGCATTACCCTCTGCCTGAAGCGTTCTTTTCTTGAAGGACGTGGATTGTGTCCTGACGCATGGAGCGTAAAAAGAGGAAACATACATGAATCCCAGTTGCGAACGCGTTGGCCTGAGGCGCCTGTCACCTCATCCCCTATGTCAAAGCAATGACATGTAGGACATAAATAGGTGCAAACTCCACACCCCAGGCATTTCTTGTACACTTCTTCCCAGGCGGAGTCACCGAACGCGTCAACTTGTCCTAATATGGCCATGGCAGCCTCCACAGGAACACCTGCATCTACCGGCAGCTCCCCTGCTGCCTTGGCTTCCACGGCAGCCCGGATATCTTCATCATCAGCTTCATGAAGGATACACAAGTGTTCCGGAGGACCCTCTTCAGAGAGCGGAAAGACCTCCTGCAGCAACCCCATGCCCTTCTCTGAGACGGCTTTTACAAGATATGAATCGGCAACTTCCATAAACATCACGTCAGACCCGGTCTCATCATAAGGGCCTCCGCCGGTGGATGTACAGAAGCATGCGACACCCGGTAAAGGGCAAGTAAACGTTATGATAGTAGTCTGCTCTCTTCTAAGTGTGTAGTACGGATCCCGGTAGTCCTCAGACGCAAAGACATTATCCAAAATCACAAGGGCCCGCGCGTCACACGGCCTGACGCCTAAGGCCACACGTGGAGAGATGCCGTCACCCGCAAGAACCCCGGACATGTCGATACTCGCAACCTGCGTTCCGCTGGAATCAAAGGAAAGAAGCGACTCGTCCTCAGGGAAAAACAACTCTTTCAACGGTCTTGTGGTAAGCCGAGGGATCTTAATCTTCTCCTCGCCGACTACGCCGAATTTCGTTGCCT
Source organism: Bacillota bacterium (assembly GCA_012518595.1). GTDB lineage: Bacteria > Bacillota > SHA-98 > UBA4971 > UBA4971 > UBA4971. The sequence goes on from JAAYRV010000086.1 coordinate 1,614, forward strand.
CTCCTTCTTCAATCGGAGCTAAAACCACATATGATGACTTAGTCAGCGTATCGACGAAGACATCCAAGTCCGTCTTGGCCATCTTAAGCAATCCCCGGTGACTACTCTCTCCCACGCCTAACTCACCTCAAATAGCCCTAAGTAACCTCAAAGATGCATTGAGTAATCCGGTTCTTCACAGAACTCGACTCTACAGAATGAAGTCGTCCGGATCCTCCCGTTCATAGGTAGCAAGGAGAGGCAGCCCACCTATGTCCAGCCCGGACTCATACTGGAACGACTCTTTCACGACTTTCTCCATGTTCTTCGTAAGCAAGCGAAGGTCGACCCCTGCAGGGCATGCCCGTCTACAAGCGCCGCAATCCACACACCTGCCTGCTACATGCAGAACGCGCCCCAGGTGGAACAGGATCTTATCAGAAAGGCCCCTCCACCTGCTAATCCACTTAGGACTCTGCCTATCGACAAAGCACTCAGGGCAATAGCACAACGGACATGCTTGCCTACATGCATAACACTGGATACATCCTTCAATTTGCTGCGCAAAGTAAGAAAACCGCTCATCAGGCCGGAGTTTTGCGAATTGCTCTACCTCAAGATAACCTGCTTCAGGATCCTTCCTGTCCCTTGCCATGGATTCGTCGCCTATCAACACATCACACAAAACCGGCACAGGATACCTGCATACCTCGCAGGACGGCGCAAGCACATCCTGAAATTCCAGCTTGACGTCGAAACCATCGCCCTCCAGCATAAGGTTGTGTTCAGTTGCTTTTGCCTTCTTTATGATCCTATCGATCCCCAGCGCCTTCCCTACCCTGTCTCGGTCAATAATCCCGCGACACGGAACACCGACTATCTTTACTTTGTCTCGGGATATTTGATTCTCAAGAATTAGGTTGACCAGCGTACGCACATCACAGCCTTTTACGATAACGCCTACCGTCCCCTTAAACTTCGGCAAATAGACAGCAAGGTTATTTTCACATGAAGGACCCCATACCAGCCTTACCGCATCCTCAGGACGGGTAAGAAAAGCAGGAGTGGTCCGAAGTGGAAGGGTTCCTTCTTCATACCCAATGAACACATGGACTTCTCCAGCTTCCAGCATTTCGGCTGCAATATTCCTAATACCTTCTTGTATGGCACCTATTGTGTCTTCTCCCATAGCGCTCCCGGTCATCTTGTCCATCCCGGTTCATCCCCACCAGTCCGTCGTCTAAGTATGGGTTTAATCTATTTAGTGTCACCGGACAAGCTTCGTAGGCTTGCCCAATGCCTTCACAGTCTCTGTCACCTGCTTCACAACGTCTGCAAACTTCTCCCCTTCAGCAGCGGATACCCATGAGAAGTGAACCCTTCCCTTTTCAATCCCGAAGAAATCAAGCAATTCATCGAGAAGGACAAACTTCCTCCTGGCAAGGTAATTCCCGGCAATATAGTGACAATCACCTGGATGGCATCCTGACACCAAAACTCCGTCCGCCCCACGCTGAAGGCATCTTAGGATCATCAATGGATCCACCCGGCCTGAACACGGCACACGAATAACCCGCACATTCGCGGGGTATTGGATGCGCCCGGTGCCGGCAAGATCCGCGCCTGCATATGAACACCAGTTGCAGAGGAACGCCACGATCTTAGGCTCCCGGTTTTCAGGAGCTTCAGCACGCAACACAACACAGTCCTTATCCGGTAAATCAGCGCAAGACTGAACAGGCGTTACAGCCTGAGGTGAACTCATGGTTGAGAAGGCCTCTATATGTGTATCCCGATCTAGCATAATAGCGCGTCCACCTCCGCAAGGATCTCCTCTTCAGTGAATCCCTTAAGTGTAATCGCGCCACACCTGCATGTAGATGCGCATAGGCCGCACCCTTTGCAGAGGGCTGAGTTAACAACTGCTAAATCATCCTTATCATCCAGCTCTATGGCATTATACTGACATACCTCAACGCACAAGCCGCACCCTATGCACCTGGTTTTCAAAACTTCCGATTTTATCCCTTCAGCCATGATGACACCTTGAGAAAGGACTGTGCAAGCCCTCCCTGCAGCCGCATGCGCTTGCGCAATTGTCTCATCAAGCGTTTTCGGTGAATGAGCAAGCCCTGCCACAAACACGCCTTCCGTAGCGAAATCCACAGGCCTTAGCTTCATATGTGCCTCCAGGAAGAAACC
>JAAYRV010000316.1 GCA_012518595.1 Bacillota bacterium
CGCTGCCTGTGCCGATGAGCATCGAAGATCCAAGCTTCCATAAGCCTTTCAATCCTCATGAAATCATTCATCTGGTTAACCATGACGTATGGCAGGACTGTGTGATCGATTCCCTGGATGAAGGTTTTGCATGGTTAGTTTCGTATCTATATCTTGAGTTTCCGTTGCATTATGAAGCATCATGCCTCTTGGCGCTTGGAGAGCTTCCACCCTTGGAATCCCTGTTGATTGATTATTATCAGGGATCCCGCTATAAATACCGAGTGTCGGCACGAGGCAGCTTGTCTTTCTTGGGGTTTCTTTACGAGAAATTCGGCCACCGCGCAATCATACGTCTTCATAAAGGACTTGCTGAGATATGCGGTGAACGAAGGGTTCGTGACAATGTGATATCCCTTATTGAAGAGTGCACATCTACTCCCCTGGCTGAACTCGAGCGTGAATGGCACAGTGTGCTGCATGCTACCGAGGTGCATCCGCGGTATCTCACGGCACTCCTGCTACACAAGGAATATGACGAGGCTGACCTACTGACGTTATTCCATCTATGTCAATACTACAACGTAGAAATCGACGGTCCTATGTTCATTGCTGAGGTGCAAAGCCTGGAGTCAGACATGCAAGACTTCGTCAAAAACGAATCCCTGAACGAGGATGAACTAAGAGAGCGGATTGAGAAGGTTGTCAAATGGGCGAAGGAGATACGGCAGAGGCTCTTCAGGTGACGAAAGGAAGCCATGACAGAGGAACTCGATTTTGCGAGCTTTACAAGGCGGTACCTTGCGTGATAAAATGTAGACGGCTGAATGATCTTAATTAGCGAGATCACTGCCTCGGGGGATACAGCTGTGTTGTCTACCGAGGTATTGTTTTTGTTTATCCACATAATGTGTTTTGTGAATTGTGTGTTAATATTAGTTATCTCCCGGCCACGACGGGGTGACGTGGCATTTAGATCTTGACGGTGGGGTGGACATAAGTGAAAGCGACAGTGGAAAAACTAGAAGATAGTTTTGCTCATCTGAGCATCGAGGTGGAAGAAAGCAGGTTTCAGAACTCCCTGGACGAGAGCTACCATAGATTCTCGAACCGCGTGAAAGTCCCGGGCTTTAGAAAAGGAAGGGTTCCCAGGCAAATCTTGGAGATGCGTATTGGCAAGGAGACCCTCATGGAAGACGCGTTAAAGAGCCTCATACCTGAGGTGTATGTTGAGGCTGTGAAAGAGCTGGGAATTGAACCTCTGGACGAACCGGAACTCACCGTCAGTGAAATTGAAGAGGGGAAACCCTTAAAGCTTACTGCAAAGGTTTTGGTGAGGCCTGAGGTAAAACTGCCTGACTATAAGCAAGTCCGTATTGAGAAGGAGATTCCTAAGGTCAGCGATGAAGATGTAGACAGACAGATCCAGATCCTCCGGGAAAATCAAGCTGTATTAGCTCCGGTCGAACGTGAGAATGTTATTGACGGAGACTTCGTGTTAGTCAAGGTTGATGTTACTTCACAGGACCAAGCTGTGGATCTGGGTCTTGGTGAAGATGCGGTCCTAGTTCGGGCAGGTGATGAAGGTGATTTTCTCGGTGTCAGCAAGGGTATCGTGGGCCTTGCGATAGGTGAGACCGGTGAGATTGAAATAACGCTGCCTGAAGAGTTTCACGATGAACAATTTGCGGGTAAACAGGGTATAGCCACTGTCAAAGTGGAAGCAATCAGAGAGAAACAAATCCCTGAACTGACAGACGAGTTTGCAAAGGCAATCGGTGATTTCGAGAGTGTGGACGCAATGCGTCACGGACTTCAGGAAATCATTGAGAAATCCGTCAAAGAACGTTTCGAAACTGAATATATAAATAAGGTAGTAGACAAGATTACTGAAGAGGCTGAAGTAGATGTTCCTGAAATCTTGGTGGAACGAGAAATTGATAGGACGTTGCAGAGTTTTGAGGCAAGTCTTGTTGAGCAAGGCCTGTCTCTGGAAGGGTACTTGAAATCATGCGGCTTAGATGAGGAGGCTCTACGCAACAATTATCGAGATGACGCATACGCCGCCGTAAAGTCAGAATTTGTCTTAGATGCTATTGCGAAAGCTGAAGGATTTGAGGCGTCAGACGACGAAGTCAACGAAAAGATTCAGCTGATTGCAGATTACAAGGAGTCTCCATTTGAGGATATGAGGGAACTGCTTACG
>JAAYRV010000087.1 GCA_012518595.1 Bacillota bacterium
GACATTACGACCCTCGGATGACCATCCTTGGAGAACCCAAAGACAAAGAATACCCAAGCTCATTTACGAAGAATCAGATAGAGAGTTACTCGAAGCCCTCTTCAATTCATCGCGAGCCTGGGCATAGTAAAACAGTCAATATCATCATACTCAAATCGATCTGTTTTAGCAATTAAATCTAATTACCTTTTCGAATGCATTTTTATGTAAGGCAACGATTAACATTCCGGCGGGGTGAAAGCCCCGCCTCAAGATAATCGAGGTGACATTTTCATTGAATAAACCTTAACCATTTAAGTGACATTTTCACAGACTATTGACAGCTTCTCCCGCTTTTTGTGTTGTCACTTTTTGCTGTATTATGTCCAAAAAGAGAAAAGACCGGCTAGCCTTGAGGAGAAGCTGCTCGGAAGGACACACGTTAACATATTTGTCTCTACCGCAACTATTTTTTACCCCGTTCAGGCAATATTTCCACGTCACCGTCGAGACAGAACACAAGTACACGCTCGCCTGAACTTGTACAGACATCAGAATGGAGGGCAACAATCTCCCTGCCTGTTATCCTCCTTACCATGGAACTTAGTAACATGCGAGAGTTTTCCACAAGGCAGGCGCGAAACTGCTTAATGAGTTCTGTCCCTTCGGACGTTGTAGCTAAATGGATCTCCGCAGGCGTCAAGACTCCTCGTTCCCTGACTACTATCATATCAGCCACAACAAAAGTTCTAATCTCTTCAGGTCCGCGCCCGATATGCTCCTTCTCGAACTTCAGGATAGCCTGGCTAATTTCAGCTTCAATCTGTCCTTTAGTCCTTGTCACCGGCTGCTGCCTCCCCTGTACAGATTCTCTCTCTAATGTGAGATTCCTTCTGTCATCAAGTTCCTGGAAATGTTTCAGGGAAGACGAAAAACATTATTTCAAGAGGTGTAGCTTGCCTAAATCAAAGTAGATACCGGCTACATCCCCTACTTCAAAAGGAGGCCGCGCCTTGGGATTATAATCAAGAGCCATTAGTGTCAACCCGTCAGCCAAAGCCAAATCGTATTCAACTACTGAGCCCAGGTAGGTGCGGGATGTGACTTCACCACGCACGAATCCGTTATCAGCCGGAGTAAGCTCTAATTCTTCAGGACGCACCACGGCAAGGTGAGTTTCGCCTGCGCCGTACGGGACCTTAGGAATCGTCATCTGTTGCCCGAACAGTTTAACACTTGTCTCCTCTTCCCCTGATTCCATGATTTCAACAGGGATAAAGTTGACTTTCCCGACAAAATCCGCAACAAAACGAGTTGCCGGTTGAGCGTATATGTCCTCAGGCGTTCCTACCTGTTCAATTTGCCCCTCCCGCATAACTACGACTCTATCGGAAATGCTCATTGCTTCGTTCTGGTCATGGGTCACGTAAACAGCGGTAATGGATAAATTCTTCTGGATACGACGAATTTCTCCTCGCATTTGCTCTCTCAGCTTGGCGTCAAGATTGGATAAAGGCTCATCAAACAAGAGCACCCTCGGTTCAACCACCAAGGCTCGGGCAAGGGCCACTCTCTGTTGCTGACCGCCTGAGAGCTGATTCGGAGATCTATCGCCAAGGCCACTGAGGCCTACAAGATCCATTATTCGTTCAACTTTTTCGCCGGCCTCAGGTCTACCTACGTTTCTGAAGCGAAGACCGTAACCTATATTCTCCCTTACGGTCATATGGGGAAACAGCGCATAGCTCTGGAATACCATAGCCGTGTTTCTTAGGTTCGGAGGAGTGCTCGTTACATCCTTCCCTCCGATGAACACCCTCCCTGAAGTGGGAGCCTCAAATCCGGCCACCATTCTAAGAGCAGTCGTTTTGCCGCAGCCGGACGGTCCAAGCAATGTCACCAGCTCTCCGGGCTCAATTGACAGAGAAACATCATTAACTGCTACAACATCCCTTCCGCCACCTGTAAACACTTTCACCAATCTCTCCAACATCACACTGGTATGCTCAATCGGCATAATAGCAAAATCCCCCCTAACTCCCGACCCTTACGCGCGTCACCGGTTCACCAAGGAAAGCACGCATCAGTCCAAATATGACAAGCACTATGATTATGAGGAAAAGTGATAACACACTTGCAGCTCCAAGACGCATTATCTCCGTCTGGGCATATATCAACGATGTAAGGTGGTTCCACCTTGCAGATACCAGGAAAATGACAGCGCTCACCGCAGTCATGCTCCGCACGAAGGAATATGATAGTCCCGCAATGAACGCAGGTCTAACCAGAGGCATAGTTATACGACGGAACGTGTACGATGTGTCTGCCCCTAAATTCGTTGACGCCTCCTCAATGGACGGGTCTATCTGGATTAAGGATGCAACCCCTGCTTCTATCGCCACAGGCATCTCCCTGAAAATGAAGCAAAGGACAATAATGGCAGCTGTTCCTGTTAGCAGCAACGGAGGCTGGTTGAAAGCCAGAATATAGCCTATACCTACCACAGTACCGGGAACTGCAAAAGCAAGCATTGATGTAAAACCTAGGACGTTTTTGCCGGGGAAATGCGTCCTCACAAGAAGGAAAGCAATTACCATACCAAGCAATCCGGTTATCGGTGTTGCCCAGGCAGAAAGAACCAGAGTGGATCTTACGCTGTCCTTACCTACATCCCATGCGTATCTAAAATGGTCCAAGGTAAGTGACCAGTCGACACCCCAAAGCTTTACAAAGGCGCCTGCAATCACTGTTATGTAAAACAGGAGTATTACACCGGATATTACTGCGCAAACAGCAGTCAGTACGCGCCTTGTCGCCTTTGATGGCCCTATGATTCTATAAGTAGTAGGCTTGCCCGTCACTGTAACATATGATTTCCTGCTCACCCAATAACGTTCAATCACAAACGCCAGCATAGCCGGGATTAACAAAAGAATCGCAACAGCGGATCCCCTGGGCATATTATACAAACCTGTGAACTGAAAATATGCCTGAACTGACAGCACGTCAAATTTTCCTGAAATCACGACCGGATTCGCAAAGTCTGCAAGAGACGTCACGAAAACCAGAAGCCAACTGCTGGCAATTCCCGGAACACATAGAGGCACTGTAACAGTCCAGAAAACCTTACCTTTCGATGCCCCGAGATTCAAGGCCCCTTCTTCGAGATCAGGGTTTATCGCCTGCAAGACACCGTCAAGAACCATAAATGCCACAGGGAACATACCCATTGTCTGGACAAGCACAAGCCCTTTCAAACCGTATATATCGAAGTTTCTTAAACCAAGAAGTTGTTTCGTTATTATGCCGTTTCGTCCAAGCAAAAGGATAACGGACAGGCAAAACATAAATGGCGGCGATATTATCGGAAGTTGCGCCATAAGACGGAAAAACCTTTTCCAAGGGATATCCCCGCGGTTAAGAGCAAAAGCGAATGTAAAACCTACTATCGTGCCAAGAGTCGCTACGATAACTCCCAGTAGAATACTGTTACGAAATGTCTGCCTGAGCCACCACTGAGACAGGAGATACGTGTATGTGTCCAGGCTGAATTCGCCGCCGGGCGTGAGGCTGACCCTTATAACTTGACCTATCGGATGTATAACAAACATAATAAGCAGCGCCGGAACCACCAATATAGTAGTTAGTAATATCGGATTCCGGCATACCATCGCCAATTGATGTTTAGCTTCAACCCATCTAATAGACCTCTTTGACCGATTCTCCTCCATAAGTCGCCGGCCTTATACGAGCTCCCACAAGACAGAGCGATTAGGCCACTCCTTTCCTAAGAATTAGTCAATATCAGAAAGCCGGGATGGCTATCCTACATCAAGATTCGGAGTGCAGGGAACAGCGCAGCGCTGTCCCCTGCACCAGTTGGTAACACTGGCCCGTTCAGTCCTTTATCACTTGTTACCTACGATAGATTTCGTTCTGCCAACGCTCTATCAGTCGCTCAGAATTCGCAGCAGCCCAAACGTCGTCCTGATCGATTGTATTTACCTGAGATATGGGAATAGCTCCTTTCATAAGAGGAACCTCCATAAAAGGCACAACACACTCGGCTGCGTAGAGTTTCGCTGCCCGCTCAGTCAAAGCCCAGTCGAAGAGCTCCTTGGCAAGCTCCGGATTCGGACCGCCCTTTACCAATGATATTGAGGCGACTTCAAAGCCGGTTCCTTCTGACGGGAAGGTAACTACAAGAGGATACCCTTCGCTTATCAGCTTAACCTGGTCGTGGGCATAGCCTATACCAACTGGAATTTCACCTATGGCAGCTGCTTTACCCGGAGCAGAACCTGACTTTGTGTACTGGGAAATATTCTTGTGAAGCTCCCTCAGGTATTCAAAGGCTTTTTCCTCTCCCCACAGTTGCACAACAGTGGCTATGACGTTATATGCAGTGCCTGATGAAGCAGGGTTAGCCATTTGGATATGACCTTCAAATTCCGGCTTCAGCGCATCCGCCCAGGATGTTGGAGCTTCAACCCCGAGCTCCTCCAGGCGGTTGATATTGGAGACAAAACACAGAGCGCCTGCATATATTCCTGTCCAATATCCGTCCGGATCCTTGAACTTATCAGGAATATTTGCAGCATTCGGCGATACGTAAGGGGTGGTGAGACCCTTATTCTTCGCCTCTATATGGCCAAGGCCTACACCGCCAAACCATATGTCAACCTGCGGGTTCTTGCTCTCAGCTTCCATCCTTGCCACTGCTTCGCCGGTGGACAGACGAACCCATTCCACTTTAACGCCGGTATCCTTTTCATATGCTTCAAATACTGCTCTGGCCAACGGTTCGTCAAGAGTAGTGTACGCAAGAATCTTGCCCTTGGCTGCAAACGAAGACGCTGTTAGGGACAACAAAAGCATACTTGCGACCAAGAAGATAAATAGTGTTTTACACCGTTTCATTTAACATCATACCTCCTGTAATAGTGTCCTTAGACAATTGACACTCCTGTCAGTTGATGTCCGTATCCACGTGAACTAAGACCCTCTCTGTGTCTCAAGGTACGTTCATGCCTCACCTCCCGATATCCCCAACACGATGCATGGGAAACGGAATAATCTTACCGGAATCGATAGGATGTCGTGCGGACCCATCCCCGTCCAAGTCTAAGTTTTTGCCATGGCTTTGAGAGGATTCATACTCATCAACTTGCACTAAACCCACTGCTACGAGCCGATAAATGTGCGGATATACCTCATGAACGTGCTTGCCCTTAAGCCTGCTGATTTCCCGGATACTCCGCACCCCGTCTACATAGGAAAGCACTTCTTTCTCTTCGTCATCCAAGAGGTATTCCAGGGTATTGTTGGGATCAAGCAGATCTCCGATCCTATCGTTCCATCTTGGAGAAAGCGGTACCAGATCAGGACTGTGAATTACGTGTTTGAAAACGACCATGTCGTTAACCTGGCGTGCGCCTTCAAGTATTAGTGCCGGCCAATCCATATCAATGGTAATTCTCGTTGGAACTAACCCCGGACTGAACTTAAATATGCCTTCACGCCACTTGAAAAATTCATATAATGCGTTCTTTCCACTCTTATTCTGGAATGCAGCATCAACAACTTCACCGTCTTGAAAGTATACGACCCCCACCTCTCCGGATTTCTCAAATACTAATCCGCCTGTGCGTCCCCCGGTTCTGGCCAGCGAAAGAACGGCAGGCAACCCAAAGAGATGCAGATCTCCTTCAAAACTCATAGCTCGCCGGGCTACACTGCTCAAAAACCGTCTAAGACCGACTCGCATCCCTTCCAGTGTAATCGCAAGAAATCCGATCTCATCCGAACTTTGTACATTAATGGGAGTGTCCAGATCCCCTTTTGACAGGAGACGGGCATGATCTACAAGATTCCTGATAGGAGTGAGTATTGCCCTTGATAACAAGCTTGCCATGAGAAGGCCCAGGCCACACGATACCACGGCTATGCCCAGAACCGACAAACGCGCTGAAGCTATCGCCTGATGAAACCTGTTAAGGGAGCATACCACCCGCACATGCCCCCAAGTTCGCGAGTAAGCAATTATCGGAGACGTAACTTCAATAACCTTGCCTACTAATTCGTCGGGAGATTCTTTTGCGCGGTCACTGCCTTGCCAAACCGCATCTACCCTGGGTGCACCTTCCTCATCGAGGACTTCAATGAGGACGATATCCTCATTAGAGGCTAATATATCGGTAAGTACAGGTCTTAAAGATGAGTAGTTGTCCATGATCACAGGTTCAATACTGTAGTCAGCAATCATTCCTGCTATAAGACTGCCGGTTTCCCTTACCTGTTGTTTGTATTCATGGGCGGTTCGCTTCAACGTGACATAGGACATGCTGGAAACGACTACGAGGATTACCAGGAAAATCGCGCTGCTTATCTTAAAATATATGGGAAACCTGAAACGACGGTTCACCTCACCCACCTCCTGAGTCACCCGTGGCAGATATCCACTCTTCCAGCAAATCATCCTTATGAACGGCAGCCCACGTCACGTCGTATTCGATAACGTTTATCTTGCTAAATGGTACTGCGCCCAGGGGTATAGCAGCTAATCTATTTGTGGGCAACCGAAATTCTCCCATAGCAGCATATAGATTTTGGCCTTCAGCGCTCAGCATAAAATCTACAAATTTTTTGGCCTCGTCCAACTTTTTTGTGCCTTTTACAATAGCAATCCCGCCGATTTCAAATCCTGTGCCTTCTTTCGGAAAGACAAGGTCAATATTGTATCCCTGTTGCCTGAAGGCAAGGACATCATGGGAAAACAAGATTCCTACGGCTATTTGGCCGAGACCCACTAACTTACCTGGCATAGCTCCGCTTCCTGTATAATCCAGGATGTTTGAGTCTAAGGCTTTCAGATACTGAAGTGCCTGATCTTTACCCATCATCTGTGCGAGAGTCGCCAGTATGGTATAACCTGTGCCTGATGACACAGGGTTTGCCATGCTTATCTCGCCGCGGAGCTCGGGTGATAAGAGATCCTCCCAACATGTAGGAGTAGAAACTCCAAGTGCTTTAAGGCGCTTAGGATTCACGGCAAAACCAATACTACCCAAGTAAACCCCGCTCCAACGTCCATCCTTGTCCATGTGATCTCGGGCGATATTTGCCCGTTCCGGGGATATGTATTTTTCAAACAATCCCTCTCTGGCGCCTATCACATACGCGTCGGCAGGTCCGCCAAAAAGGACGTCTATAGTAGTATCAAAGGCATTATTCCGCTCGAACTTCAGGAAGCTGAGCATAACTCCTGTGGATTGCCTTACAACTTCGACCTTTATTCCGGTGCGATTTTCAAATGCTCGGGCATAGACCATAGCCTCAGGCTCCATAAGCGCAGTGCGCACCACCAGGGAGCGCTGGCTTGTCCCGGTGACATGCTGTCCCATGCAAGATACCAATATCAAAAGGACAAGACATATCCCGGAGACCTTGAGCATTTTTGTGAGATGCCTGATGCCATTCATACGCACGTTTCTCGTCTCCCTGTTAAAGCCGAGTATCTTCATGGGTACTGCCGGTGTTTCACGGCTGGATTAGCCCCAGGAACCCTCCGGCCTGAGGCGAATCACGGCTATCCATTCATCCTCCCGAGGATCAATATCGAGCGTAAGCCCGGAAAGAGGTATACCTATCAGACTCTCCAACCGGTAACGAAGCACTGACTTCAGGCCTTCCATTTCTTTGACCCATAGCTGCTTGATGAGGACTCTGCCCTCATGTGTGGACGCAAGTTGTCTTTCTGCGGGGCTGAGCATGCCTCTGGCTCTGACAACTGCTATGTCTTTGACCATATACACTCTTATGTACCTTGAAGACCTTCCCATATATTCTTGCTCAAAATGCTGGATTGCGTCTGCGATAGATACCTCTTGTGCGCTTTCTCCGTGATGTTCGTGTTCATTCATACTCTCCGGAGCTATCGAGCCTTCAACCATTTCGGTATTCCCCCTTTCTGTCTGCTTGGCCACGGTTCAGCAGGGCACAATGAATCAAAACAAAAAACCACCGTAAAAGACGCCCTTATTGAGACCTCTTTTACGGTGGCATACCTTTCAGCTTGCCTTCGCCAATCTTTCTTAGCGACTGCTTTCTGACTTGTCTTCCACCTTGCTGCCGGCACTTTGTGCCTGATTTACGATATTTATGCTACTTCAATTTTGAGTTTAACACGTATCGGTATATCTGTCAATAAACCCCTTTAGTCTTTCCGCAACCACCGGATCCCTTCGGGGATCCCCATAGACGGTACCATGAGGCTCAGATGCAGCCTGACAAGTTCCAAAGAGCACCCTTACATCCTCAGCAAATGTCTCTTCCGTTGATTCGAACCAGCCTGTGGAATTTACATCACCTGCATCAGTCCACTTGGGAATGCCTCGGATTCTCATGTACTCATCCCATCCCTTTGGATTTTCTTCATACGTAGTCCCCAGGAAGGTCATATGAATATGATGTCCCATCTCATGGGCTACAGTGAACGCAGTCTGATTCTCTATAACTTTGCAGTCAAGAGGCGGGGCGCCAAGAAGCATGTATCCCTTGGATCCAAGTCCGTTTATTTCACCCATGGAAAACGGTAGAATGTAAACCCTATAATCACGAAAAACCGCAGGAGGAAGAGGCATTCCGGCAAGCGTCTCCACTACCTCCTCTACTTTTGGCGCCTTCCCGGAAGCGGGGTCTGCGGGTTCGTAAAGAGGGGTCCCGTCGGGGAGCTCATTAACGTTAACTCCCTCCAAAAGAGACAGGTCTTTGCCAGAAGCCAAGATGCTTTTTCGAATACTGACCGCCTTATAGAGCACATGAAACCACCCTGTAGCATCTGGATTATATACGTGGAAACCTAATTCAGGACTGGAGTAGCTAGGATGGTTCTGGAGCCGGTTGATTTCAAGCTCCAAGAACCGAACCTCTCCCTTTAGTCTTATAGTGACCCCCAACTTGGAGGTCAGTCCATGGATTTTCATGTCATTGTCTCGTATAACGCCGGTCATGTACTGTAAGTCTTTCTCAAACCACCGGATGAACCCATCACCTTCAGCGATCTCCATGCCATGCAAAAGCTTGTGACAGCCAGGCATGATTTGCTCTGTAAAAGCGAAGCCTAACTTCAGTCCACCTAAACAGAGAAAAGTCATAATAACCAGCATTACTAACATAGGCTTTGGATTTGGAAATCCATGGCCGCAGACAGTTCTTATGCTCAGATCCCGCCTTGGAATCGCCTATCATCCTCTCCCACATGATTTCGCATATATGCAGCTTATCAGCTTTAACTATGAAGGATAACATAGATGAGCATATTATGTAAACTATAGTCGCAATTGTCCGGCGTCCTCCAGCAAATCTGCTGGGCTCTTGTGGCGCCGTCTCCTCCACACCTTTTGACTTTCAAGCAAATCCAGAAGGTGCTACACTCTATGTTCTGAAGGCTCTTTCGACATGAAAGTTGCCAATGCGACAGGAAACCCCTATGCGCTCTTGACAATTATCGGAAAATTAGGTATTGTATGCTGCGTGACTTTGTGTGTAACGTAGATTTACATGGTTAAGAAGCATGTTTCAAAAAATGATGTGCGGAGGGAATCCTCAGTCTATGATAAAAGAACCTCGACTGTCTATGTTTGATCTTGTAACATGCCTGTCAAATGTTATTGACCTCGTTAACCCGACAGTCGTCAATCACCATTCACACGTAGCTTACATATCTCTCAAGTTAGGAGAAGAACTTGGGTTGCCCCAACCTAAACAAGCTCAGCTTGCAATTGCAGGATTACTCCATGATGTCGGCGCTTTATCGCTGGAGGAGCGCCTGGAATCCTTGAAATTCGATTTTGCGAATTCCCAGAGACATGCTGAAAGAGGGTATTACTTTCTAAGAACATTTGAACCTCTGAGAGGCGTGGCTGAACGTATTAGGTACCATCATGTGCCATGGAACTATGGAGAAGGCATGGCAAGTAATGGTGAAGAAGTTCCCTTCTCCAGTCATATACTCAATCTTGCTGACCGTGTTGCAATCAGCACGAATTACAGCAAACCCATTCTCAACCAGGCCGAGGATATTCGAAAGAAAATCCGAGACCGCTCAGGAAGTCTATTTGTCCCTGAGATAGTAGAAGCGTTCTGTGATCTTGGCACCAGAGAGTACTTTTGGTTTGATCTGGCTTCTCCGGCTCCTTCCGTATCTGTGGTCATGTCGGAAACCTTATTATTTCACGGTGTTGAGCTTTCTACGCAAGAACTCATTGGTTTAGGCAACCTAATTCGGCGCATCATTGATTTCCGTGCTCCGTTCACAGCCAGCCATTCCCTTAGGGTAGCCTCTGCAGCCGAGGCTCTGGCCGGAATCGCCAATTTTTCAAAACGGGAGCAAAACATGATCAAAGTAGCCGGATTTCTCCATGACCTCGGTAAGCTGGCAGTGCCTGCTGAAATTTTGAGAAAGCCCGGAAAGCTGAATGAATTTGAGTTTAATATAGTGAAAAGCCATACATTCCATAGTTATCGGGCCTTGGAACCCCTGGATGAGCTCCATAGAATTAATCTTTGGGCATCCTTTCATCATGAACGTATGGACGGAAAAGGCTATCCTTTCAAACACAAGGGAGATGACTTGCCCCTTGGTTCACGCATTATGAGTGTGGCAGACGTATTTTCAGCTCTTACGGAGGATCGTCCTTATCGTACAGATATGCGATGTGAAGATGCATTGAAAATTGTGCAAAACATGGCTAAGGAAGGAGCTTTGGACCCGGATATTGTCACCATGCTTACCCGAAATGCCGACGAAGTCTATTCCATTTGTATGGCTGCTGGAATATCTGCGACACAGGATTACAAACAATTGATTGTCTAGAGCAGGAGCATGCCTTAAATACTCGTCAATTATTCTACGCATTATCGATTACCTCCTGGCAGATACTAATTGCCAAGGAGGTGATTTTGTGGACGATCAAATGTCCCCAAATGACCGGTCCGGCGACGTAGGTGGTAGCCTAGGGGATCGTGACCGAAATGGAAACGCAAGAGGAGGACGAGTTAACACCAGCGCATGGCTGATCGGGGCGCTGCTTGTGATAGTCGCAGTATTTGCCGGGCTTCGCTTCACCAGAGTGCCGGCGCCGCCGACTCCTGCCCCTACAAAGCCGGCGCCAACAGTTCCTGCGCCAAGCCCTGCTCCGACACCTACAACTCCTGCGCCGACAACTACAGATCTCGACCGCGGCATAGCGAAGGTTGAAGATGCTGTAACGAGAAAGGACTGGGCTGCTGCAAGTAGAGAATTATCAGTGCTTCGTACCACCTGGGAAGGCCTTCGCGGCCGGATAACCAGCAAAGATACGGCAAAGGACACAACGATGTTTGAAGCATCCATGAAGAAGCTCGAAGGGAATATTAGGGAGAAGAACGAGGCAGGGGCAAAGGATGACATCCGGGAACTCAAAACCATGGCCCAGAAATTCAAGTTAACTCAAACCAGTGGTCCAACCTCAGGCTAAAGAAATATACAAAGGGGGGAAGAAGACTTCCCCCTGATAAATTAGCCCTTAATTACACCGATAGGCCGCATACGTGCCACTCTAAGCGAAATACCTGCTTCGTGACAAACCCGAACTACCTCATTCACGTCTTTGTAGGCTTCCGGCGCTTCTTCGGCTAACACTCCGCGGCTGGCAGCCTTAACAATAATCCCTCTGTCCCTTAACTCAGACTGTACGGTTAGTCCGCTTACACCTTTTTTAGCTGCAGTCCTGCTCATGAGTCTCCCTGCTCCATGACAACTCGAACCAAATGTTTCGCGTAGCGCCTTCTCCGTCCCTACAAGAAGATAAGAACCTGTGCCCATGTCTCCCGGAACCAATACCGGTTGGCCAATATCACTGTATGCTTTAGGAAT
Organism: Bacillota bacterium; assembly: GCA_012518595.1. Lineage (GTDB taxonomy): Bacteria > Bacillota > SHA-98 > UBA4971 > UBA4971 > UBA4971. Next base: position 11,897 of record JAAYRV010000087.1, read on the forward strand.
ATCAGGATGGCCCGGAGGAAAAGCTCTGGTCGCTCCTTTTCTGTGCACACAGACACGGATATTCTTTCCGTCTACTACGTGATCCTCGATCTTGGCAATATTATGAGCTACATCATAAATAAGCTCCATCCCCAGATCTTCGGGACGTCGCCTAAATACCTTTCCAAAGGTCTCGCGTGTCCAATGCATCATCACTTGCCTGTTAGCCCATGCGTAATTAGCTGCTGCAGCCATAGCTGCAAAATAGTCTTGTCCTTCCGGAGCGGCAAGTGGAGCACAAGCTAATTGCCTGTCGGGAATGTCAATGTTATATTTCCTAACCGCACGCTCCATGACTTTCAAATAATCGGTGCATACCTGATGGCCTAATCCTCTCGAGCCTGAGTGAATCATAATGACGACTTGGCCTTTGGAAAGTCTCAGCTTCTCTGCTACACTCTTTTCGAATATCTCTTCGATGACCTGGATTTCGAGAAAGTGATTACCTGAGCCTAATGTTCCTAGCTGTGGCATACCTCGTTTACAGGCTCTGTCACTGACCTTATCAGCCCTGGCTTCTTTCATGCAACCTCGTTCCTCAGTCATATCCAGATCCTCTTGCCAACCATAGCCTTTTTCTACGGCCCAGCCTGCGCCCTTCTCCAGAACGTCCTTGATTTCATCTCTTTCAAGTTTGAGAGCGCCTTTAGAACCCACTCCTGATGGAATATCTCTGAAAAGTTGATCCACCAGCCTTTCCAGCTGGGGATGGACATCTTCTTCAGATAGATCCGTTCTAAGGAGTCTGACGCCGCAGTTAATGTCAAAACCCACTCCACCCGGGGAAATTACGCCGTCGTCAATACGAGTTGCACCGACGCCTCCTATAGCGAAACCGTATCCCCAGTGAATATCCGGCATGGCAAAGGATGCGCCTACTATTCCAGGAAGATGTGCCACGTTCGCCACCTGTTCAGGAGCTTGATCTTCTCGCAAAACGCTAAGATGCCCTTCATCCACGTAGATTAGCCCCGGCACCCTCATGCCAGGTTTGTACGAAGTGGGAATCCTCCATCTGAACCGGTCTACCTTATCAAGAGACCCGTTCCATCTATTACTCATAGTTATGACACCCCCTAATGTCAATCAGACGTTGGAAGTCCGCAGGAAGCCGTATTATGGCCTTCACTGGATGATAGGTTGGCTATAGATGTAGATGATGGAAAGATTTGGGGTTTTGGTTTCTCTATATGTCCAGTATTACTTGAGCGCGCCACTTAGCCTCATGATCAGGTTCCTTTTCCAGATTATCCAGGCATTCAACCTTGAGCAAGTGGTAGGTAACGCCCTTGATTTCCAGGACCAGTTGATGTACTTCAGGCCGGGATTTCTCTCCGCTGATTACCGCGGAAATTGAGTACCCGTCAGAATCAGCAGAGGTGCTTCTATGTTCTTTAATCCTTATGCTTTGAACAGCTCCCGGTAAGAAACCTTCCGAGTAAATCTGAAATAACAGCTCTGATAACCATGCCACCATAAGACTCTCCAAATCATAGCCGTCAACTTCTATATGCCTCTCCTCATCATGAGAAACATGAGAGTCAGGTGACAAAATGAGTCTTGTCATCCCAAAGGCCATATTAGTGAAAAGCTCTTCCGGAGTCTTTCCAAGTCCACGAAGGCCCACATCCGCAGTATGCTCCAGGACTTCGTATCCAGGCGACACGTTTATCCTACCCTTCATTTCTGGTTACAACCTGTGCTATGGAAACCACCTGGTCTCCAGGCTCGAGTCTCATTACACGAACACCTTGCGCAGGCCTGCCTTGCTGAGGAATGTCAGCAACATCCATCCTAATGACAATCCCTTCGGCAGATATACACATTAGCTCATCATCGCCATCGAGAACTTTAACAGCTACCGCAGGACCACTCTTGTCAGTTAGCCTAATAGTCCTAACACCTTTCCTGGCCCGGGAATAAGTGCGGTATTGATCTAAAGGAGTTCTTTTCCCAAAACCGTTTGCAGTCACAACCAAGAAGTCCCTATCTTCCTTGACTACATCCATTCCTATGACTGTGTCTCCCTTTGCAAGGCGAATTCCTATTACCCCTCTGGTATCACGACCCATTGACCGGACGTCTTTTTCATTGAACTTAAGAGCCCGACCTCGGGCTGTCGCAATTATTACCTCTTGGTTTCCTGTAGTTGGCTTCACGCTGACAAGATCGTCTTCCGGGTCGAGGCGAATTGCTATAAGCCCGCCTTTCCTTCTGGTATCAAAATCCGAAAGTGCAGTTTTCTTTACCACTCCGTATCTCGTAGCGAAGAGAAGGTACCTGTCAGGCGCAAATGTCCGAATAGGTATGACTGCACGGATAGTCTCGTCAGGCATCAAGGGTATCAGGTTTACGATAGCAGTGCCTCTGGCTTGTCGGCTTGCTTCCGGAACCTCGTAGGCCTTCAGTGAATATACCCTTCCTTTATCTGTAAAGAATAGGATATAGTTGTGGGTAGTTGTAATAAACAAGTGCTCAACAAAGTCTTCTTCCTTTGTGTTCATGCCGGTTATGCCTCTGCCCCCACGCCTTTGACTTCTATAGGTATTTAAAGGAAGCCTCTTTATATATCCTTGGTGAGTCAGGGTTACCGCAATATCTTCTTCAGCTATCAAGTCTTCAACATCGAAGTCCGAGCTTCCAAAAGTAATCTTGGTCCGTCTGTCATCAGCGAACTCATTCCTGATTTCCAGTAATTCGTCTTTGATTATACGAAGCACCTTTCGCTCATCAGCCAGAATTCCTTTGAGTTTTTCTATCAGCTTCGCAACATCTCTGAGCTCATCTTCAACTTTTTGTCTCTCGAGACCGGTTAATCTCTGGAGCCTCATGTCAAGAATAGCTTGAGCTTGCTTTTGCGAAAGGTTAAAATTCTTCATCAAACCTTCTCTGGCAATTTCCGGGGTACGGGATCCTCGAATCAAGCTAATAACAGCATCCAGATTATCTAAAGCAATCTTAAGACCTTCAAGGATATGAGCCCTTTCTTCAGCCTTATTGAGATCGAATCTAGTTCGCCTTACTATGACTTCTTTCTGGTGTTCAATGTAATAATGAATCATGTTCTTAAGGTCAAGAATCTTAGGCTCCCCGTCAACGAGAACCAGCATAATTACGCCGAAAGTCCACTGCATTTGAGTGTGTCTATATAGTTGATTAAGGATGATATTGGCGTTGGCATCTCGCCTGACATCAATGACAATTCGCATGCCTTCCCTGTCGCTTTCGTCTCTGAGGTCAGTAATGCCATCTATCTTCTTATTCCGGACCAATTCAGCGATATTCTCGATTAGCCTGGATTTATTCACTTGATACGGGATCTCCGTGACTACTATCCGATTCCTTCCCCCTGAAAGGGTTTCGATTTGGGCGCGAGCTCGCATTCTGACAGAGCCTCTGCCTGTGGTGTATGCGTCTCGTATTCCTTCCCTTCCTACAATGAGCGCGCCAGTAGGAAAATCAGGCCCCTTTATGACAGTCATCAAATCCTCTACTGTGGCATCGGGGTTATCTATCAGCATAACAGTACCGTCAATGACTTCCCCCAAGTTGTGAGGGGGGATGTTGGTAGCCATACCTACTGCAATCCCTGAAGAGCCATTCACAAGAAGATTTGGAAAACGAGAAGGAAGTACTGTTGGCTCTTTCAATGATTCATCAAAGTTGGGCGTAAAATCCACCGTATCCTTATCTATATCAGCCAGAAGCTTCTGGGATATCTTCGCCATTCGAGCTTCAGTGTACCGCATTGCAGCAGGCGGATCCCCATCAACCGAGCCAAAGTTTCCGTGCCCGTCTATCAAGATATATCTCTGAGAAAAGTCTTGGGCCATCCTAACCAGAGCATCATATATGGCAGCATCGCCGTGGGGGTGATATTTACCCATAACCTCCCCAACGATGGTTGCAGACTTGCGATGCGGCTTCTCTGAAGTAAGCCCTATCTCATTCATGGCATAAAGAATACGTCTGTGGATAGGCTTTAAGCCATCACGAACATCAGGAAGGGCCCGCCCTACTATTACACTCATAGAGTACAACATGTACGAACGCTTCATCTCTTCTTCCAGATTTACTGGAACTACTTTGCCGTCAGTGAATTCAAGCAAAGACTATGACCTCCTCAAGGTCCTAAATATCAAGTTCGGTGATTTCTCGTGCATGGGTCTGGATGAATTCTCTCCGAGGTTCTACTTTGTCACCCATTAAGGTAGTGAATATTTCGTCAGCTGCCATGGCATCTTCAAGGGATACTTGCAGAATTGTTCGAGTTTCAGGGTTCATTGTAGTTTCCCAGAGTTGATCAGCGTTCATCTCTCCAAGACCCTTATATCGCTGAACGTTGATATTCTGACGTCCCGATTTTTCAAGAAGCTCATCAAGTTCATTATCACTAAAAGCGTACCATTCTTTTCTCCCTTGTTTAACCCGATAAAGGGGGGGTTGAGCAATGTAGACATGTCCACCCTCCACAAGAGGCTTCATATATCGATAGAAGAACGTCAGAAGCAAAGTCCTTATATGAGCACCGTCTACATCAGCGTCAGTCATGGTCACAATTTTTCTATACCGAAGCTTATCGATATCGAAATCTTCACCTATGCCGGTTCCGAGGGCGGTAACCATTGCACGAATCTCAGCATTTCCCAGGATCCTGTCAAGTCGCGCCTTTTCCACATTAATGATTTTTCCCCGCAGAGGCAGGATAGCTTGAAATCGCCTGTCTCTCCCCTGCTTTGCGCTGCCTCCTGCTGAATCCCCCTCAACGATAAAAAGCTCACATAGTTCCGGCTCTCGGAAAGAGCAATCAGCTAGCTTACCGGGAAGTGCAGCTCCGTCCAGGGCGCCTTTTCTACGGGTAAGCTCCTTAGCTTTTCTTGCAGCTAACCTGGCACGGGACGCTTGAATCCCCTTATCCACAATTGCCCTGGCATCCTGGGGATTTTCTTCAAAGAAGTCGGTGAGCGCTTCTGAGACTACAGATTCAACTGTGCCTCGCATGTCTGTGTTGCCCAGTTTAGTCTTGGTTTGGCCTTCAAATTGAGGAGCAACAAGCTTTACGCTGATAACTGCAGTGAGGCCTTCTCTTACATCGTCACCGGTAAGGTTATCCTCGTTCTCTTTGAGATGCCCTGCCTTGCGAGCGTAATCATTAATTGTACGTGTCAGGGCTGAACGGAAACCTGCAAGGTGGGTTCCGCCTTCCGCGGTGTTGATATAGTTGGCGAAAGAAAAAGTATTATCAATGTACCCATCATTGTACTGAAGAGCCACTTCTACAAAAGAATCTCCGCTCTCCTTTGAGACATAGAAGATCTCCCTGTGGATGGGGTCTTTATTTCTATTGAGGTGCTCAACAAAAGATACGATCCCACCTTCATATACGAACTCAACAACCTTATCGTCTCTCTCATCGGTAAGGCGGATCTTTACGCCCCGATTAAGAAAGGCAAGCTCTCTTAATCGGTGGGCTAAAGTGTCAAAATTGAATTCAGTTATCTCAAAAATCGTCTTATCAGGGACGAATGTAATGGTAGTCCCTGTGGTATCAGCAAATCCAATAACTTCAAGGTCAGTTACAGGATGGCCTCGTTCATAACGCTGCCTGTGTATTTGCCCCTGAGAACGGACTTCAACTTCCAGCCATTCCGAAAGCGCATTCACAACAGATACTCCTACACCGTGTAGTCCGCCGGACACTTTGTAGGCGCCGCTATCAAACTTGCCGCCGGCATGAAGCACTGTCAATACAACTTCAACTGCCGGCCTACCGGTGCTCGGATGGATATCAACAGGTATCCCCCGACCGTTATCCGCTACTTTTACGGATCCGTCCTCTCTGATAGTCACTTCAATTAAGTCGCAGTACTCAGCCATAGCCTCGTCAATGCTGTTATCTATGACTTCAAAAGCAAGCTGGTGAAGCCCGCGTAGCCCTGTGCTTCCAATATACATGCTCGGACGCTTTCTGACAGCTTCGAGCCCCTCCAGAACTTGGATCTTAGCTGCGTCATATGGGGCCTCAGAGGGCAGATGTTGCGATAGATTACCGGATACCGAGTCTATGTTACCTTTTGTTCCTCGGTTACCTGGAGTATTGCCCATAAGAACGCCGTCACCTCCGTATTTATAAAGGCAAGTAAGTTTTCAATGAGTCTTTGTCAAGACTGGTAAAAACCGTGATGGAGTCCACCACGGTTCCTAGACCAAGTGTTTCTCTATTGAAAATTATAGCAAACATAGGTTCGTAGTCAACCCTACGTCTTGGCGA
>JAAYRV010000088.1 GCA_012518595.1 Bacillota bacterium
ATGATATTCCTTAATATGGTAGAAAGCCTCAAATAAGTGCAGTAGAATCCTATTGAGAAGAAAGCGCCAAACATTGTGAACCATGAAGGGAGGGAAAACATGATTATGCGTCGCCTCGTATCCGCTTCTATGTTGCTGTTATTATGCATAGGAACAGCCGGCTGCTTCGGAGGTCATCCCATGGCGCACCAGGAAGAAACCGGTTCCATAAAGATCCTGATCTCCGGCCCGAAAGCGCCTCAGGAGGAGCTCATAGCGAGTGTGAGTGGAATTAATCCCTGTTTCGAAGAACCCCCTCTCGCACAGGCAGAGGTCGATCTTACCAACGGAACAACAGTCCTGTCTCAGACTGTCACATTAGAGAACGGCCAAGCAGAGGTTACATTTTCCAATGTCGTAGTAGGTCCGTGGACAGTAGTTGTGCGGTTAATAGATGGTGAAGGCAACGTTGCGTATGAGGGATCATGTAGGACCGTAATTACTTCTAGCCAGGTAGCTGAGGCAACTGTGGTTCTTAGGCCCGCCTTTGGAAGCCTTGAACTTAGTGTGGACTTGACGGGAATTCCGAATCATGAGAGGGTCGCAAAAGTAAGGCTGTACAAGGATTCAAACAACCTCAGAAGTCAGACTAACATATCGCGGGAGCCGGGAGTGGATGTAGTCTGTGCCACAGTCTCAGGCCTTCAACCGAAGACTTATGACATGATGATTAAGCTTCTGGATGAAAACGGTGATCTTGCGTACGAAAGCCTATGGACGGAAATCCAAATACTTCCGGGCAAGACGACAACGGTTAGCTGGGATTTCTCATCGGGAGGCGTATCGATTATTGTAGACTTCAATGAACCGCCGTCTGTGCCGACAAACCTTGAACCTGCCCTCTCTGAGGACGGCATTGTTCTGACGTGGAATGAATCCCGAGATTATGATCTCGTAGGGTACAATATTTACAGACGACAAACGCCTTTTGAGGGATTTAAAGTGGTGGCTGAAGTTCAGCATTCACCCGGAACTCAGCAATACTTCGTAGATACCGGCGCAAAGACAGGCGTTACCTACTCCTACGTTGTGACTGCTGTTGATGCCTGTGGCAATGAAAGCCCACGAAGCAACGAAGTCACAGTCGATGTGCCGTAGGAGAAGCGCTCTGATTTCAATCACAGTCAACCGCAGGTCATAACAACAAAGTGATGCAGCCGGCTTTAACCCGGGCTTCTGCCTATGATGGAAAAGGCCGGCTGCTCTTACCTATGTAGTTCGTGGTCGAGCCTTATGGATCGCAGCCGGCCCTCGCTTGGCTTCGTGACGACTCCTGGGACTTGCGTCCGAGGCTTCTTGATTCATCTGAGTAGATTACCACAAGTAATCACCGGTTCCAGTAAAGTGTACCGTACCGTGCGGGACCACCCAAGACCTCGGAAAACAAGCGAAAACTAACGTTTTAGAACCGCGTTCGATTCCTACCTGCGCGAGGTATTGGCGGCAGGCTTTTCTGCCTTGAACTGCTTTTCAATGAGCCATATGATAGACGGAACAAGCACAAGTTGAATCACTATACCTGGGAGGCTCGTCACCAGTCCTACTGTTATTGGGTAAAAGACCGGAACCGGATCGAATCCGAATAGCGGTAACACGTAAGCTGCGAGAACCCCATAAACAACGCGCCCACCGAACATCGCAATAATCAGTGACAAGACCACATGAAACTTCTTAATTCGGTATGCGAATCCTGAGAGCAGGCCGTACACGGCAAGTTCTGCCACCATCATCTGAGCCTTAGGAGGCATAAGGGGCGGCATCCCTGTCAGAAGAGAACTCAAAATAGGGGTCACAGCCCCAACGAAGCCTCCAACGGCAGGCCCGGTTATGAATCCTGCAAGCAAAACCGGAATATGCATGGGAA
>JAAYRV010000089.1 GCA_012518595.1 Bacillota bacterium
AAGGTCGCGGGTTCGAATCCCGTTTCCCGCTCCATTAATGCTAGACGCCGGTGCAAGTAGTTTTGCTGGTATTGTCTTTAGAGACGAGCCCATGTAGCTCAGCAGGCAGAGCACATCCATGGTAAGGATGGGGTCGCCGGTTCGATTCCGGCCGTGGGCTCCATTTGAAATTCCGGGTAGCGCCCTTACAGCTGGCGCTTCTTTTCTTGTACCGCCTGGTTCGAAGCAAGTATCCTATCACGGCAAGTGACTGTTTTTTTCCGTACGTAACTTGTGGTTGCGATGAAACATTGATATCTTGGGAAAACAGGGAAAACTAAGATGGGCGAAACGACAGGCGAAAACAACGTTGACACCTTACTTCTCTTATGCTAGATTTTAGGAGTAATGTGTCTGGGGGTGTGAAAGGGTGCGAGTGGGAGTCACTATCGAATGCACTCAGTGCAAACAGCGAAATTACCGCACTGAGAAGAATAAAAGGAATGACCCTGATAGGATTGAGCTTAAGAAATACTGCAAGTTTTGCAAGTCACACACCGTCCATAAAGAGACGCGCTAAAGGTGGGGAAGATTGCCGTTATGCGTATTAAGGCATGGCTCGGACGTATTGGCAAGTTTTTCCGAGAAGTCAGGGCGGAACTCAAGAAGGTGACCTGGCCTGGACGTAAGGAGCTGGTCACGTCTACGTTAGTGGTGCTTTTCGTTGTTGCAATATCTACTGCATACATCGGAATAATCGACTACGCGTTTTCTCGGTTTTTGCAGATCCTGATCAGGTAAGACTTCAGTAGGGGGTGAGGGGCACGGCGCTGTACAAGCAGCACAGCCCTGAAACAGGTGGACAATAAGGATAAGATCCGTTCTGCTGAAGACGAGCTGCAAGCAACTGAAGAAGAACTTGCTGCTACCGGTGAAACAGAAATGGGTGAGGAGAAACAAAACCAGGAGGAAGCGTCCGGTGCTGATAAGCCTGATGATGAAGGCCAGCCGGACAAAGACTGGTATGTCATCCACACGTACTCAGGTTACGAGAACAAGGTAAAGACAAACCTTGAGCGACGAGTAAAGACAATGGAAAAAGAGGACAAAATATTTAGGGTTCTCATTCCTACTGAGGAAGAGTACGAGTTCAAGGATGGCAAAAAGAAAATTACTCAGAAGAAGATATTCCCCGGGTATGTCCTGGTGGAGATGTTGATGGAGGATGACTCCTGGTACTTAGTAAGAAACACCCCGGGAGTTACAGGTTTTGTCGGCACAGGGACTAAACCTATTCCCCTTCAGGAATCGGAACTTCGTGAAATCATGAAACGGATAGGCGTGGAAGAGCCTCGTCCGAAGATTGATTTCTCCGTTGGCGAAGGTGTCAGAGTGACATCCGGGCCGTTCCAGCACTTCACAGGAATTGTGCAGGAAATTCAAGCTGACAGGGGAAAGTTGCGAGTGCTCGTTTCTATGTTTGGGCGCGATACGCCTGTAGAATTGGATTTTGGTCAGGTGGAGAAGATTTAAGTAGTTAAGATATAGCTAAGATAAAGACGTTTGGCAAGGTGGGCAGGAGGGACACACGCTATGGCAAGGAAGAAAATAGCAGCTATCGTGAAACTCCAAATACCGGCAGGAAAGGCTACGGCAGCGCCGCCTGTAGGGCCGGCATTGGCGCAACACAGCGTCAATATTATGGAGTTCGTGCGTTCATTTAATGAAAAAACCGCATCTCAGGCCGGGACGATTATTCCCGTTGAGATAACGGTATATGATGACAGATCCTTTACCTATGTACTCAAGACTCCGCCTGCTTCATTTCTGATACGGAAAGCTGCAGGAATAGAGAAAGGGTCAGGTGTCCCCAACAGGGATAAGGTGGCGAGAATTACTAAAGCGCAACTTCGAGAGATCGCCACAGAGAAAATGAAGGATCTTAATGCCACCACCATAGAGGCAGCGGAGAAAATAATAGCCGGTACTGCCAGGAGTATGGGCGTGGAGATTATCGGATAGATAGTTCGGATAGACAGTGGGAGAAGCAATATGCTTCGATTGCACCACAAGGAGGTTTATTGAGAAATGGCAGGTCGTGGTAAACGGTATACAGAAGCTTTGAAGCTTTATGACAGGGATCATCTTTATTCTCCTTCTGAAGCAATTGGCCTCGTAAAGGCATCTGCAAACGCTAAATTCGATGAGACTATAGAACTCGCGGTTAGGCTGGGTATTGACCCGAAACGCTCTGATCAGCAGGTGCGAGGCACAGTCGTACTTCCACATGGAACAGGTAAGGCTGTGAAGGTTGCTGTTTTTGCAAAGGGAGAAAAGATCAAGGAAGCCGAGGAGGCAGGCGCAGATTATGTTGGTTCAGAGGAGCTGGCCGAGAAGGTTCAAGGTGGCTGGCTCGACTTTGATGTTGCTGTAGCGACCCCCGACATGATGAGTGTCGTAGGCCGTCTCGGACGTATACTGGGCCCTCGTGGGTTAATGCCCAATCCTAAAACGGGAACCGTCACTTTTGAAGTGGAAAAGGCCGTTAAAGAGATTAAGGCCGGAAAAGTCGAATATAGGGCTGATAAAACCGCCATTGTGCATGTGCCTGTGGGAAAGGCATCCTTTGAAAAAAAGAAGCTTCTCGAGAACTTAGCAGTTATACTCGATGCGTTGATTAAGGCAAGGCCTGCCGCTGCCCGAGGCACATATTTGAGGAGTGTTGTTCTCTCTTCGACTATGGGCCCTGGAATTCGTGTAAGCCCTGTCCAGATAATAGCCAGACTTACTGAAGAAGAGTAGAGGCTTGGGACTGACAAATGAAAAGCTGTTTTTGTGGTCTTCCGTGGCCCAAGACAGCGGGTGTCTAAAGACTTAATGAGCGCGACTCGCGCTAACCCGCCGAGGTCGGGGACAGCGTCAGAAAGTGGCTACAATCGCCAAATTTTGATTGCTTGAACTTTGAAGCGCCCCCGCTCTCACGCGGGGGCCTTTTAGTTGGTTGAAAAGTCTTTTAGGATAAGCGCTTAGAGTCTTTAAGAATGGAAAGAAGGGAGGTATCGTAAACTTGGTCAAACCTGAAAAAATAGCAGCTGTAGACGAACTCAAGAAGAAGCTGGAAAAGGCCCACGGAGTTGTGCTCGTTGATTATCGCGGTCTGAATGTGGGGTCACTTACAAATCTCAGGCGAAGGCTTGATGAAGCGGAAGGTGAGTTTAGAGTTGTCAAGAATACGCTCACTATCATCGCTGCAAAAGAGACGGGACTTGCAGATCTGGAGCAATACCTTGAAGGCCCCACTGCTGCCGCGTTCGCCTATGAAGATCCTGCAGAGGTAGCAAGAATCATAAATGATTTCACACGAGAGTTTCGGGAATTAGGCATAAAGGGAGGCACACTCTTAGGCAAAGTCATAGGACCTGACGACGTGCGTAACCTGGCGCTTTTGCCTCCTCGCGATATCATGCTGGGACACGTGGCCGCGGCTTTCGCGGCGCCGATGTCGGGATTAGCCCGTGCTTTATCCGGCGTAATAACAAACTTTGCGTACGCTGTTGATGCTGTGAGACGACAAAAGGAAGAGACTGCTGCGTGATGCGGCGAATCAGTTTAAAGAGAAACGTAGATAAAGAGACTAATTGAAGAAAGGGAGTCAAATCATGACTAAGGAAGATATTATTGAGGCTATTGCCAATATGACAGTTCTTGAGCTATCAGAGCTTGTCAAGGCTATTGAGGAGAAATTCGGAGTGAGCGCAGCTGCGCCCGTGGCAGTTGCGGCAGGCCCTGTGGCAGCCGGCCCGGCAGCGCCTGAAGAAGAAGAAAAGACAGAGTTTGATGTTGTTCTGACAAGCGCAGGGGACAAGAAGATCCCGGTTCTTAAGGTTGTTCGTGAGCTGACCGGACTAGGACTCAAGGAAGCCAAAGAGTTGGTGGAGAGCGCCCCGAGGCCTGTAAAGGAAGGCGTTAAGAAGGAAGAGGCAGAAAGCATTAAGGCGCAACTTGAAGAAGTAGGCGCTACTATTGAGATAAAATAGGGATTTTTGTGCTATACTATAGGTTATAAGGCAAGGGGCTCCCGTTTCATGAAAAACGAGTAGCCCCTTATGCTTGACATATTGACCAGCATTCGCTATCATTAGAGAATGCGGCCACCTTTAGCCGCCTAAAGCTAGGAGTAGACATAATTGTATGATTTTGCTCTTGCTTATTTATACTACACAGGATCCTTCTTTTCCTTCTAGTCAGAGGTATTTTTCGTTCAAGAAATAGCAGGGCTATCATTGCCTGCGCGCTAAATCGTTATGTAGGCGCTCAATAGTCCGGGTGGGAGATGGGAGCGTGACAGGATGGCAGTAATGACAGAAGTTGGGGAACGAAAAAGGCTCAGTTTCTCCAAGATAGACGAGGTCCTTGAAGTTCCGAATCTTATTGAGATCCAGAAGCACACTTATGAATGGTTTAAGGAAGAGGGCCTCGACGAAACATTCCACGACATATCTCCGATCCAAGATTTCACCGGTAACTTGGTGCTGGAGTTTGTGAGCCACAAATTTGACCCTCCAAAGTATTCTGTAGAGGAATGTAAACAACGGGATGTAACGTACGCAGCTTCTCTCAAGGCGAAGGTTCGCCTGATTAACAGAGAAACAGGCGAGGTAAAGGAACAAGAAGTCTACATGGGTGACTTCCCTTTGATGACTGAAAAGGGCACCTTCGTTATTAACGGAGCGGAGCGCGTCGTTGTCAGTCAGCTTGTAAGGTCGCCCGGGGTGTACTATGATTTTTCACGGGATTCTGCAGGCAAGCGTCTGTATTCGGCCAGTCTTATCCCGAACAGAGGCGCGTGGCTCGAGTTTGAAATGGATTCTCAGGAGTGTATTTGGGTAAGAATAGACCGGACCCGCAAGATACCTGCGACTGTCCTTGTTCGAGCCCTGGGCTATGGAACCGATGCGAGTATCGTAGATATTCTCGGGGATACCGAAGCTATCCGTAGCACACTGGATAGGGACAACACGGAGTCCGAAAGGGAAGCGCTGATAGAGATTTACAAGCGTCTCAGGCCGGGAGAACCTCCGACCGAAGAGAGCGCAGGGTCACTTTTTGAAAACCTCTTCTTTGATTCGCGCCGCTATGATCTGGCGCCTGTAGGACGTTATAAGCTCAACAAGAAACTTGCTCTTGCAGAAAGACTTATCGGATATGAACTTGCATCGCCTGTTGTTGACAGAACGACAGGAGAGGTCCTTTTGGATGCAGGAGTGAAAGTTACGAGGCAAGCCGCGGAGTCTCTCGCTAAACTGCAAGGACAAGGACGAGTGTTGGAAGCTCGGGTAGTCTCACCCAGCGGTGGAGAAGTCAAACTCATTGATAACGGCACGCCGGCTGAAGACGTGAAGACTCTTGTCCGTCCTGACCTGGTAGCTGTCGTTAATTACCTATTGGGGCTGATACAGGGAGTAGGTTTTATCGATGATATAGACCATCTGGGCAACAGACGTTTGAGAACTGTAGGAGAACTCCTGCAGAACCAGTTCCGCATAGGTTTGTCCAGAATGGAGCGGGTAGTCAGGGAGAGAATGACTATCCAAGATGTGGACGCGGTTACACCCCAGACTCTCATAAACACGCGGCCGGTTGTAGCAGCTATTAAAGAATTTTTTGGCTCAAGTCAGCTATCTCAGTTTATGGATCAGATTAATCCTTTGGCTGAACTTACTCACAAGAGACGTCTGTCTGCCCTTGGACCCGGGGGACTCAGTAGAGAAAGAGCCGGGTTTGAAGTGCGCGACGTGCACCACTCCCACTATGGGAGAATATGCCCGATTGAGACCCCGGAAGGCCCGAACATCGGATTGATTGGGTCTCTATGCACCTATGCCAGGATTAACGATTATGGTTTCATCGAGACTCCTTACCGCAAAGTGATTGACGGTAAAGTAACCGGTGAAATCGTCTATCTCACAGCAGATGAGGAAGACAAGTATGTGATAGCACAGGCAAACGAGGATTTGGCTGAGGATGGGTCATTTATTAAGAAGAAGGTTGTAGCTCGTTTCCAGGACAAGATTGTGGAAGTTCCCGATAACCAAGTGGATTTCATGGACGTTTCACCGAAGCAAATCGTCAGTGTGGCTACAGCCCTTATTCCTTTTCTCGAAAACGATGACGCAGGTCGTGCCCTTATGGGATCAAACATGCAACGGCAGGCGGTTCCCCTGATAAGGACAGAGGCGCCCTTTGTCGGAACAGGCATGGAACGTAAATGTGCTGTGGATTCAGGCGTTGTGGCGCTTGCGAGGAACTCCGGTGTTGTCAAGAGAGTTGCAACCAACGAGATTATTATTCAGACTGACGAAGGCACTATTGACTCATACAAACTCTTGAAATTTGTCAGATCCAACCAAGGGACTTGCGTGAACCAGAATCCCATTGTTCGTCTGGGTGACAGAGTTGAAAAAGGCGACGTAATCGCTGACGGCCCGTCCACAGACAACGGCGAGCTTGCGTTAGGTCGTAATGTGCTTGTAGCGTTCCTGCCGTGGGAGGGCTATAACTATGAGGATGCCATACTCATCAGTGAGAAGCTGGTGAAGGAGGATATCTTCACATCTATCCATATAGAAGAATATGAATGTGACGCCAGAGATACCAAGCTTGGCGCGGAAGAAATCACTCGGGACATTCCAAATGTCGGCGAGGAAGCATTAAAAGACTTGGATGAGAGAGGCATTATTCACGTAGGCGCCCATGTGCGCACCGGTGATATTCTTGTCGGCAAGGTCACTCCCAAGGGAGAAACTGAACTTACTGCGGAAGAGCGTCTTCTTCGCGCCATATTCGGCGAGAAGGCCCGCGAGGTAAGGGATACTTCTCTTAGAGTGCCTCACGGTGAGTCAGGCAAGGTAGTTGCGGTTCATGTGTTCTCGCGGGAAGCCGGTGATGAACTCAGTCCGGGTGTTAATCGTCTTGTTCGAGTTTATGTAGCGCAGAAACGAAAAATATCTGAAGGTGACAAAATGGCAGGTCGTCACGGTAACAAAGGCGTTATCGCCAGGATTTTGCCGGAGGAAGACATGCCTTTCATGCCAAACGGTGTGCCTGTTGACATAGTGCTCAATCCCCTGGGTGTGCCTTCACGTATGAATCTCGGGCAGATTCTCGAGACCCACCTGGGAGCAGCTTCAAGAAAGCACGATGTTCACGTGGCGAGTCCTGTATTTGACGGAGCTACGGAACACGAAGTTATGGACTATCTTGAGGAAGTAGGGCTCCCACGAAACGGCAAGACCGTTCTGTATGACGGACGCACAGGCGAAGCTTTTGACAATCCTGTAACAGTGGGGTACGCGTACTTGATGAAGCTGCTTCACCTTGTAGACGACAAGATTCACGCCCGTTCCACAGGACCTTACTCTCTTGTCACCCAGCAGCCTCTCGGAGGAAAAGCTCAGTTCGGAGGGCAGAGGTTCGGTGAGATGGAGGTATGGGCCTTAGAGGCGTACGGCGCTGCCTTTACACTCCAAGAATTGCTTACGGTAAAATCTGACGATGTGGTAGGCAGAGTAAAGACATACGAGGCTATAGTAAAAGGTGACAATGTGCCGGAGCCCGGCGTCCCGGAATCGTTTAAAGTGCTCATCAAGGAGCTCCAAAGCTTGAGCTTGGATGTAAAAGTCTTAAGCGGCGATGAGCAGGAGATAGAAATCGGTGAGTCTGACGATGACATTGCCGATACTGCGAAAGATTTGGAAATCGATATCGGAGGCAGAGAAAGAGACGAAGTGGTGATGGAGGACCTTCCATCACGTGATAAGAGAAAGAAGGCAAAGGAATCCGGTTATGACGGTGAGCCTGAGGACGATAATGAACAAGATGACGAGGTAGATAACATAGGCATGCAAATCGAAGAACTCTCACCTCCGGGTGATAAGGATAATGATCCGGCAGAAGATGATGACCTTAATGTCGAATTGGATGAAGAGTCTGATGACAGTGACTACGAGGACGAGAATATCATCGACGACGAGGAGCTTGTTGATGAGGATGAAGGATTTGAGGAAGACGACGACTTTTTCCAAGAAGACTCCGATGATGAGGACATGTCTTAGCGTGTGGGAGAGGAGGAGAGGTCGTTGCTAGATGTCAGCAATTTTGAAAAGATTCGTATCGGCCTTGCATCGCCTGAGCAGATAAGGCAATGGTCCAGCGGAGAAGTGAAAAAACCTGAGACCATAAATTACCGCACACTCAAGCCTGAACGAGAGGGTTTGTTCTGCGAGAAGATTTTCGGACCTACCAGGGATTGGGAATGCCATTGCGGTAAGTACAAGAGAGTCAGGTACAAGGGAATTGTCTGCGACAAATGCGGGGTTGAAGTTACCAGGTCAAAGGTGCGTAGGGAGCGGCTTGGTCACATTGAGCTTGCGGCGCCTGTTTCCCACATATGGTACCTAAAGGGTATTCCAAGCAGGATGGGGCTGCTTCTTGACTTGTCCCCGCGTGTGTTGGAGAAAGTCATCTATTTTGCGGCGTATGTAGTTGTGGATCCGGGGGAGACACCCCTTACCAAAAAGCAGCTTCTCTCAGAGATTGAGTACAGAGAGATGAGAGAGCGGTTCGGGGATCTTTTCGATGCAGGCATGGGAGCGGAAGCTATAAAGAAGCTCCTTGAGGAAATTGACTTGGAGGAGCTTGTGCGTGAGCTTCGGGAGGAAATTCGCAGCACTTCAGGGCAGAAGAAGCAAAGAGCGACGAGACGCCTTGAGGTGGCTGAAGCATTCAGGAAATCCGGGAACCGTCCTGAACACATAATCCTGGATGTTATTCCTGTAATCCCGCCTGACCTTCGTCCCATGGTACAACTGGACGGAGGCAGATTTGCAACTTCAGATTTAAATGACCTGTACAGGCGGGTAATAAACAGAAATAACCGTCTAAAGAGACTAATCGAGCTCAACGCCCCTGATATTATCGTCAGGAACGAGAAAAGAATGCTCCAAGAGGCGGTCGATGCGCTAATTGATAACGGCCGCAGGGGAAGGCCTGTGACAGGGCCTGGTAACCGCCCGCTGAAGTCTTTATCAGATATGCTGAAAGGGAAGCAAGGGCGGTTCCGCCAGAATCTTCTTGGCAAACGTGTGGACTATTCAGGAAGGTCCGTAATTGTGGTAGGCCCGGAACTTAGATTGCATCAATGCGGACTACCTAAAGAGATGGCCTTGGAGCTCTTTAAACCCTTTGTCATGAAGGAGCTCGTGGAGAACGGGTATGCTCATAATATTAAGAGCGCAAAGCGAATGGTAGAGCGAGTCCGCGATGAGGTATGGGATGTATTGGAAGACGTAATCAAGGATCATCCTGTGCTTCTTAACAGGGCGCCTACCCTTCACCGATTAGGCATCCAGGCGTTTGAGCCTGTTCTGGTGGAAGGCAAGGCAATCCAGATCCATCCCTTGGTCTGTCCGGCATATAATGCGGACTTTGACGGGGACCAGATGGCAGTTCATGTGCCATTGTCTGCAGAAGCGCAGGCTGAGGCAAGATTCCTAATGCTATCTGCAAATAACCTCTTGTCTCCCGCTCATGGCAAACCCATAGCCACGCCTGGACAGGACCTTGTTCTCGGTTGCTATTACTTGACCATAGCTCAACGGGGAGAGAAAGGCGAAGGCAAGTATTTCGCAAGTCCTGACGAGGCGTATATGGCGTACAAGGAAGGCTGTATAACCCTTCACTCTCTCATTGCCGTGAGAATGCCTAAGGAAAAACATGTTGTCGGATTCACTGACGAGGATAGACAGAGGAAACTCCTTGTG
>JAAYRV010000090.1 GCA_012518595.1 Bacillota bacterium
AGCCTCCATTCCGTCTCCGTTCCGGCCAATAGTGAAGTCTTCCGGCCTCACGGAGATTTTTACCGGCATTTTCTTACCCTTTTCATATGCAATGTTCACGTCATTCATAGTTACCCTGTAACTGTCAGTAAACTCTAAAATAACGTCCCCCCGGTCACAAGTCAGCGCCCCATCAAGCACATTGGTCTGCCCTATGAAATTAGCTACAAACAAATTCTCCGGCTTTTGATAAATCTCTCTTGGAGTCCCAATCTGTTGAATAACCCCTGAATCCATAATTCCTATCCTGTCAGATATGGCCATGGCTTCTTCTTGATCATGAGTTACATATATTGTTGTAATGCCCAATTCGTTTTGCAGCTCTTTAATGGCATTACGCATCTCTATCCGTAACATCGCATCTAAGTTGGAGAGAGGTTCATCCATCAAGAGCACACTGGGTTGAATAATAATGGCACGGGCTAAGGCTACACGTTGTTGCTGGCCTCCTGATAGTCGCTCCGGCAATTTGTCACTATGCTCGGCGATTTTTACTATTTCTAATGTTTCATCAACCATTTCATAAATCTTTGCCCTGGGTATTCTACGATTCTTTAAGCCAAAAGCCACATTCTCCCTCACTGTTAGATGAGGGAATAGGGCGTAGTCCTGAAATACCATCCCTATGTTTCTGTTTCCTGGAGGTTCGTCGTTAATGGCTTTTTCGTTGAAGTAGATCTTGCCGCTTTCAATACTGACAAAACCGGCAACCATCCTGAGTAATGTTGTTTTTCCACAACCGGAAGGTCCAAGAAGGGTAAAGAACTCACCCTTTTCGATTCTCAAAGATAGGTTTGGGATAACCGTAAAATCGCCGTATTTCTTGGTGGTGTTGCGAAAGCTTATTGACACACTCATCCTAATATCCCCCAGTATGCACTTTTAGGAGTTCAGCAATATGAGTTTTGAGTTAGGGGACAAAGCCCCTAACTCAAGACTTCTAAGTGACTCATTGCGCCGCACTGCTAACTACAATCACAAATATTGCTCAGCCTGCTATCGAGGGAACTGTCAGCAAAAGTATGCTTTCGGGAAGAAACCCTAATCTTGCAGCTTGACAAATAAGTCAATGTATTTCTTCACAATTGCTTGTTTGTTTGCAAGGCACGCTTCCTGGCTTTCATGAATGAGGTTCATTTCTTCCATGGGTTTCATATGGTGACCTAGCTTAACACCGGCTCTTAGCGGTCTATTTGTCAACTGTGTCCCAAACGCATTCTGCGCTTTTTCAGATATTATGAAATCAACGAACTTCTCGGCGTTTTCCCTGTTTCTGCTGCCATTGACTATAGCAACAGTCGCATTCATGAAAACAACGCCTTCTTTGGCATAGACCACTTCGACCGGCGCGCCGTCTCTCACGTAGGAAACTGCCGGGTCTTCATATGTTAAGCCGACAATATACTCTCCGTCTGCGACGCTCCTATGGACCACCCCGGAACCGCTGGCAACCTTTCCGTCAAGGTTCTTAATCAGCGCCTCAACATATTTCCATGCATCTTCGTTGAAATAGTCCTCGCCATCCCCCATGGCCAGCAGCATATTTGTCAGTTGATAATATGCCGATGACGAACTGGCAGGATCTGCGTGTGCAATCCTTCCTTTTAACTTCGGATTCAGCAAGTCTGCGTATCCGGTAATCTCAATGTCCCCAACGATGTTCTTATTAACGAGAATGACGCTTCCATCGGCATTAAAAGGCGTAAAGAATCCTGTCTCATTCTTGGCATGTTCCATCATGAACTCATCATTCGGAGAGACGTATTCCTCGAAAAGGTCAACATGGGACACAAGCGTAGCCGGAGAACCCCCGAACATGATATCTGCATAAGGATTGTGTCTTTCTGATTCAAGACGTTTGACCAGTTCACCTGTGCCGGCTGTAATGAGGTCAACCTTGATACCGGTTTCTTTTTCAAACATCGGTATGATGGTATTGATAATATCCTCGCTACAAGGCGAGTAAATCACCACACCACCTGCTGTCTTGGCCTCTGCCCAATTCCCGCAATCAGTCATCCCCAGTAGAAGAACTAAACTCACGATCAGCAAAACCCACAGATTCTTCTTCATGGTAGCCCTCCTTTAGGATTCTTATGTAAAGAATACCATTTAAACCCATGTTTTTAAATACATAGAAACACAAACATTGTCCAGAATAGGCAACTAGACAGGTGATACTTCATTGCATAGAGATGCGAGTGTCCCGAACTCTTCTTCCGATATCTACCGTTTATGTGTTAATATATTAGTATTATGGTTTTAATTACTTAAAGCTCATTATGGATAAACTTTGTTTAATACAGTGGATTAAACGTCTCAAGCAAATTCACGGAAAGGAGGAAATCTCACATTGCCAACAGATATGAGAGATCTCATGAGCAAAGGGCTTAAGTGCTCCACTGCAGAGTATTGTGAGATTAGGATAGAGGAAACAGACGAGACTTCAGTGCGCTTTAGGGGAAACGATATAGAACTGGTCTCGCAGAACATTTCGGTAGGCGGAAACGTAAGGGCGCTTCATAAAGGGGGTTGGGGATTCGTTTCATTCAACCGTCTTGATAACTTGGCGGAGAAAGTGGAAGAGGCATGCGCTCAAGCGAAACTCTTAGGCGATAGGCTTAACAGAGACATCCGCCTCTATCCGGTAGACCCGGTAGTAGACTACGTTCAGGGGGACTTCAAAAAAGAGGCATTCGCCGTGCCCCTTAAGGACAAGATGGAGCTCCTTGAAGGTTACAATCGGTTGATCCTCAGTTCACCTGAGATCACGTCTTCCTCAATTTACTACATGGACAGGCACACCCATTTGCATTTTGCTAATTCGGAAGGTACATATGTGTACCAAGAGAAGATGGACTTAGGCGGAAGCCTGACCGCTGTCGCCACCAGGGACAGGCTCACTGTCCAGGAGTCAGCCAGATTCGGATCAAACCAGGATTATGGCATGACATTAGGACTTGACGACGAGGTGAGAGAAGCAGCCGAAGCTGCCAGGGAAATGCTTTATGCGCCTGTTGTTCAGGCAGGGCAATACACAGTGATTCTTGACCCGGATATGGCAGGCCTCTTCGTCCATGAAGCTTTCGGCCATTTGAGTGAATCTGATGATCTCGATGAAGACGAAAGGATGAAAGAACTCCTTAAGATTGGGACGAGGTACGGTTCAGATGAACTGGACATATACGACAGCGGAACAGAAGGACCCAATCGTGGCGAGTCAAAGTACGACGACGAAGGCGTACCTACGCGAAAGACCTACCTTGTTAAGGGCGGTGTTGTAGTCGGCCATCTCCACTCCAGAGAAAGCGCGACAAAAATGAACGAGTCTCTTACCGGAAATGCCCGTGCAATTAACTACAGGTTTCCGCCGATTGTGAGGATGCGCACAACATGCATTGCGCCACGGAAACATACCTTTGAAGAAATGCTCCGGGGAATCTCGGTAGGTGTATACGTTAAGGGAGGCTACGGAGGCCAGACAAACGGAGAGATGTTCACTTTCGCACCATCCAGGGCCTACATGATAAGGAACGGCGCCATCGCAGAGATGGTTCGTGACGTGAATCTTACCGGAAACGTATTCGAAACCCTCAGAAACATTGACATGATAGGAAGCGACTTCGAATTCAAGAACGGCCCCGGCGGTTGCGGTAAAGCCGGCCAGAGTCCGCTGCCGGTAGCCCAGGGTTCACCCCACATACGCATTCAGAAGGTGGTTATCGGAGGTGAGAAGAAATGAAGAAACTCCTAGACAACGCTGTTTCCAGACGATTGGAAGCCACCTTGATTATGTCGGA